>JAISXR010000022.1 GCA_031270375.1 Synergistaceae bacterium | reverse complement strand
TGGTCAAGACAAAGCGTTAATTTTGCTGTATATTTATATCGTTACGGAAAGGAGCTGAGTCCCTTGGCAGAAAGCCACGAATTCGATTTCGAGATATGCAACGCGCGGATGCGGCCGATCGCGGATTCGCTGATAAAAAAGTATCGCGAACTCAACCATATCCCGCTCGAGAGCATACTTTTCATCGTGAATCATAAACATTCCGGCTCCAAAAAAAAAATAACGCTCGCCCGCACGGCACGCGTGCCGGAGAAATGGAGGGATATACTTTTCCAGTTGAAGGCGGTTTCGTACTCCTATATAATGGAGTTTTTCGGCAAGACCACCGCGTGTCTCGACGAAAATCAGATGATAGCGTTGGTGTACAGGGAGCTGAGGCGCATAGGGCCGGAAGGGGAAATTGTGGCGCCGGATACCAATGAATGGTGGCAGGTATTGATGGGGTTAGGGCGCCATTGGTTTTATCCCGATATGAGCTGCCCCAATCTGCTCGACGACAACGTCGACTGGAAAAGCCTGCTGGGTAACAATTATGATTCTTAGCTCAATTGAACGCGAGAATAGCCATAAAACTCCAAGAGGAGGCAAGATAACGATGTCCAGAGAAAAAACAAAGCGGTTCCGTGGCAAGATGTGCCGCACCATCATGTGGCTCGTCATTTTCCTGTTCGCGAATATGGGCGCGGCCGCCTGGGCAGCCGGAGGCACGCGTTTTTCCGTCAGTGAATTTTCGCCCCAGGGATTGATATCGGGTCCCGTCAATATAAAGGTAGATTTTTCTTCCGCGGTGGTGGCAAGCGACGACGTCGGACGAACTCCCCCCAAAGAGTTAGTCCCCGTAGTATTCTCGCCTCCGATCAATGGGCAGGGAATCTGGATAACGCGGTCGACGTTCCTTTATCAATTGCCCGGCGGGTATCTCCCCGAGGCGACCGCCTTCGAAGCCACAATTCCCGAAAAACTGGAAGATTACGAGGGGCGCTCCATATCCGGCGGCACGAAATTCAAATTCAACACCCCTCCGATGGAATTTTTGGGCATAAGGCAGACGGACTATCGCGAAGACCAGTGGGGGGTGGAGTATCAACTGCAATTTAACGCGCCGCTCGACTTGGGACAGTTGAGGTCGTTCCTATCCATTAAAGATGGGAGAGGTGAGAATATTCCGTTCGACGTAGTGGGCGGCACGTACAATGAGCCGCGGATAAGGGTAGAAGCCGGCGACGGCTCACCTCTGACGTTCGGGATAAAAAAGGGGCTCGTTTCCACGCGGGGTCCTCTTGCGATGAAAAACGCCGTGTTGTTGAAAGTGGATCGCGATTTGTCGCTCAAAATTTTGGATTTCCATTCGTACAGCGATTATTCGAGCTCCCAGATAAATATAAATACGACGTCTCAGGCCGACGCGGATAAATTGATGCCTTTCGTCGAGATTACCCCGAAGCACGAATTTTACGTGAGCACTTATGGTTCCACGATTTCCATCAGCGGTCAGTTTCCGCCGAGAGAACTCGTGACCGTAAAGCTGAAATCCGGGCTGCCCGCGCTCTCGGGACCGGGACTCGCGAACGAGTGGGTACAGTCTTTCATCTTTCCCGACCACTATCCGAGTCTCGAAATAACCTCGCCGGGACGGCTCATTTCGCCGGCAAACGAAGAACTCATAGTACCTTTCGCCTCCGTGAACATCGAAAAACTCGACGTGACGCTGGAACGCGTGTACGACAACAACGTCTCTTTCATCATGCGGGACGAATGGCCTTCCTATATATATAACACGGCCGAGACGATATACCGGGGGGATTTCGAGATAACCGCGCCCGTCAACGAGAGGTATGAATTCTCGATAGATCTCCGCAAAATGCTGGATGGCAGGAAAGGCATTTTCATGCTCACCGCCAACGGCAGCGAAAAATATTGGCTCTCAGCGCGTCGCCTGATCAATGTCACCGACATGGCCGGCAGCGCCAAAATAGGAGACCGCGGGGTTTTGCTGTGGGTCAACTCAATTCGCGCCGGCACGCCGATAGAGGGCGTGAGCGTAGAACTGTATTCGCGTACCAATCAATTGGTAGCATCGGGCATTACAGACAGTCACGGAGCATGCCTCATCAAAAACGAGACGGATTGGCCTTGGGATAATCGTCCCAGTGTCGCGGTAATGAAACATGGAGACGACACGTCGATATTGCGGTTCGACGGAAATATCTGGCAGACAGGCAGCGCCGATTACGGCGGCGACCCTTATCAAAAGGGCGGATATGAGGGATATATATATCTGCCGCGAGACGTATTCCGTCCCGGCGAGACTGTCCCCCTGCAAACGATAGTCCGTAAATCGGACTTGCTCCCGGAAAAACCGTTCCCCGTAAATCTCAAAGTGTATACTTCATTGGGACGCGAATGGCTCAACGAATCAGTGATGCTCTCGGAGATGGGCATGGGCGGCGCGTCGATAAATCTCAGCGACGCCTCGCCGACCGGCGCGTGGAGAGCCGAGGTCCGCATACCCGGAGAAGATACGCCAATCGCTTATCGCTCGTTTCAGGTGGAAGATTTCGCTCCGCCGAGAATAGAGGTCGAGGTGTCCGCGGATCAGAAAGAATTGCGTTATGAGGCGGAACCGGGCCTTGAGATAAATGCGAAGTATCTGTTCGGGGCTTCCGGCGATGGCCTTGATTACGAAGTGGAACGCAGCCTCATTCCCCGGGAATACCGCAACGCGAAATGGCCCGGTTACATATTCTCGGATTTCAGAATAAATGCGGAGGCGAATACCGAAATTCAGGCGACAGGGAAATTGGACAAAGACGGTTCCGCGAAAGTGGTCCTCCCCCCAATCAGGAATGAAGCGAAATCCATGATGGACGCGGTTTTCAAAATCGGAGTCCGCGAGGAGGGTGGGCGCTGGGTATATAAGAACCTGACACTTCCCTATTTTCCAAGAAAGACATTTCTCGGGATTAAAACGCCGCAAGGCGATATCGGGACTGGCGAAAAAACCGCGGCGACGTTTGCGGCGATAGACACCGACGGGAAACCCGTTTCACCGGAAGGCGTCAAACTGACGATAAGCAGAGAACTGACCCGCACGATAATCACTACCGTGGAGGGAAGGCGGCGATCGGAAATAAGAACCGAATACGCGCCCATGGACGGCTTCGACGGCATCCCTGTTGCGTTCAAAAATGGCGTCGCGGACACGGAAGTTACTTTTAACGCCGCCGGGAGATATCTGATAGTCGTAGAGGACGAAAAAAACGAGATGAGCGCCGCGGCGAGCCTGTATGTATATAATAGAGGAGACTGGTGGTACGGCGATGACGAAACGTCCGCTACACTGCCGGAATATCTGAGTGTTGAGCTGGACAAAGAAGTATACAGGCCTGGAGAAAAGGCGGTCGTCACCGTCAGGGGCTCTTTCGAGGGCACGACGCTCTTGTCGGTGGAAACCGACGAGGTGCTTCATTACGATACATCCTCGGACGGCAAAAAAACCGCGGAGTTCACGTTTGAAATCACCGAGGACATGACGCCGAACGCGTGGGTGACTGCACATCATGTAAAAGCCGCGGCCGAGGAGGACACGTGGTCGTCCCACAGGGCGTTCGGAGCGGCTCCCATATACATAGACCGCGGCGATAAAAAAATGCGCGTGGAAATTAAATCCCCGCAGAAAATCAGGCCCGCAAAAGAAAACAAATTTACCGTTGAATTGAGGGACGGAAACGGAAAAGAGGTCGCGGGGGAATTTACGGCAATACTGGTCGATGAGGGCGTGTTGGATTTGACGGCGTTCAAGACGCCTGATTTCTACGGACATTTTATGAGGAAACGCGCACTGACGCTTTTGGCGTACGACGTTTACGCCGAATTGATGCCGCTTTACCTGAAGACGCCGGCTGTAATGACACCGGGCGGAGGCGCTACCGCTGATATGGCGATGTCGGCGATGATGAAGGCTTCGCTCTCGCCGGTACGTGCCGACAGATTTAAAATACTGACTGCTGTGAAAAGTGTTAAAACGGACGAGAACGGCAAAGCCGAATTCTCCCTGGACGTCCCGGAATTTTCCGGGACAGCACGAATGATGGTAGTCGCGGCTTCGAGAGAAGCGTTTGGCGCCGTTGAGGAAGAGCACGTTATCTCGAGGGAGGTTGTCGCGGATATCACGCTGCCGAGAGCGGTAGCGCCTGGAGATCGCTTCGAGTCGAACTTGCAGATGTTCAACCGAACGGACCATGTGGCAGAGGTAAACGTATTGATAAAACTGACAGGCCCGTTGTCCATAGCGGCGGTTGCCGGAAATGAAGTGAATGAAAATCAAGCCAAGTATCAAGCGAAATACTACAACGCAAGGATAAAGATACCGGTTGGAGAGAGGGCTTTCTCGCTGCCGTTCTCACTGAGGGCGGACGATGCTTCGGGCATAGCCAGAGTAACGCTCGAAACGTCGTTTGCGGGTGAGTCGCAAAAGCAGGAGATCGAAATGGCGGTGAGACCCCCCTACCCGAGGGTATCGAAAACGGGTTCATCCTCTGTGAAACCTGGCGTGACGGCGAATGTAAACCTTGAAAAAAACTGGTTCCCGGGAACGCGGCGCGCGATAATTTCGACCTCGTCGCTCCCATCTGTCTCGATGGCGGATATGGCGAAATTCCTCCTGGATTATCCCTACTGGTGCCTCGAGCAGACGGTCTCTCGCGGGTGGGCATTGCTGGAGCTGCCCGAAATCGCTGCGAGGGTGGACGAAAACCTCGCTACGCGCGGACAGGCGGAGGCGGAATTGAGAAACGTGCTGCGGCGGATACAGTCGATGCAGCTTTACGACGGAAGTTTTTCGTTCTGGCCGTCAGGCGCGAGCTTGAGCTGGACGACCGTCTACGCCACGCATTTCTTGGTGGAGTGTGAGAAAAAAGGCATTGATGTTCCACGTGAAACAATTCGGTACGCGCTCGAATCTTTGCGCTATCTGATAGCCACGACTCCCGACCCGAGCGACAGGAATAAGTATGGCGGAGACCTCGCGGTCCGCGCGTACGTATGTTACGTATTGTCCCTGAAGGGCGAGGCGCCTCTTTCCTGGATGGCGTACCTGCGCGACAATATTTCGTCCATGCCGGAATTCGGACGTTTACTGCTGGCGGCCGCGTTTGCCGAGTCAAAAGACATGAAGACGGCATCTCTCATTTTGGGCGAAGAGGCGATTCCGCAATTCCCGTTTAACGATGAGACGCAAGTGTACTTCGATTCCGGAGTGAGGACGGATGCGATGAATCTTCTCGCAAGAGTTGGGGTCGATCCATTTTCGACCGGTTCGGTTGCCGCGGCCGACAACCTGCTCAACTCCCTTCGCGTATCCGAAAGGTACACGACGCAAGAGCTTGCATGGTCACTCCTCGCCCTCTCGAATTTTTATTCGTTCCAAAAAAATGAGGGCAGCGCGGATCTGGAAATCACTGGAGTTGAAGGCGAGAATTTTGCCCCTCTCGCGCGCGGTACGGCCACAATCAAACTGGACGAGGGTATTTCGGCGTTAAGCGTCACGAACCGCGGCGACGGAGTTGGTTACGTGACCTGGACTTGCGATGGCGTTCCGCTTGAGGAACCAGCGCCTGAGAATATCGGCATGAGGGCGTCCGTCACATATTACAATTCCGACGGTTACGTGATAACCCCTGATGCCCCTCTGCGCGCGGGTGAAAAAATAACGGGCGAGATAATGATTGAGTCATTTTCAAAGAATCTCAACAACATGGTGATCTCGCTCCCACTGGCTGGAGGGCTTGAGATCGAAAATGCGTTTGCAAGCGATGCATATTCCTCACCCAACGAGTATGACCGCTCCAATGTTCCCTCCTTCGTGACTCACGTCGAGACGCGTGACGATCGGATCCTGTTCTTTGTGGATAATATCTCGCGCACATATAAGAGACGCTTTACACTTCGCGCGATAACCCCGGGTGTCTTCACACTGCCGCCGATAGCGGCCGAAGGAATGTATTCACCGGGAATAAGGAGCATCGGACAAACATCGAGAATAACCATCAAGTAATTCTCGGCCAAAAAATATTTTAGATCGGCGGCCTTTGAAAAGCCGCCGATCCTTTGATTTATACGGTGGAAAATCATGAAACGTAATAACGCGAGAAAACTACTTCTCAAGATAGCGATAATTCAAATTTTTGTTTCGTCGATCTTTATATTTTTCGTCGACAAACCTTCGTCATTTTCCTCTCTTAATGTAAGAGAATACGATTTTTCGCGAACGATCCTCGATATAGAAGGGAACATTTTGAACGTCAAGCTCTCGGAATCGGACGAATGGTGCGTTCCGGTCTCCCTCGACAAAACCGGACGCTGGACTAAGAGCGTCGTCGTGTTCCTTGAGGACAAACGTTTTTTTAACCATGGCGGCATCGACGCGATAGCAATCGCGAGAGCGGCGATTTCAAACGTCAGATCGGGGAGAATCGTTTCCGGAGCTTCGACGATCACAGCCCAATTGATCAGAATAGCGATTCCCCGTGAGCGAACTTTTTATAATAAAATTCTCGAATTCTGGGCTGCCCATCGCCTGGAGGGAGAAGTATCAAAGGAAGCGATATTGGAACTCTACCTGAACAGGGCGCCTTTCGGCGGAAATATACGGGGGATAGAGGCGGCGAGCAGGATATACTTTAACAAAAGTGCGAGTTTTTTATCCCTCGCTGAATCAACGGCACTGATTTCCCTGTTGAGTTCGCCGAGCCGTCTACGCCTCGACAGATTCCCTGAAGCGGCCATGCGGAAGCGCGAGGAAAATTTAACTTCGTTGCTCGAACGAAAAGTAATAACCTCGGAAGACTATTTACTGGGAATGGCGGAAGAATTACCGGGGAAAAGATTTAACATGGAAAGATACGCCGTAATGGCTTCCGCCCAGGTCAGGGCAAATTCGGGCAAATTCAGTTTTTTGCGCTCGACGTTGGATGCAAATTTACAGGCTATGTTGGAAAAAAATATCGTGTCTACAATTGAAGAGTATCCCGAAAAAATAACCGCGGCGGGAATAATCGTCGAAAACGCAACAGCAGAAGTGAGGGCTTATGTGGGAAATGCAAGATACGGAATGGGGACTTCCGATTCCGAAGTGGATTGCGGAAACGCCCTTCGCTCTCCGGGTTCGCTTTTGAAACCGTTCATTTACGCTCTTGCCTTCGAAAAAGGCATGCTGACTCCGGGTTCCCTTCTTGCGGACACGCCCATCGCCTTCAGGGGCAGCGCCCCGAGAAATTTCGACCTCTACTACAGGGGCCCGGTGAGCGCGCGGATCGCTCTCGCGAATTCTCTTAACACACCTTCTGTGAGAGTGCTGCGGATGGTAGGTTACGCGTCCGCCAAATCATTGTTGAACGAATTGGGATTTCGGCATATTGATAAAGAACCTAGATATTACACTGATTCTTTGGCGTTAGGAGGCTGTGAGGTGTCGATGCTGGAAATTGCGGCCGCTTACAGGGCTATGGCCGTATCTGGGAAATATATGCCTCTTAAGTGGGTACCGGGCAAAAGTTCCGAAAAAGCCTCTCTTACGCCCGAAGCCTCGTTTCTCGTCACCAATGTCCTTCAGGACACAAAGCGTCTGGTTCCGATCTACCGGGAAATTTTTCAAACGCCAAAAGGGAATATAGCCTTTAAGACAGGGACGTCTTACGGTTACAGGGACGCGTGGACCGCGGGATATACCGATAAATATACGGTAGTGGTGTGGATCGGTTCGCCCGAGGGAAAAGGAGATTCCTCGCTCGTCGGGATACACGCCGCCACGCCGTTGATGCTGAGGATAGCGCGGTCGCTTGCCGATGAAAGCGACGATTTCACCATACCGCCTCCGGGAGTTTATCTGCGAAGTGTATGTTCGTTATCCGGGGATTCGCCAACCGCCGATTGTCCTCAGACGGTTTTTGATTACGCGATCAAGGAGCGCACAAAAATAACCCTTTGCCGGCTACATAAAAAAATCGACGGAAAAGTCGTCGTCGTGTGGCCAGATACCCTGCAAAGATGGATGAGCGCCCGCGAAGAAATAATTTCCCCTTCGAAAACCGTCAAAATAATAAGACCACTTGAAGGACATACGGTCATCCTGAAAAAAGATGAAGAAGAAGAAAGATTATTTTTTGGCGCTGAGGGGGAGACGCCATTGTATTGGTATTTGGACGGCGTATTTATCGGCGCCTGCGGAAAAGGCGAAGGGATATTCGCGAATGTGAAAAGCGGCTCTCACAACGCGACTGTCCTTTCGGGAAACGCGAGCGACACCGTTCACTTTGAGGTAAAGACTCCGAGGGAGATCAACGAAAAGTTAAGAACGGGAACGCGAAATGTGATAAATTAGTCACGACTTTGAATTAACGGTAAGTTTCATCACGAGATTGCTTCCATTTTTCTAAAATATTGATTCTCTCAAATCCAGAAATATTCACGAGCGGATTGGGATACAGCGGCCTAAAATATCGCACTTATAGCTCATTCGCGAGGAATCGGCGCATGCATAATCGCGCGGGAGGGAGCTACATTCACGATTGAAAATGGGCGGCACCTCCTGACTCTTTTATTTTTTCTGCCACCTCCGCCAACTTGGAACAGTTCGTCGTGAACCGCCTCATTTTTGAGGTTTTTTCGCAATTCACGCGCGGGTGTGCGACAAATTTGTAGGGGTAAATTCCCAAAGAAACTACCATGATCTACGATCACAACGAGCGATGAAAAATTAAGGTTTGTGGCGTTTTAAACATTTTAAACATTTGAGGAACACGTTCCAAGTTTTATGATAAAATATAAAGACAAATAGGGCTTAGA
>JAISXR010000305.1 GCA_031270375.1 Synergistaceae bacterium | reverse complement strand
TTGCCCCATAGGCAATTTGCCCGGCGAAAACCTGCGCCGCGTCCGTGGAGAGGTTTATGATCCTGCCGTAGTTACTGCGCCGCTTTACAAACTCACGGATCATCAGGAGCGTCCCACGCACATTTACGGCGAATGTCCGATCAATCACACGTTGTGTCAGCGTTTCTATATTGCGCATCATCTTGTTCACTCAATCACGAGCATGTCGTTCTCGTCGAACTTCCAGGAGTCGGCGTAGGCTACCTCCCAATAGTAGCCGTCCAGGTCCTGAAAATATCCGCTGTACCCGCCCCAAAATACAGTTTGAGGCTGTTTGGCTATCTTCCCTCCAAAATTCTCGACGCGCGCGAATATCGCGTCGGCCTCCGCTTTGCTCTTCGCGTTGTATGCGAGAGTGATTCCGGGAAACCCGCCAAGTATCTGCGGGGGATTTTCCTCGTCGATGTCCTTCGCCAGCAGGTCGAGCGGATACAGCTCCAGTTTCGAGCCATTATTGTTGAAAAAGATTACTTTCGGGTCGTCCTCGCCGTTCGGTGTCACCAAACCAAGCACGTCCCTGTAAAACGACCGCGATTTTTTCAAATCCCTCACTCCCAGACAGACTATATTGATTCTATTCACAACTGTGGCTTCTCCTCTCATCAATTACAAAACGTTTTAACAACTCAAGTTTCGCAGTTACATTATTGAAGATAAATAATTGCAATAACTAATTTTTATATCAAAATTTTACCTAAAAATACCTACTTTTGTCCGAAAGGGAACCTTTCTAAGCTGGGGTTCCCGACAGACTGCCATGGAATCAGATACTGCTAAAAAACGCTATAAAACTGCTTCACGTAAAGTTTTTATGCTTTTCTATAAAATCGGCTTGAAAAGACCTTTAAGGCCCTCCCCTCTGAGCCAAAGTTGATATTTTTCTCAGAAAATTGGACATAAAATTCAATATTAGCAACAAATCTCCACCATAAACTCCCTGCGAAAGTTGAGTTATAAGACTCAAACTTCGCATTGAAGAATGGTCTCTTTTGGCGAACAGCTTAGCTATCCCTTTAAAAACAACTGTTTCAGAAATTTCTTTCCAGTCGCTGTCGCGAACATTTCGTCATATGCAATTTTTATAGCGGAAAGGGGTGCTTCATCCTCATGCATATTGACAAGAGTATCGGCTTCGAGCAAAATTTGGCCGTCGAGAGATTTCACAATTTTAGAGTTATGACGGTTTTCAATGAGATAGACAATTCTTCCTGCCACTTCCGGCGCAAACCCTAAATTGTGAAGTATTTTACGCGCAAACGAGCTGCTTTCTCGCTCTTGATTTTTGCCAGAACTGTCTCCGGTTTCTTCAAGACTTGGCTTAATACCGATTTCGTGGATGATAGCGGCAGCTTCAAGTATACATTGCATATCTTCCGGTAATCCCTCAAGTTCGCCGATTGCTTTTGCGTAACCGTACACTTTCAGAAAATGTTCGACGCGATGCGGAATGCCTTTCTCATATTCAATCATTGTGTCAATCAATCGTGCCAGCTTGTTCATAATTTTGTCGCTCCTGTAGTTTGAGTTAAAGAGTAATGACCTTGTCGGCCTTGTTCAGGGATTCGACGATCTCGAACATGTTGGAGACAACCCCGGCCCCTATCTGGTCGGCAATCTGGAAGTGATTGACGCACGTGCCGCAGACGAGAACCACGACACCCTTCTTCGCCAGGGTCTTCAGGTGGTCGCAGGACGAGGAATCGTAGAGCGCCAACTTGACCCCCTCGTTCGCCAGGGCGACGATCAAGGGAACGTCCCCCTGCGCGAGGGTCCCCAGAAAACTCTTCATCAGAATTTCTCCCAGCTCCTGATCGCTCCGCCCCAGAGTCCGTGTGGTAATAAAGACGGAAAACGTCTCCTTCCGAGCGGGATCAGATGGCCGGGCGGGTTTAGCCTGTACCTGCGTTTGAGGCCCGGACGAAGTTTCCCCTTTAGGCTCGCCGAGGCGCGCGGCAATCGTGAGCATTCCCTCATCGTCCCGCAGTTGGACGCCAAACCCCTGTCCCTCCAGAAAACGCATGACATTGGTGGCCGAAACGGGGTTATCCAGCAGAACCTCGAACTCTTTCTCTCCCTGGTCCACACAGGCCTTCGTCAGAATAACGGGCTCCGGGCAGGGCTTGCCTCTCGCGTTGACTGTCTTCATCGTCACGATCTCCTTTTCGCGTTCCGTTTGTGCGCGGCAAGCCATTTCGCCGCGCGGTTTTCCGCGTTGACGCGCAAGTCGTGGTAATACAGCGGGATGTCGTTCTCATGCAGCACCCCCACCGGGAAATACGCCCTCGACATCTTGTCGCTGCTGAATTTCTCCCGGTCGGCGTTCGATACGAGGGTCCCCGTCTTCGGGTCTATTTTCGCGTCCGAGAGGCGCGGCGCATCAACGAACGTTCCGTCACCGCTGACCACAATTCCGCCTTTCGAGTCCGCCGCGGGAGCGTAACTGTCGTCCGTCACCCACGATATCGGGTTTATCAGCACGTTTTTAGAATCGAAAAAGGGGTCCTTTCCATCGACGACAGGAGAATTCGTGTTGTAAGATATGATCACTCCCAGATCGTCGGCGCTCCGGGCCGGTTTCAGGTGAGGGTAGGTGTCATACAATTCCTGCGGGACGGGCATTCCGATCAGGTACGCGGCAATCATCCTGTCGTAAATGTCGGGGCGGTCTTTCAGGTAGGTTGTCAAAAGCGCCGCCAGCACGAACGACCCCTGCGAGTGAGCGGCGAGTATGAACGGCTTCCCTTTGTTGTGGTGTTCGAGATAGTACTCGAACGCCGCCGTCACGTCCGAGAGCGGGACTCCGGCAAAAAACGCGGTGACGTTTTTCGGCTGCTGAGCGACGATAAACGCCGCGTCGAGCTGGCGGTAGTACGGCGCGTAAATATTCCCGGCCGCCGCGAACGCCGAGGCTCGCGTCTTCAAGTAGTAATCCGCCCACCGGCGCATCTCGGCGTTGTCGATAGCGGAAACGGGATATTCGCCGTAAGCGGCGCGCCA
>JAISXR010000246.1 GCA_031270375.1 Synergistaceae bacterium | reverse complement strand
ATTTTACCAGTAATCAAGGCCGAAGATGTCAACAACGTTATTTCCAGATCGGACTCGCCCGAGACGGCAAAACCGGCCATCATGATCGTGATTTGTTTTTTTATCGAAGGCAGCAGCATTTTTATCTCCCCTATCGTTTTTTATAATATTACCTCGTTACCGCAAGTTTTATGTCAAATCGCCGCAAAGGGCATTGCTTTGGCAATTCGTCTTGGCATTATGTACATCCTGAAATACTGCAATTCTTTTTCTAATGAAAGTTGCAAACCTCTTTCAAGACACGACTGCCGCTCCGTGAGATAATCGCCTAAAGACATCTTTCCTGTCCCCAGAGGGCGTACAAAGCGCGAAATCGCGCCGGTACTGACGGCTTCTAGAAAGGTTTCGTCCGATATGTTCAGGCCTTCCTCGGCGAATATACATCTACACTCATTCAGGGACTCTCTCGTAACACCATCTACTACGAGATTTACCACCGAAGCTATTACATGTTGCTCCTTTATGGTATTCGAAACTACGTACGAAGCATCAAGCGACATCAGAAAATCCCGTATGCTGGTAAAATTACGTAATTGACCACATATTTTTTTTATTGGATCTGTTTGACTATTACGATGAAATGAATATTTTCTATACGCCACCAGAGGAATTTTTGAAAGGTAAATGCTGACACCAAAATGGTTTGCCTCAAAAAAGAAATTGAAATCAGCCATTGATGAATTTAATCCATAACGCAAGTTATATCTGTGTAATATATCTTTTCTAAGCACTGTCGACGATACAAGTGGTCCCGAACCGCCGTACATACCCTTACAATAAACCCATATATACTCTTTCGTCCTATACAAAACCCCTGCTCTTTCCGATCTCTTTGTCGGATGAGGATACGATCCCTCAAGAAACCAGCACGATGTTGAGACAATGCCAATATCTGAATTGTCATCCATTATTGACACACATTCGTCGAGCATCCAGGAAAACATTACGTCATCTCCGTGAAAGGTATGAAGATACTCCGTGTCACACAAATCCATCGCTTTGTTGGTGTTACCCCAAACACCTAGATTTTTCTCATTGCGCACGTAATATAACCTGGGGTCGTGAAACGCGTCCACCTCTTTTTTCAGGTCGTAAGGAGAACAATCGTCGTAAACCACTACTTTTATATCGGTATATGTCTGAGCCAAGGCACTGGCAATAGCCTCGGTTAACAATCCCCCACCATAATATGCCAAAACAGCTACAGTTACCCTCGGCATAGTAATCACCTCTTCGTTATTAACAACGCAATCACGCTGTTTTTGGCCTGAAATCCAAACCTTTACAATGTAAATATATCTTATTTTTCGCTGACTGTCTATGCTGGTCACAAAGATTCACTATTACCTTTCTATAAATTTCCTATAAACTTTCAGCAATTGTTCACACTGATAACAAAGACGGGTTTAGATTATGAAAACTTCGGAGTATCCTTACAATCTCAATGGCATCCATGTATAAAAAGGGTGCGGTTGTAGTTCATTTTTGATATATGGTAAAATAACGCTATCGTGAGGGAAAGGAGGTATAACGACGTGACTGATTATCAAATGGAAACGTTTATTAAACTGGTCATTCAAGTGGTCAAAGCGAATAAAAACGATGCTGATGAAACAATCAAGATATTAATGGGTATGTTAAAGTCGCCGCCGCAAGAAGAAGAAACAGAATAAACTATATTCCCGACCTAAACAAAGGTCGGGCGCATTTTTTGATTGCCGCGACTCCCCCACTACCCTCTGGCGCGTCCTTGGCAAGCGACTTGCAATTATTCTTCGGATTCGAATCTGAAAATCGGGGCGTCTCCCCATAGGCGCTCGAGGTCGTAGAACTCGCGGCCGGATTTGCTGAATATATGTATGATAGCGGCTCCGGCGTCTATCAGTTTCCAGCGCGAACTCTCGGCACCTTCAACCTTATAGCTGGTTCCCATGCCGTCAAGTGTTTCCGTGACCGCGTCCATCAGGGCGGACGCGTTTATCTCGGAGCGTGCCGTCGCAACCGCGAAAGCGTCAGCAAAACCGGATACCTGCCTCAAGTCTATGAGGATGATGTCCAAAGCGTGTTTATCCTGCAACGCTTTGATTATCGGCATATATTCTTCTGTAAAATTATTTTCTTCTCGCATACGTCAAATCACCATCACTGCAGTTGCACATAGCTGTCTTCGAGGCGTTTCACAACTTTTCCGAAATCATGACCAATTATCAGCGAGGGAAATTGGGCCAGTTTGTCCTGCTTCACCAGTCCCGAATCAATGCCGCATAAGGTCGCCAGATACTGGGCGGCGAGCCTGCTTTTTTCCATATTCGCCGGGTAAATGACATTGCTGCTCTTGTAGTCGAAATGCTTTGCGTTGCCGACATGACGCACGTCGACCCCCATTTTTTGCAAATGGGACGCCACAGTAGAGCCTACCCCGTCTTTGCCGGTACCGTTCAACACCGCCACAGCTTCAGGCATCTCCGCCACTATCTCCGAAACCGTTTTGGGAGTTGGCGCCCCTTCCGCGGCACTGGCGGTGTTTTGTTTATCCTCCGCTTTTTGCACTGGCTTGACACCGTCGGGATAGTCGGGTGAATAATCGTCGGCATCTGTTATCAGCTGAAGTGGATCGGGCGATTTTTTGTTCTGGGCTTCCGCCACCATGGTTTTCAACTCGGCAGCGTCCGCCTTGAGAAACTCCTCCACCGCCTTTGTATCGGGTACCCAATAACTGAGCTTGTCTATCAGCGCAGCATTTCCGGGAAGCATCATGAAGAAAATCTTATCCGTTTGCTTGTCCATCTTTTTTACGAAATACCCGAGCTGCAAGATCATGCTTGGGCTCACGTCCGTCGCGACGGTATTTTTCACCTCGTTGACTATCGTGGAAAAACGCAGCAGGTTCTCCGTCTCGTACATTCTGTGGAGCATGGCTTTCATAAATTGCTGCTGCCTATGCACGCGGCCTATGTCGCCGCGCGCGTCCTTGCGGAAACGCACATATTTCAGTGCGGTCTCGCCGTTCATCCGTTGCTTGCCCTCGGGGATGTTTATCTCAAGATGCCCCCGTTTGTCGGAGTATTTCATGGCTTTGCCGACGAAAATATCGACGCCCCCGACCATGTCGACGAGTTTAGGAAAGTTGTCGTAGTCTACCTTGACATAATATGAAATGGGCACTCCGAGAAAACGCTGAACGGTCTCGCGCACAAGATCCGTTTTGCCGTAAGCGTAAGCGTGATTTACCTTCTGCGGTCCGTGACCGGGGATGTTCATCCTGGTGTCCCGCGGTATGGAGAGCACTCTCACGTTTTCGTTGTCTATGTCGAGCGTAGCCACCAATATGGTGTCAGAACGTCTCGACCCCTCGACGTTATCCTCGCCGAGTACCAAGATGTTTATACGACCGGAAATGTCAAATTTTATTTCTTCGATGTCCCCCACTGTATCTGATGTTAGCGGCGGAGTTGGATTCGGAGTCACTATATGCGTGAACCTCGCATAAGCGCCAACCACGAACGCGAAAGACGCGAGCAAAATAAAGAGCAGGACATTTTTCCACTTGAACATTTTTCTACAGAGCCTCCATGCCGGCGTAGAGTTTCATATCCCTGATATAATCGCATACCGCCTCTGGCGTCATGTAACGGACGCTTTTCCCCTCGCGCACGTTGTCCCTGATTTCGGTTGACGAGATATCTATCATTCCGACATTCAGAAAAATCATGGATTTTCTGACCGTCTCGTCAATTTTTTCTATTTTATCACGAATATACCCCGGGCGCGCAACAATTACAACGGCCGACAGCGATAAAATTTTAAAGGGATCGTGCCATTTGGTTATTTCAAGAGCCGAGTCCATACCCATTATCAGGAAAAAACGCGCGTACGCGTAAATACCCGCAAACGTTTCGAGGGTTTCGGAGGTGTAACTTGTGCCGGTTTTGTCGGTTTCTATCCTGGATATCTCGAAACGTGGGTTGTCCTTTATCGCGAGAGCCGTCATAGCGTAACGGTTTTCGGCTGCCGTCATTGTCTCGTAGTGTTTGTGCGGAGGGTTGCCGGCCGGCACGAATATCAGCCTATCGAGGGACAGCGCGCGGCGTGCCGCCTCCGCTATGAAAAGATGTCCGTAATGAATGGGGTCGAACGTACCTCCCATTATGCCGATTTTCGAGCCGGGCGCGTCACTCTCAGTCGTCATATTTGTCGGGGTAAAAATCGAATTCGGTTCTTCCCACCGAAACCGACGAGCCAGATACGGCGCCCGCCTCCGCCAGAAGTTCTTCCACCCTGTATTTTCTGAGGAGGGACGAAAACCTGGCGACATTCTCACTCTGCGACATGTCGTATCTTTCAGCCGCTTTTTCCAGACGGTCGTGCAACACGCGAAAACTGTGGTCCGGCAGCGAAATTATCTGAACCTTGTCCTTCAGCCTGCCCTGTTTCATCTCGTCGATTCCGATCGTCGGACAATCCGCGAACATGCGGACATAGCCCTTCGGGCGCGGATGCGCGCCCGAAAATTCTATTACTCTCATCGCGAGGGACGGTATATTTTCGCCGGAAAGGGCGCTCGTCGCCGTGAAATCCATCCCGAGCGCGGAGAAACGGGCCGCGAGAGCCGAATATATCTCCGGGTCTTCGCAGGCGTCCATTTTGTTTCCAACAACAACGCAGGGACGCGTTCCAAATTCCGGGTCGTACTGTTCCAACTCGGTTCTGACCGTGCGAAAATCCAGCATTACGGCGTCCGTGTCACGCGCCGAGATGTCGAGGATGTGCAGCAGAAGCCGTGTCCTTTCTATATGCCTCAAAAACGATACCCCAAGCCCCTTGTCGGCGCTCGCTCCCTCTATCAAACCCGGAATGTCCGCGAGTACGACGGCATCCGTGTCGGTTTTCAGCACCCCCAGATTTGGGGAAAGCGTGGTGAACGGATAATCCGCTATCTTGGGGGCCGCGTTCGACAGGGCCGCGAGGATACTCGACTTGCCGGCGTTCGGAAGGCCGATGAGGCCGATATCGGCTATGAGTTTGAGTTCGAGGCGCAAAAAACGCTCCGCGCCGCTCTCCCCTTTTTCCGAGAAGCGCGGCGCCCTGCGCGCGGACGAGGCGAAAACGCGGTTGCCGCGCCCTCCCCTGCCGCCCATTGCGGCCACGAAAGAATCCCCTTCCTCCACGAGGTCGGCGACGCCCTCTCCGCTCTCGGCGTCGTAAACGAGGGTTCCGCGGGGCACGCCAAGCGTCGTCGTCCTTCCCGACGCCCCGTTCTTCGCGTTACCCTCGCCGTGAGAACCGTTTTCGGCCGCAAACCTTCGCCGCTGTTCGAAATCGGCCAACGATTGGAGGTTGGAAGCCGCCTTGAGAACGACATTCCCTCCCCTGCCGCCGTTGCCGCCATCCGGGCCTCCGTTCGGCCGGTATTTTTCCCTGCGGAAACTCATGCATCCGTTTCCGCCCCGGCCCCCGCAGACATAAATTGTTATTTCATCGACAAATTTCATCCGAACGCCCCGGTATTACCTTTCATCAAATAAAAACAAAGCCTCAGGGCGCCACCCCGAATCCCCGGGGTTTTGTTTATGATTTTTATCGACTTGACCTTTAAATTCTATGTCCGTCTCAGGCAAACGCCTCTTCGGCGACCACGGTGACAAACTTGCGGTTAGCTTTAGTGATGAAAGATACCTTGCCACCGGCGAGCGCGAACAGCGTATCGTCTTTGCCGCGTCCGACGTTGCGTCCCGGGTGGAATTTCGTGCCGCGCTGGCGGACTATTATCGTTCCAGCAGTGACCAGCGAACCGTCGCCGCGTTTGATGCCCAGGTATTGCGGATTGCTGTCGCGTCCGTTGGAGCTGCTCCCCTGCCCCTTTTTATGGGCGAAAAACTGAATGTCGAATTTATACTTCATTGACCTTTGGCCTCCCGTTATTATCTTCAGGTTTCCTCGTATTTTACATATCTTGGATACGATTTGGCTATTTCTTCTAGCGACCGGGCCACAGCGCGCGCTATTGGCTGTGTCCCCGGTGTTTTGGGATCCCATCCCAAGGAAATCACCGGCGTTTCGGGTTCCCAGATAAGCCTCAGATTTTCGACCCGCAGCACTTCTTCCATACCTATCCGCAGACATTGCATCAAAGCCGAAATCGCGGCACATACAACATCATATCCCTTTGCGTCATATCCTGCGTGACCTTCGGAAGTTATCTCGAAAATATTCCCTTCCGCCGTTCTGACCGTGACAACGGCCTTTCTTTTATGAATTTTTTTTCTCAGCCGTTTATGGACTCCACTTTTAGCGCCGTATACCGCTGCCTGTGTCCGCGAAACCTGCGGTAATTTTTCTTACGGCGGTATTTGAAAATAATTACTTTGTCCTCTTTGCCGTGGCCGACTACGCTTGCCTTGACCGAAGCGCCCTCCACCAACGGGGTTCCCGCCACCGGACCGTCATCGCGTCCAAGGAGTAAAACCTCCTTTATTTCCACGACACTACCCTCTTCCGCGTCGAGTTTTTCGACGCGGATCAAGTCTCCCTCAGATACGCGATACTGTTTTCCACCCGTCACCATAATAGCGTACATATACTGCAATTCCTCCCTCCGCTGTTCGTCAGGCGGCGTCTTCACGCACTTTATGCCCGCGACAAGCGATTTTCGCGTAAGCTGAGTAATAGTACGCCCATTTCGCTGTCACGTCAAGAATCGCCGCGCAATCGCGCAGGGCGCTGCATGAAAACGACATTCCGCTGTATTACTACGACTTGCGCGCCGACGCGGAAAATCGCGTGCCGAGATGGTTTGCCGAAAACGGACGGAAAACGCAAACGGTCGACTGAAAAAATAACCGCGACTCTATAACGGTAAATCAATCGGAAAAATGGAGCTGAATTTAAAGAAATCGACGCGAATCCAGGGTCAGATCAGCGCCATCGCGCCTTCGTCGCCAACCAGCGTGACGTTGTTATGAAGCTGAAGTACAGAAGCCGGGACCATGGGTGTCACCGGGCCGAAGAACGCTGCCTTTACGATTTTCGCCTTGTGCGCGCCGCTCGCTATGACGAGTATCTTCTTCGACTGCATTATCGACCTTATGCCCATCGTATAAGCATGACCCGGCACGTCTCTGCCCTCGAAAAATCGCCGGTTGGCTTCTATCGTGCTTTCCGTGAGAGCTACCAGGTGAGTGTCCTTGTCGAACGCGGTTCCCGGCTCGTTGAAACCGATGTGTCCGTTGTGCCCAAGTCCCAGCAGTTGCATGTCTATCCCTCCGCGCGCCGATATTATGCTGTCGTAACGGATGCATTCGGACTCCGGGTCGTGGGCCGGTCCGTCGGGGATATGCGTGTTTTCCGGTTTTATGTTTATGTAAGCCCAGAAATTGGTCTTCATGAAATGGCGGTAGCTGTTCGCGTCATCCCCGCTCAGTCCGGCGTACTCGTCGAGATTGATCGTCGTTACCTCCGAAAAATCGAGATCTCCCTTTTTATACCACTCGACCAACTGCCTGTATATCCCGAGCGGGCTGGAACCCGTAGCTAAGCCCAACACGCAGTCGGGCTGCAATATTACCTGCGCCGATATCATATTCGCCGCTTTGCGGCTCATATCGCTGTAATCGGTTGCCCTGTAAACTCTCATGACTATTGGTAGGTCTTAGCATCCTCCGCTCCGGTCATGACGCTC
Organism: Synergistaceae bacterium; assembly: GCA_031270375.1. Taxonomy (GTDB): domain Bacteria; phylum Synergistota; class Synergistia; order Synergistales; family Synergistaceae; genus JAIRKI01. The sequence continues at coordinate 14,085 of JAISXR010000246.1, read as the reverse complement.
ATCACTCTGCCTATCAACGCGGAAATGTCGTCGTGTCCCGGATACAGCGCCGTGGGCGCTATCCATTTTATTCGTTCCGAAAGCAACGACGTGAGGTATTCGTTCGATGCCATTTTGCCGGTCAAAATAATCCTGTCGACTTTTCCGTCGAGTATTCCCGCCGTGGAACCGATTTGTTTTATCAATTGATATACGAAAGTGTCGAAGACGGATTGAAATTTTCTGTCCCCGAACCTTGTCCTGCGCACTATCTCGTCGAAGTCGTCGGTACCCAGATGTCCTACGAAACCCCCGGCTCCGGTGACACGAATTCGCAGTTCCTCGAGGGTATATTTCCCCGAAAAACAGAGTTCTATCAACTGAAGAGGCGGCAGGTTGCCGGACTGTCTCGGCGACATCGGGCCGGAAGCGCTCTGGATGTCGTTGACCTCTATCACCCTGCCGTGCGCGTGCGCCGCAACGGAAATGGTGCTGTCGAGGCTGCACACTATAAAATTACATTCGTTCAGGGGTTTGCCGATGTTGACCGCTTCACGAGCGGCGACCGCATTGTGATTCAAAGCGTGGAAAACGGATTTCCTGCGTATTTCCGGCAAACCGGTCATGTGTGCCGTACCGGTCATCTCGTCGACGACCGGAGGATCGACTATATAAGCGTATCTCGCTCTCGCCAAATTTGCCAGTCTCAAAGCCATGGGTGCGCCCAGATTCATGAGGTTTTCCCCGTACTTGCACGAAAGAAGGTCGTCGACCATCTCGACGCTTATCTGGTACACTCCGCTTTCGAGCGGACGCAGCATCCCGCCGATCGCCACGAAAACATCTATTTTGCTGAACGGTTCCCCTTTGGAAACCAGAAGTTCTTTTACCTTTTCGGCGCGGAATTCCTCCTGTTTCATCATTCCCGGAAAAATCTCCAGCTCCATGGAGGTGTATCGCTGATTTTCGCTCCACAGCATGTCATAGTTGTCATAAAGCGCCACTTTCGTATAATCATAATGAGGACTCAGCGCCAGTATCAGCATATTGCTCCCCCCCTTGTACCTGAATGAAATACATTCTCAACTTGAATAAATCATAACATGAATCACCGCGGAAAAACAAACGCGAATTTTCTTTAAATTCGGCCGTAAGGCACCGAGGTTCGTGAAAATTTTTCCCGTAAAAACTAGCAAAAAGCGACCTTCGGGCGGAAGGTCGCTTTTTACCAAAAAAAACCACCATTAAATATTACTTCTTGTCGTTTACGTTGACGGCGTCCTTTAAAGCTTTCCCAGCGCGGAAAACAGGAACCTTTTTGGCCGGAATATCAATTACCTTCGTTGGATCCTGCGGATTGCGTCCCTTCCGGGCCGCGCGATCCTGCACTTCGAACGTGCCGAAACCTACCGCCTGAATCTTCTCTCCCTTCGCGAGAGAACCCTGGATCGCCTGAAAAATCGCGTCCACCACTTCCGCTGCCTTTTTCTTAGTCAATCCTTCTACCGCAGCGGCTACCTCATTTGCCAACTCCGCCTTCGTCACTCCCACTTCACCTCCGTATTTATGTTGGGCATCATTTTCCGAAAGCCCTGAAACTGCTTAAATACTCGCTTTTTCGAGCACTCCCCCGCAACAGGGCTATTATGCACATAAACTATGTTCCAGTCAAGTTTTCTGCTGCAATTAGGCCTCAGTTCTCTCGCTTTTTTTCCTGAAGAACAATCTCAACGGTGTGCCGGAGAAGTCCGCCATCCCGCGCAAAATGTTCTCGAGACGTCTCGTGAACGGCTTCGAGACCAGTTTATCGTCGTTCACGAAGAACACGAAAGCCGGAGGCTCGCCGTCTGCCTGGGTGCAGTATGATATCTTCAGACTCCTTCCCAGAACGGAGGGCATTCGTTCGAAAGCGAGCACCTCACGCACGAGGCGGTTGAGTTCCGAGGTCGAAATCCTCCTGCGCCTGTTTTCGTCGACCGAATCTATGCAACCCGCGATTTTACCTATCCCCCTTTTCGAGAGCGCCGACGTGAAGATAACGGGCGCATGCGCCGCGAACGGGAATTCATCGCGCAGTTTGTCCCTCATTTTGTCGCCGGCTTTCGCGCCGTCCTTCACCATATCCCATTTATTGACGACGACGGCCAATCCCCTGCCACGCTCCATTACGTGGCCGACGAGGCGCTTGTCCTGCTCCGTGGCCATTTCCGAGGCGTCGAGAACGACCAGGGCGACTTTGCATCTGTCGATCGCCTGATAAGCACGCACTGTGGAATAATACTCGACATCGGAATCAATTCTCGATTTTTTTCTCAATCCGGCGGTATCAAGGAAACGGTATTTCCTGCCGCCGAGTTCCGCCAAAGAATCGACCACGTCCCTTGTGGTTCCGGGAATATCCGACACGATCGACCGTTCGCTGCCCACCAGCGCGTTGAAAATGCTCGATTTTCCAGTATTCGGCCGCCCCACGAGCGCCACGGGCAATTCCGAGTCGTCCCCAAGTCCAGGACCGTTTTCCTCCTCGGGAAGCATGCCGCTCATTTCTTCGAGCAAATCTCCCATGTTGAAATTATGCACGGCGCTTATCGGAATTACTTTTTCAAATCCAAGCGACGAGGCTTCGTACGCCGGAGCGATGTTTTCGGGGTTATCCAGTTTGTTCACCGCCACGACCACTTTCGCTCCGCTTTTGCGAAGCATGAAGGCTATTTCCTCGTCCATGGGCGTCACTCCGTCGCGGCCGTCGATGACGAATACGACCCCATCGCTCTCTGAAATGGCCTGTTTTACCTGAAGGGCCATCATGTCCATTATCACCGCGCGCCCGTCTTGCGTTTCGCCCATGATTCCGCCCGTATCAACCAGGTAGAACCTTTTCTCGTCCCATATCATCTCTCCGTACAGCCTGTCTCTCGTGACGCCGGGAAAATCGTCGACAATGGCCTCGCGCCGGCCGAGCAATCTGTTGAAAATAGAGGATTTCCCCACGTTGGGACGGCCGATCACTGCTATAATGCCCAACTGTTCACCAACTTCCGGTAATGTGCGCATTGGAGAATGCGCTGTTCCTATGCGTTATAATAGTATCGGCGTCCGACAAAAATAATTTTAACGGCAGGTGACGTGAGATGTGCGGAATCATGGGGTATGCGGGCGGCAAACAGGCCGCCGGGATAATACTAGAGGGACTCACGAGGCAGGAATACAGGGGATACGACTCCGCGGGCATAGCGTTGCGGTGCCAGGACGAGATAATCAACGCTAAAATAGTAGGACGCGTCTCGGAATTGGCGCGCAAGGTTAAGGAACTTCCCCCCAAATGCGCCGAAGCGGTATCCGGCATCGGGCACACCAGATGGGCCACTCACGGCGGTGTGACCGAAGCTAACGCCCACCCTCACGAGAGCGCCGACGGCAGCGTTGTTCTCGTTCATAACGGTATCATCGAAAACTCCCGCGAGATAAAATCGAAGCTCGAATCGGAGGGCGTCAAATTCATCACACAGACGGACACCGAAGCTGCCTGTCAGCTGCTGGCCGTGTTCTACAAAAAATCTCGCGGTGACGCGCTGGAGGCTATGAAAGCCCTGACGGCCGAACTCAGGGGCGCTTTCGCCCTCGTCATCCTGTTCAAGGACAGGCCCTGCGAAATATGGTGTGCCCGAAAGGGCTCTCCCCTCGTCGCCGCGCACGACGGAAGCGCGTGCTACTGCGCCTCTGATCCGACTGCGCTTCTTGCATATACACACGACCTCTTTTTTCTGGAGGAGGGCGAAATGGCCCGTCTGTCACCCGAGAAGTGCGAATTTTTCGGCTTTGACGGGGACAAAAAACATAAAAAGACCATCCGTCTCAACTGGGACAGCGTCATGGCCGACAAGGGACACCACGACCACTTCATGCGCAAGGAAATAGGCGAGCAGCCCGATGTTCTGCGCCTCACGATAGACACTCACACGATACTGACCGAGGTCGCGATGGACAAAGGTCTTGCGTTCCCACCTGGCCTCATGAAGCGTGTCCGCCGCGTGCAGTTGGTGGCGTGCGGCACGTCGAGCTACGCCACGCTGGTGGCCCGCGATATCATGGAAGGTCTCGACAACAGCCTCGATATTTCGGCCGAGGTCGCCTCCGAGTACCGTTATCGGCATGTGGCAGGCGGCGACGAGACGCTGGCGGTGTTCGTCTCCCAGAGCGGAGAGACCGCGGACACCCTCGCTGCCGCCAGAATCGCGAAATCCAAGGGCACCCATTGCATAGCCATAACCAACGTGCGCGGCTCGACGCTAGACCGCGAGATCGACCGCACCGTGCTGTCGCTCGCCGGTCCCGAAGTGGGAGTGGCGGCCACAAAGACGTTCATGGGACAGATAAGCCTCCTTTCCCTATTGTCTATGGCGCTCCTAAAAGACAGGGGAACGCTGTCGGTGGGCGACGAGGCGAGGCTGATAGGAGGTCTGCGTTCCATCCCCGCGTTGCAGCAGTCGATCATAGAGCGCGAGAACGAGATAAAGTCGCTCGCGGAAAAATACGCGGACTCCAGAGGGTTTTTCTTCATAGGCAGGCGGGAGTGCGTACCGCTCACGATGGAAGGCGCGCTTAAATTGAAAGAGATAGCCTATCTGCCGTCCGAAGCCTACGCCGCGGGGGAGATGAAGCACGGTCCGATAGCGATGCTCGACGAAAAACTCACGGTCGTCGCGCTTGTCCCCTACACGGATCTGCGCGAGAAAACCCTCTCCAACGTCGAGGAATGCAGGGCAAGAAACGCGCCGATACTTCTGCTGGTATCCGAGGGAGACGAGGCGGCGCGCGCCCACGCCACGGATATCTTTTTCGTGCCGAGGACGGAGCCCGAACTATTTCCGTTCGTGGCCGTGATCCCTCTTCAGTTGTTCGCGTACCATGTAGCGCGTACCCTGGGGCGCGACATAGACATGCCGAGAAATCTGGCTAAGAGCGTCACCGTAGAGTAAAGCGCTGGCGTTCACTCTTTCGCGCTCACCCACAAAATACCTCCCTCTACGCCCTGAATTTTTACCATTTTTCCGGGGCAGAGGGATTCGTCGTCGCGCGTTCGCGCACCATGTTCGATATCGCGCGTCCGTCTTTGCCTCCCGAATCCCAGACGGTCAGCTTGTCTATCTTCAGGCTCGAAACGGCTTTTGCCTGAATGTTCATCATCTCGGGAACCCTGTCGGCCATCATGAGCAGGAACGCGGCGTTGGCGTCACCCGAAGCGGACTCGACCAGTTTCCTGATGCCCGAGTTGGCCTCGAACAGCGCTTTCATGCCGTCGGAGCGGCCGATCATCTCCTGTTTCACCCTCTCGCCCTCTCCGCGCCCCTCGAGGCTTTTATTTATATCATTTATCCGAGAAACAGAACCGCGTTGAGCGAAGTGACGCGTTTGAACGTCTCCTCAGACATCCCTTGAGCTTCTATCATAGATTTGAAACGCGGAAAACGCAGCAGGGGAAAATCGGAGCCGTATAAAATCTTACCGCCGATCCAGGGCAACGAACAGAGCCCGAAAATTTCCGCCCCGTAGACAAACGGCGACGCGGCCGTGTCGTATCGCACGTTCTGGAGCGCGTTTCTCGCCTCAGGGATGGATTCGTACATGAATAACCCGCCGCCCCAATGCGCCATTATTATCTTCAGTTCGGGATGGTTGCGGGCGAAGAGGTACGCCTCGCGCGGACCGGCGCGTCCTTTGCCGGGATAATCGCGTCCGACCGGCTCGGCAATATGCAGCGAGACGAACATCCCGAATTCGTGGCAGGCCGCCGCGAACCTCCAGGTATCCTCGATATCCGCTATGTCGAAATCCTGTCCGTCGGGAAATATCTCCCCCACGCCTACGGCCCCGAGCGACGCGCAGCGCTCTATCTCCGCCGACGCCCCTCTCGCGAGCGGAGGAACGACCGCGAGCGCCTTCAATTTCCCGCCCGACTCTCGCGCGGCCTCCAGCACGTAATCGTTGCACAGCTTGCATAACCCCAAATCTTTGAACCCGAATCCGGTTATCCAGCTCTCCGACACGCCGTCCGCTTCCATGGCCGACAAAACGTCGGCCGCGCCGCCCCATCTATGAGCGCGGCCACTTGTGAGCGTCGAGAAATAGCTCTCGGCAGCGGAAATTTTTTCCCGTTCGGCGACGATTTCAGGAGGATACGCGTGAACGTGAACGTCGATTATCATACGTCCCATATTATCATAAAAAAACCGGCCCTCGAAAAGACGGACCGGTTTTAAAATACGAACAGAACCTTGTGGTTCCGCCCCAAACCCCGGCAGGAAGTTACCTCCCTGCACCCTATTTACATAATTATTTTAATTCGACTTTCGCTCCGGCATCTTCGAACTTTTTCTTGATCTCCTCGGCCTCTTCCTTGCTCGCGCCTTCCTTTATCGGCTTGGGCGGATTGTCGACGAGATCCTTGGCTTCCTTCAGGCCAAGTCCGGAGATGATCTCGCGGACAACCTTGATGACGCCTATCTTATTGGCGCCATGGTCGGTGAGAATAACATCGAACTCGGTCTTTTCTTCTTCCGCCGCGACCGGGGCAGCGGGGCCGGCGGCTACTGCCGCCACGGCTACAGGGGCGGCGGCGGAGACGCCGAACTTCTCCTCCAGAGCGTGAACCAGCTCCGACACTTCCAATACTGACATCTCTTCTATAGCTTTGATTATTTCGTCGCGTGACATCTCAATTTCCTCCTCTGGTAAATTGTCGATAATTTTCGAACCGCTTCGCGAGATTAAACCGCTACGCGGCCTTCTCTTTCTGTTCCTGGATCTGCGACAGCGCGGTGACGAGTCCGCGCGCGGGGGCGGACAACACAGTGACCAGCCCGCGAGCGGGAGCGTTCAGGACACCCAGCAACATGGCGACGAGCGTCTCCTTCGACGGCAGATCGGCAAGCGCCATTACCTGTTCTTTGCCGATGGCACGGCCTCCGAGGATGCCGCCCTTTATCACGAGCGCCTCGTTCCCTTTCTCCCTCGCAAAATCGCGCAAGGCACGGGCGGTGGCCGCCGCGTCCCCATAGGCGAACACGTACGCGTTTGGGCCAGTGTCTATGGCGTCGGCCGTTGCCCCGCCGGATTCGCGCAACGCGATCCTCATCAGGGTGTTTTTGGCGATCTTCATCTCGCCGCCGGACGCGCGTACCAATTTACGGACAGCGGTTGACTGAGAGACGCGAAGTCCCCTGTACTCCACCACAAAAACAGCGATGCTCCTTTTCACGTTTTCCGCGAGAGCGTCTATTTCTGCTCGTTTCGCTTCAGTTGGCATAAATTCACCTCCATTCTTCCACAAAAAAACCGAACCCTTTAAAAAGAGCCCGGTTCAATCGACAGTTGCAAAAAACACTGTTTCGAACCTCGGCGGGAGATTAAGCCCCGCATAAGGGCACCCGCTGTCTTAAGCTCTCGGTGACTGTATTATATATATACGATAAACAATTTTTTTACTCGCTCGCGGTCTCCTTCAGCGCCAGTGCCTCGTCTATCTTTATCCCTACACCCATCGTGGAGGAGAGCGTCATTCCCTTGATGTAAGTGCCCTTCACCGCTGCCGGGCGTGCTTTCACTATAGCCTTGACGAGTGTTTTGATATTGTCGAGCAGCTGTTCGGCCGTAAAGGACGCGCGTCCCACCGCGTTATGGATGATGCCGGCCTTGTCCACCCGAAATTCCACGCGTCCGGCCTTGATCTCCTTGACGGCATTAGTCACGTCGAACGTGACCGTATTAGTCTTGGCGCTAGGCATCATTCCGCGTGGGCCCAGTATTTTGCCGAGACGCCCCACAATCTTCATTACGTCGGGTGTTGCTATAACAGCGTCAAAATCCATCCAACCGCCCTCTATCTCAGCGACTTTCTCTTCACCTCCGACGAAATCGGCCCCGGCTTCCTGCGCTTCCTTTACTTTTTCCCCTCCGGCGATGACGAGAACTTTCTTGGTATGTCCGGTACCGTGCGGAAGAACTATGATGCTTCTGACGTTCTGGTCGGCGTGACGTGGATCGACACCGAGCCTGGCGTGCAGTTCGATGCTTTCGTCGAACTTGGCGTTCGCGCATTCCTTGATGAGCGATACAGCCTCGGGAAGCTCGTAGCGTTTTTGCTTGTCGAATTTCCCGAGCAACGCTTTGAATCTTTTACTCTTCTTGGACATTTTTATCATACCTCCCGTGGTAATTTGCGGAAGCCGCATTGGGACTTCCTCCCACTTCTTTACAGCCGGTTTAACCTAGCCGCTTATTTCGACTCCCATCGACCTGGCTGTGCCCTCGACCATCCTCATTGCGGCCTCGATGCTGCCGGCGTTTAGGTCGGCCATCTTCAGGGCGGCAATCTCCCGCACCTGTTTGCGCGACACCTTGCCTATGAAGCTCTTGTTCGGAACGCCTGAGCCCTTTTCTTTGCCGAGCGCCTTCTTCAAAAGGACGCTCGCCGGCGGCGTCTTCATGATGAACGAAAAGCTGCGGTCAGCATACACCGTTATGACCACCGGAATGATCATCCCGACCTGGTCGGCCGTCCTGGCGTTGAACTGCTTCACGAACTCCATTATATTGATGCCGCGCTGACCCAACGCCGGCCCTACGGGCGGCGCCGGAGTGGCCTTACCTGCGGGAAGCTGCAGTTTCAGCTCCCCTATGACCTTTTTTGCCATACGAAAAAATTACCTCCTTAAGTTTTGCCCGTTTCGGGGAATCCGCGCTTCCCAACCGTTACGGAAGGGCGAATACCGCGCCGGACATCTTTATCGCAAAACCTCCGTCGATTACTGCCCGGCGGTTTTTATAGAATCATTTTCAAATTTTTTCGAGATTGGTGTGATCCATCTCCGTGGGTGTTTCCATCCCGCCTATGAAAGGTATGCTTATCGTGACCTTTCCCTTGTCGCTGACTTCAATGACCGGCCCGACCTGGCCTTCCATCGGCCCGCTCCTTACGCGGACGACATCGCCGAGCTTGAAGGCGATTTCTATCTTGGGCTTGGCCTGATCCTTCTTTATCTTGGCCATTATCTCCCCCACTTCCTTCGGGGAAAGGGCAATCGGGTGGTTGCCGGTACCCACAAATCCGGTCACTCCAGGCGTATGCCGCACCACGTACCAAGATTGGTCCTCCAGAATCATCTCTACCAGAACATAACTGGGGAAAACTTTTCTCCTTACGTGCTTCACTTTCCCTTCTTTGGTGTATACGCTCTCCTCGACCGGCACGAGGACACGGAATATCCTGTCTTCCATGCCCATCGTGGCAATGCGTTGCTCCAGATTCGCACGAACCTTATTCTCATAACCGGAATAGGTTTGTACGACGTACCATTGTTTATCCGAATTTTCGTTGAAATCGGCCATTTTATTTCGGCTACTACGATATCAGGGAGTGGTACCGATGAATAAAGACAGCAACCTTGTGAGAATAACATCAACCAAACCGATATAAGAGCCGACCACCACGGTCAGTCCTATCACCACAAGCGTAGAATACCACACATCTTTTTTGGTCGGCCAGAAGACCTTTTTTATCTCGGCCCTTGATTCTCTCAAGAATTTCTTTATTGCATTACTATAGTCGAGGAGCCTTTTCATACCCCGACCTCCTTAGTCAGAATATTCACTGATTTATACATAAAATGGCAGGCCCGGAAGGATTCGAACCCTCAACCCCCGCATTTGGAGTGCGGTGCTCTACCAGTTAGGAGCTACGGACCTGCGAGCAAAAGATATTTTACACTACTTGGTCTCTTTGTGCAAGGTATGCTTGTTGCACCACTTGCAGTGCTTGAGTTTCTCGAGTTTCTTCTGCGATTTTTTCTTGTTCACGTGAGTGACGTAATTGCGCCGTTTGCACTCCGTGCACTGCAGTCCCACTATGTCAGCCATTTCCCAATCACTCCATAATCTCGGTTACGACGCCGGCGCCCACCGTTCGCCCGCCCTCGCGGACGGCGAAACGCAAGCCGGATTCCATCGCTATCGGCGATATCAATGTCACCTCGAACGTGCTGTTGTCTCCGGGCATCACCATCTCCACGCCCTCGGCAAGCTTTATTTCTCCTGTCACGTCGGTCGTGCGGAAGTAAAACTGCGGCTTGTAACCCGAGAAAAACGGCGTGTGGCGGCCGCCCTCCTCCTTCTTCAGCACGTACACCTCACCCTTGAAGTGTTTGTGCGGCTTTATGCTCCCAGGTTTCGCCAGTACCTGGCCACGCTCCACGTCGTCCTTACCGGTGCCGCGCAGCAGCACGCCCACGTTGTCGCCCGCCTGCGCGTTGTCCAGTATCTTCCTGAACATCTCCAGGCTCGTCGCGACCGTCTTCTGCGTGTCCTTTATTCCAACTATCTCCACTTCGTCAGCGGGCTTGATTATTCCGCGCTCCACCCTGCCCGTGACCACCGTTCCGCGTCCCGTTATCGTGAACACGTCCTCTATCGGCATCAAAAACGGCTTGTCCGTCTCGCGGACGGGCGTCGGGATGTATTCGTCGCACGCCTTCATCAGTTCGTCTATGCTGGCCGTCCACTCGTTGTCCGCGTCAGCCTCAAGCGCCTTCAGCGCGGAACCTCGCACTATCGGGATATCGTCGCCGGGGAACTCGTACTTCGACAGAAGTTCGCGCACTTCCATCTCCACGAGGTCGAGCAGTTCCGGGTCGTCGACCATGTCCACCTTGTTCATGTACACCACCAGCGCGGGCACGTTGACCTGGCGCGCCAGCAGCACATGTTCGCGCGTCTGCGGCATCGGGCCGTCCGCAGCAGACACCACCAGTATCGTTCCGTCCATCTGCGCGGCGCCCGTGATCATGTTCTTGATGTAGTCGGCGTGTCCGGGGCAGTCTATGTGCGCGTAGTGACGCGCCTCAGTCTGGTATTCCACGTGCGCTATGTTGATGGTTATGCCGCGTTCGCGTTCCTCCGGCGCCTTGTCTATCATGTCGAACGGCGTGAAATCGGCGAAGCCCTTTCGCGCCAGCGTCTTGGTTATCGCCGCCGTCAGGGTCGTCTTGCCGTGATCTATGTGACCGATCGTCCCGATGTTCAGATGCGGCTTCGTTCTCGCGTATTTTTCTTTTGCCATCTCAACTCATCCTCCCTGAATTTTTTGGATTTTTCTCAAATTCCATAATAAATTTTATCCCGTCAGCGTTTCAGCAGTTTTTCGGCCACGTCGCGCGAAACTTCCTCGTAATGGTCGAACGTCATGGTGTAAGAGGCCCGCCCGGAGGTCTTGCTTCTCAGGTCGGTGGCGTAGCCGAACATCTCGGCGAGCGGCACATAGGCCTTGACCACCCTGGCGTTAGCCCTGACGCCCATTCCCTCCACCTTGCCGCGCCGCGCGGAGAGGTCTCCTATTACGTCGCCCATGTATTCCTCAGGCATGACCACTTCCACGCTCATCACAGGCTCCATGAGCACCGGATCCGCCTGTCTCATCGCTTCCTTGAAGGCCATGGAGCCGGCTATCCTGAAGGCCATGTCGGAACTATCGACCTCGTGATAGCTTCCGTCGACTATGGAGACACGGATTCCCAGCACCGGATAGCCTCCGAGGATTCCGTTGTTCATGGCTTCCTCGACGCCCTTCTGGGCGGCGGGGATGAACTGCTTGGGAACCGTGCCGCCCACGACCTTGTCCTGCCATTCATAGCCGATATGCCCTTCCAGCGGCTCTATCTCCAGTATCACGTCGCCGTACTGACCGTGCCCCCCGCTCTGGCGGACGAATTTCCCCTGAGCGCGGGCATTTTTACGGATGGCCTCGCGATAGGCCACCTGCGGGCGTCCGACCTTGACCTCGACGTTGAACTCGCGGCGAAGCCTGTCCACTATGATATCGAGATGAAGCTCTCCCATTCCGGCTATTATCGTCTGCCCGCTCTCGTCGCTGACAGAGACGCGGAACGTGGGGTCTTCCTCGGACAATGCCTCAAGTCCCTTTGCGAGTTTAATCTGGTCGGCCTTGCTCATGGGTTCGACGGAAAGATCTATGACGGGTTCGGGGAATACGAGGTTCTCCAGCATGATCGGTTTGTTCTCGGAACAGAGGGTATCACCGGTGCGGACCTGCTTGAGGCCGGGAATCGCCACTATCATGCCCGCCGTCGCGCTCTCCAGCTCCTCGCGCTTGTTCGCGTGCATCCGCAGAATTCGGCCGACGCGCTCGCGCCTTCTGGCGGTCGCGTTGTAAACCGACGTGCCGTTGCTTATCTTGCCCGAATACACGCGGCAGAAAGCGAGCCGTCCGACAAAGGGATCGACCATTATCTTGAAGGCGAGCGCCGCGAACGGAGCGTCCTCGTCGGGCAGCACGAGCACCTCGCGTTCCGCGTCCTCCGGATCGGTTCCATGCACCGGAGGCATGTCGAGAGGGCTGGGAAGATAATCCACCACCGCGTCGAGCAGCGGCTGGACGCCCTTGTTTTTGAAAGCGCTTCCGCACATGACGGGAACTATCTCAAGGGATACGGTATTTTTGCGAATTGCTCTTTTTATCAAATCAGCAGGGACTTCGACGCCGTCCAGGAACAACAACATTATCTCGTCGTCGAAATCGGACAGGGCCTCCACCATAGCGTCCCGCGCGGACGAAGCCTCTTCCATGAGCTGGGGCGGCACGTCGGCTATCTTGAGTTCCTGTCCCAGGTCGTCCTCGTATACTATCGCCTTGAATCTGACCAAGTCGACCATTCCGGCGAAGCCGTCCTCTACGCCTATCGGGATCTGAATGGGTATGGCCTTCGCGCCGAGACGTTCTTTCATCTCGCCGACCACGCGCGTGAACTCGGCTCCCACGCGATCCATCTTGTTGATGAACGCTATGCGCGGAACCCTGTACTTGTCGGCCTGACGCCAGACCGTCTCCGATTGCGGCTCGACTCCGCCGACGGCGCAGAACACCGATACCGCCCCGTCGAGCACCCTCATCGAACGCTCCACCTCGACCGTAAAGTCCACGTGCCCGGGCGTATCAATAATATTGATAATAGCGTCCCCCCAGTGACACGTTGTGGCGGCGCTGGTTATGGTGATGCCGCGCTCGCGCTCCTGCTCCATCCAATCCATCGTGGCGGCGCCGTCATGCACTTCGCCGAGTTTGTGCTTCCTTCCGGTATAGAACAGCACACGTTCAGTCGTCGTGGTCTTGCCCGCGTCGATGTGCGCCGCTATTCCTATATTTCTGATTGTCGCAAGGTCAACTTTTGCCATAAGTATAAATTATCCGTCGCAGAAGGGTATATAACCGCAGCGAATGACTCCTCAGTCTTACCAACGATAATGAGCGAACGCCTTGTTCGCTTCAGCCATGCGGTGCGTGTCCTCGCGTTTCTTGACCGAGCCGCCCTCGCCCTTGCAGGCGTCCCCCAGTTCACGTGCCAGACGCTCCAGCATTGGTATGCCTTTACGCGCGCGCGAATATTGTATGATCCAACGTATGGCAAGCGCCTGAGCCCTGTCCGGTCTCACTTCCACGGGCACCTGATACGTGGCGCCGCCCACCCGCCGAGGGCGCACTTCTATCTGCGGTCTCACGTTGTTCATGGCCTTCTCGTAAACTTCCGCCGGTTCAATGTTGAGCCGGGAAGCGGCGAGATCGAGCGCCCCGTACATGATGCCCTCCGCCACGCTCTTTTTGCCGTCGAGCATCAGACAGTTGATGAACTTGGCTATTGAAGCGTTGGAATACATCGCGTCGGGAGGCGTAATTCTGATTTTGACATGCCCTTTACGCGGCATAGATAATCTCCTCTCCTATTTCTTGGGCGTGCGCGCGCCGTATTTCGAGCGGCTCTGTTTGCGATTTTCCACTCCGCCGCAGTCCAATGTTCCCCTGATTATGTGATAACGAACGCCCGGAAGATCCTTCACGCGTCCGCCGCGCACCAAAACGACCGAGTGCTCCTGAAGATTATGCCCCACCCCAGGGATATAGGCGGTAACCTCGATGCCGTTGGTGAGGCGGACACGGGCAACCTTACGGAGAGCCGAGTTGGGCTTCTTGGGTGTAACCGTATAAACGCGCGTACACACGCCTCTGCGCTGCGGATTCTCCTGTAACGCCGGCGCCGTGAG
>JAISXR010000245.1 GCA_031270375.1 Synergistaceae bacterium | reverse complement strand
AAACGCCCCGGACTGTACCCCCGCAGTTTCGACTCCGTCAGGGAAGCGAAAAATTCCCTTATCGGCGTGAAAACGCCCGTGTAGGTGGCGGGGTTGGAGCGCGGCGTCCGGCCTATCGGACTCTGGTCCACCAGCACCACGTTGCGCAGACCCTCCATTCCCGATATCGAGGAGAACTTTCCCGGTCTGTCGCGATACTCGGGGTCGAGCTTCATCTTGAGCCCCTTGTACAATATCTCGTAGAGGAAAGTGCTCTTGCCGGAGCCCGAGAGCCCGCACATCGAGACCAAAACCCCTTTGGGCACCGATATGTCGGCGTTTTTGAGATTGTGCTCGCAACACCCCGAGACGTCTATCCATCCGGCGGGTTTGCGTCTCCCGCCCGGAGCCCTCGCTATCCCCGTCACCTCTCCGCGCAAAAACGCGCCCGACATGGAATCCGATGCCTCTATGCCGTCCGGTTCGCCCTGTATCACTATGTTTCCGCCGCTTTCCCCGGCGCCCGGGCCGAGTTCCAGCACGTAATCGGCCGCCTTAAGGGTATCCCTGTCGTGCTCGACCACGATCACGGTGTTCCCCGCGTCCTTGATGGCCCGCAAGGTATCGAGAAGCCTGTTGGTATCCCTCGGATGAAGGCCGATCGTGGGTTCGTCCAGCACGTAGAGCACTCCGGTGAGTTTGGAGCCTATCTGCGTGGCGAGGCGTATTCTCTGGCTCTCTCCGCCCGAAAGGGTGTCCGCGCGCCGCGCGAGCGTGAGGTATCCGGCCCCGACGTCGATGAGGAACGAGAGGCGTTTTCGAACCTCTGTCAGGGCGAGCCCCACTATTTTATGCTGGCTTTCCGTGAGGGTCAGAGAGGCGAGCGCTGGAGCCAGTTGCTCCACCGGCAGTTCCGTGAGTTCCGCTATGTCGTAGTCTCCCAGCCTGACGGCCAGCGGTTCGGGTTTCAGCCTGCGGCCGCCGCAGGTCTTGCATACGTCGGCCACCCGGTACCGCGACAAGCCCTCGCGCCAGATGTCGGACTCCGTCTCCTCGAAACGGCGGGTGAGCCAGGGAATCAGACCCTCGTAATGTCCCTGGTATTCGTTGTCCCCGTAGCGGCTCTCGAAAATCAGGGTTATTTTTTCGTCCGAGCCGTACAGCATCACATGTTTGGCTTCCTCCGTCAGCGAGTCGAACGGCACGGAGATGTCCCAGCCGCGGCGCTCCGCTATTATGCCAGCGCGCTCGACCATGTATTTCATCGTCTTCCACGGGATGAACGCCCCGTCGGGGATGGAGAGGCTGCCGGCGACGGCGAGTTCCGGCGAAAAATGTTCGTGGAAGCCCAGCCCCGAACATTCGGGGCACGCTCCCGAAGGGTTGTTGAACGAAAATAATCTCGGCTCTATTTCCGGGAGGCTGATCTGACAATCGGGGCAGACATATTTTTCGGTCAGCTCCAGGTTCTTCCCCTCGGAGACCAGCAGCACGAAACCGTCGGACAGTTTCAGTGCCGTCTCCACTGCCTCGGCGACGCGCCCTCGGTTGTCCTCCTTCACCTTCAGGCGATCGACGACCACCTCAATGGAGTGGCGTCTTTTTCTGTCGAGAGGAATATCCTCCTCCAGCCAGCAAGTCACTCCGTCCACGCGTACCCTCATATAGCCCTGCGATTTCAATTGGGAGAGAAGGTTGCGGTACTCCCCTTTTTTTCTCCTGACGAGGGGCGACAGTATTTCGAGCGGAACGCCCATGTAACCGCCGTATATCATGTTAACGATCTCGTCGAGGCTGTACTTGAGAACGGGCTTGCCGCACGACGGGCAGTGCGGCGTCCCGGCCCTCGCGTACAAAAGCCGCAGATAGTCGTATATCTCGGTCACCGTGCCCACAGTGGATCGCGGGTTGTGGCTCGTCCCCTTCTGTTCTATCGATATGGCGGGCGACAGGCCCGAGATATCGTCGACCTCCGGCTTGTCCTGCACGCCCAAAAATTGCCGCGCGTAAGACGACAGCGACTCGACGTAACGCCGCTGGCCTTCGGCGTAAATCGTATCGAACGCGAGCGACGATTTGCCGGAACCCGAAGGTCCCGTCAGCAGCACGATTTTATTTTTTGGCAGATCGGCGTCTATATTTTTTAAATTGTGCTGACGGGCGCCTCTTATTTTTATCCACTGATGATCCGTTGTGTCCATTTATCTGACCCCTCAATCCGTTGATTGTGTCCCTCAGTTCCGCGGCAAGTTCAAAATCGAGGCGCTCGACCGCCTCCCACATCCGGCGCTCCAGCTCGCGGACATTCACGCGGCCCGCATCGGGAACCGGTTCTCCGTCCGCGGCCGTGCTGATGCTCTCGCCCTCCCGTCCTTCCAGCAACTCGGCCGGGAGCATGTCCTTCACCGCTTTTTTGATGGTCCGCGGGGTTATTCCGTGTTCTTCGTTGAAAGCCCTCTGTATCGCGCGGCGGCGCTCGGTCTCGCGAACCGCCAGCTCGATGCTGCCGGTCATCCTGTCCGCGTAGAGGATGACACGCCCGGCCGCGTTTCGGGCGGCTCTGCCTATCATCTGAATGAGAGAGCGGTACGAACGGAGGTAACCCTCCCTGTCCGCCTCGGTGATCGCGACCAGCGACACCTCCGGCAGGTCTATCCCCTCGCGGAGCAGGTTCACGCCTATGACCGCCGAATACACCCCAAGTCTCAGGTCACGCAGCACTTCCGCCCGCTCGAAAGTATCCATCTCCGAATGGAGGTACTGCGTTTTGAGCCCCAGCTCCGCGTAGTATTTCGCCAAATCCTCGGCCGCCCTTTTTGTGAGCGTCGTCACGATGGCGCGTTCGTCGCGTTCCGCGACGGCGCGCAGTTCCGCGAGAAGGTGGTCGACCTGCCCGGTCGCCGGGCACACCTCAATCACGGGATCAGGCAGGCCGGTCGGCCTTATCAGTTGTTCGGCCACGAGCGACGAGCGTTCCAGTTCGTAATCTCCGGGCGTGGCCGACACGAAGAGCACGCTTTTCATGAAACCCTCGAACTCGTTCCATTTGAGCGGCCTGTTGTCGAGACACGAGGGCAGCCTGAAACCGTGTTCGACCAGCACTTCCTTCCGCGCCCTGTCGCCGTTGTACATCCCCCTTATCTGCGGAACCGTCATGTGAGACTCGTCGAGAAACAGCAGAAAATCGTCGGGGAAGAAGTCCATCAGCGTGCCGGGCGCTTCGCCCGGTTCGCGCCCGTCGAGGAATCGCGAATAGTTTTCTATTCCCGAACAGTACCCGACTTCCGACAGCATCTCCAGGTCGTATCGCGTGCGGCTCGCCAGGCGTTCGGCCTCGAGCGGCTTGTCGTGCTCCTTGAAATTCGCCACGCATGCCGCGAGTTCGGCCTCGATCTTTTCCTTCGCCGTTATTATGGCGCCGTCGTCGACGACGTAATGTTTCGCCGGAAATATGGCGGAGTTGGAGATATTGTGGATCGTGTGCCCGGAGATCGGGTCGATCTCGTCGATGCGCTCTATTTCCTCGTCGAAGAACGAGACGCGCAGAGCCGTGTCGCTGTAGGAGGGGTAGAGTTCCATCACGTCGCCGCGGACGCGGAACACCCCGGGGGAGAACGCCGAGTCGTTGCGCTCGTAGTAGTTGTCCAGCATACGCATCATGAAGTCCCTCATGCGCCAGTTATCGCCCACGGCGAAGCGGAACACCGCCTCCTCGTAGTTCCGCTTTTTTCCGAGCCCGTAGATGCAGGACACGCTCGCCACGACCACGACGTCGCGCCTTTCGATGAGGGCCTTTGTGGTCGCGAGCCGGAGTTTTTCGATGCGCTCGTTGATGGACGCGTCCTTTTCGATGTAAATATCCTGCGCGGGGACATAGGCTTCCGGCTGGTAGTAGTCGTAATAACTGACAAAATAATGAACCGCGTTATTGGGGAAGAAATCCTTAAATTCGCTGTACAGCTGCGCGGCGAGCGTCTTGTTGGGCGCCATGACCAACGCGGGGCGTTGAAGGCGGTTTATGACGTTCGCCATGGTGAAGGTCTTGCCGCTGCCCGTGACGCCGAGCAGCGTCTGCATACGGAAATGGTTTTCGAATCCCCCGCACAGCCGCTCTATTGCCTCCGGCTGGTCGCCTGAGACCGGCCAGGGGGATATCAGATCAAATTTTCCGCCGCCCGCGTCGTCCAAAAGATAAATTACCTCCAAAAATAATTTCACAAGTAGCGATTATACTATTTCCAGCGGCTAAATGGGGAAAA
>JAISXR010000271.1 GCA_031270375.1 Synergistaceae bacterium | reverse complement strand
CTGTCTTTGCCCGGAATCAATTGCGCCTCTCTGTATTTTTTGTGCGCCTCGTCCAAACGCCCAGCTTTTTGAAGCTGTCTCGCCTCATTGATCAGGTTTTGGTATTTTGCGTCGTTTGTCGCGTTGTTGTTTTTTGGACCGTTATTAGCGGTGTCCTGAGTGTTTTTTGGTGACACGGGAGACGGCGGCTTGGTCTCCGCCTTAGGCGGCGTCGCCTTGGCATTGCCGCGCCTTTCCACAAAACCGGAGTGCATATATCCGGTATTTTTTCCTCCCGATGAAGTCTGATATTCCACTTTAAACCATAGTTTCGAATTGTTGACGGATTCCCCGGACAATTCCTCGACGACGCGAAGCTGGAAACCGCCGTCTACCTTGCCGTAGCTTTGAGACTTGGTCGTTGCCCGCGACCGGATATTGACGTCAGTGCTGTTTTTTTTGACTTGCGCGTCAAACGGAAGCTTTGGAGTGGTTACGGGCGGACTTACAGGCGGCTTATCCTTTTCCTTCAGAAACGCTTCGGCTTTGGCGTTGCCGGCGGCAGCGTAAGATTTTATTTTATCGTCCGTCGTCAGGTATATTCCGGTTAAAAGAGGTATCAGCAGAGGTATGAACGCGGCGTATTGCAAGCCGCGATAGTACGACTGGTTTTTGCTGGCGCGGCGCGACAATAGGCTCAAATTCGCTGGCAATGCGGGGAGGAAACCGCTTCCCGCGACACTGCCCCAATCACGGCGTTTGTCTCGCTGGATGAAAATCGTCGCCACTAAAAAGATGGTCAGCGAAGCGGTATGCACGAAGCGGAACAGGTTCAGCTCCTGTCCGTCCAGAACTTTGATTTTGCCCAATGTCGCGGCGTAATACAGCAGACTCGGCGCGTCCGCCACCGCCATGCAATAATTCTCCCAATACCAGCAACCGCCGGCTATAAGTGCGATGAGTGCCGCCGCGATCGCTCCGATGACGGCGAGTTTTCGCGAAGAGTGCGTTTCCTGCCATCTTTTGACGGCCACAAAAGTATCCAGCATTTCCTCAGCGGTTTTTCCTTTGAGCACATTGAACAAATTCTGCAACTGCCCCAGAAAAGGGGCGTTATTTCCGGTCAGGCGCCGGTAAGTGGCGCACAGCCGCTCCATCGTGCCGTCGTTCAAACAGGTAAAAATTTCATGCGAAACGTCGTCCGCCACGTTGTTATTTTCCTTCTGTACAGATTCCGCCAGGAAATTCAGCGTGACGGGCCTGCCCATATAACGAAATTCAAGTTCATGATTGAAGGTGTAGACGAAGTTGAAGAACGCCTCGTTGTTATTCATCGTCGGCATTTTTCGAATTTGGTCGACTCGGTCCGCTTCCTCGAGGCGATTGTTTTTGACCAACCACGTCCATAGCGTGCTCGGATCGCGGCGCAGCGCCTCGACGCCCGACTGCCACTCTTTCGGCCCATTGGCGCAATGCATTATAATCGAAGGCAGATTCTCAAATTTTTTTCCATCCATGGGAAACGGCATAATTCCCGACTCTTCGCCGCTGCCGTCAAAAAATTCCGGAATATCCCGTTCACCGTTCAGCCAGCGTCGGATTTGCGGACAGCCCCATCTTTGACGGTGATTCTTAATGCCTGTCAAAAGACCCCTCAAGAGAAGCAAAAACGATTCGTCCACGCGTTCGCTCATATCCGGCAGAGGGATACCGTTCATAATCCGGCCCAGCACTTCTTCATCAGTGTGAAGCGCTTTAAATGGGTGACGTCCCATCAACAACTCGTAAACAATTATCCCCAGCGCCCAGAAGTCGGTGGCCGGCGAGGCGAGAGACGTAAACTGTTCGGGCGACCGGTAGTGCAAAGTCCCCTTGTTCGCCGTATATCTGGAAAGTCCGTCGTTTGAAAGCGTAGTGGCGATGCCGAAATCCGCAATCACGATTTCAAACGGATTACGATTCCTGATCAGGATATTCGGTGGTTTGAGGTCCTGATGCAAAATATTTTTTTTGCCCAAAACCTCCAGAGCGGTCGTGATCTGGTCGATGATGTTCCTGATGAGGTCTTTCGTAAAAAACCTTTGCAGCGCAGCGGTGTCGCGGCCAAAACCGGCTATCAAATCCTCCAAGCTTCCGTTGGGTATGTATTCTTGAAGCTCATACCAGACGTAACCCGTGTTATTCAAATCCTGGTGATCATCGCTCTCGAAAATCCGCACCAGGCAATCCGAACGCTCCTGGGACAGTTTTATGATTTCGCGCATCTGTTCGGGCTTCGACGGCGCATGTTTGTAAACTTTCAACACGCGAACCTCGCCGCCCCGGCGCACTCTGAAGACGTCCGCCTCTCCGCCGCCGCCGATATGTTCTTCGACGGCATATCCCTTGAATCCGTTCGGGAAAATTCGGTTCGGGTCAATTTTACCGCTGTTCTTGGCCGCGCCGGATACCGTTCCGTCTCCTCCGCTCGCTCCGCTCGGAGAATCGACCCTCGTCTGCCGCGCGTCCTGTTCGACGCGCGTTTGTTTCGGGTTTAATTTCCCTTCATTTGAAATCATATTCTGACCACACCCTCCGCATATGTTTTCTCCATCGGCCGCGGGATGTTTTCCGCAAATCCCGCAAAGTTTCGCCATTACAATCGCTTACCCGATTCCGAGACGCGCCATTTTTTGCTGTTCCTCATATTCTTTTTTGCGCCGTATTTTCTTCACGGCGTTTTTCCTTTTGTCCTCGACAGGTTCCAACACCGTTTCGCGGACGGGTTCGCGCCGTTCCACGTTTTCAAGATCCAGGCCGGAGGTCTCGAACGTCCCGTGTAAAATGCTCAAATGGCCGCACCATTTTTTCGCAAGCTTTTCGTCCGATTCACCCGCCGTCTCTTCCCCGTCTTTCAGACGGACCACGCTACTTTTGATTTGACCGTCTTCGCTGATCGATACTCCCACGCGGTAATCTTCGGCGGGAGAGTCGTAATAATGCACTTTTTCAGGGGTATAGACCTGCTCCCGGCCGTCTTCCACAAGGGTATATCCCAGCGCCGTCAGTGTCTCTTTCGTGACCGAGGCGATCTTCGTAAAAAGATTCCTCTCCAGCTCGTCGGCGCGGAAATTGACAATATCTTTATACAGGCGGTAATAATCCTCGTTGGAAATATATTTCCGCACGCTCGCGTCTATCGTACGTTCGATCTCCGCGACGAGCCGGCCCGCGCTTTTTGCCACGCGTAAAACCGGCAGGGAGTCCGCGAGTTCCTGACGGAAAAACACCGTTTTCTCGGTGGCCCGCCGCACGTCGGTGTATGTCCGGTAGATTCTTGTGCGCAGATTATCCAGATAATTTACGTCGCCGCACGCCATTGCCTCGTCGTAAAACTCGCGCACCGCCGTAGCCTGTTCCTTGTCGAAATCTTTCAGATAATCGAAATAAGCGGTTATTTCGTTCTGAAGTTTTGCGGTCCGAGCCGCGCGTTTTTTTGCGACGGTCATTATGAATTGTTCCAGGTCGGCGGCCTCTTCGGTGAAACCCGCGTAATCTATCTTCCCGGAATATTCGACGCGTTTTTTCACCTCGTCGAGGTCGCGGGCGAGGCCGCTTAAAGCCGCGATACGGTCCTGCTGGGGCATGTTTCCGCTTTGCGACTGTTTGATATCGCCGGAGACCATATCGTACAATTTTTTCAAACCAGGTAAATTTTCCAGGCTGCCCGCGTCCTCAAACCGCGACATCGACTCCGCTATCCGCACTTTTATCCGGTTTTCCCGTTTCTGATCGAGAGCGGCCTGGCGGATGGCCGTATTCAATTCGCCCGCCGCTTCCCGCACATCTCCGATGCCGCGCCATTTCGCCGCGGCCCGATCGGCGTTGAAAGAACTTTCCAGACCGTCAAGCTGCCCGAACAAGCCCGCTTTCACCTGAGCGTCTTCCAACTCCCCGATCTTCTTTCTCAAGTTCGCGGCCAAATCAATCTTGTACGCGTTGACCGATTCAACGCGGCGTCTCTCTATTTCGGCCTCGCGCCGGCGGCGTTCTTCGGCTCGCTCCAATTCCCTCAAATAAATCCTTGTATAATCCGTGTAGCTCATGCCGGAGCCCCCTTTGGCACCGAGCCGGCGCTAAGGTTCAAAAGTATAAAACTAACGTTGTCACCGCATTCCGAAGCGGAAAGCGCGTCGAAAAGCCGGTCCGCCGCGGCGCGAAAATCCCGGTCGGCACGCGACAGAGCCTTTTCTATTTCCACGGCGCTCAGGCTTTCCCACACGCCGTCCGAACAAATCAACACAGTTTCAGGGTTTTCCGGAGCTTCCTCGTGAACGAACACTTCCGGATGTTTGGGTGAACCAGCCTCCAAAGCGGACGTGATCCGCGCCTTGTCGGGATGAGTCCTCATCTCGTCGTCGCCGATTATGTCGTTGTCCCGGAGGATTTGAACGAGTGAATGATCGTGAGTCAGTTTCTTCAAATAACCCCACCGCAGGACATAGACGCGGCAATCCCCGACGTTGAAGGCGCTCAAAGCGCCGGGTTCGAGCAAAACTCCGGCCAAAGCCGCCGCCATGCCGGCGAGTTCGGGATCGCGGTTTGCCATCGCCGTCATTTTATCCTGAATGGAATTGAGAACGTCCGTCAGCCGGTTTTGTCCGGCTTTCAAATCCGGAACGCTTTTCACAAACTCCGCCGCGACCGTCCGGCTGGCGATTTCGCCGCTCGCGTGTCCGCCCGCGCCGTCGATGACGCAATAGAACGCGCGCTCCGCATCCTCCGTCATCCCGCAGATCGGCCGTCTCATATCGCCGATGACGCCGAAACCGCCGACGAAAAGCGCGTCCTGATTTTCCGCGCGGATTTTCCCTCGGTTTGTGTAATACGCCCATTCGATCTTCATGATTCCACCACCTTCAGCGTGCAACGCCTGGAGAAATTGAGAATATCACCGTTCTTGACCGAATACCTTTTGCCCGGTTCGATTTTTTGACTGTTTATGTAAGTGCCGTTGACGCTGCCTAAATCTTCCAGCTCCCAATGCACTCCGTTGTGAACTATTCTCGCGTGCCGCCGCGATACCGTGTCCAAATCTTCGGGAAAGAGTTCACCCCGTCCGGCCGCTTCGCGTCCCAATTCGCTTCCGCTGACTACGCGCATCGCACGTTTCGTCTCAGTGCAGATCAAAGTCAACGCGTCCTCGCGTTCCGCCGCGGTCTTTTTCGGCGCTGGCGGAGACGGCGCTACCGGCTCAGCATGAATAAGGGGAGGCGCTAGTTCAGGTTCTTCAAACAAAAGTGTGATCGGCACGTCGGCCAAACTCGCGTTTCCGCATTTGCCGCACACAATAGCGGTTACTTGGTTCACTTCCTCGCACGTCGGACAAATTCTCACTTTATCATTTATATCCGCCATCGTTCCCCGCCTCCTCCAAAGCCCTCGCCGCGACCATCGCCAAGATGTTCGGAACGTCCTTTTGCCGCGGTATTCCCACTGAGATCACTCTTCCCATAGAGACCGCCATCTGCAATTTCCCCTTTTTCGTGCGCTGCCAACGTTTGTAGCGGCCGGCGAATTCATCCGCGAATACACGGAGCGTTTGATTGGCGGAACCTTTCCAACCTGCCTCGGTCTCCCGCCCCAGTTTAAAGGGGCCGTCGACCATAGCCGCC
The DNA here is from genome assembly GCA_031270375.1 of Synergistaceae bacterium. Taxonomy (GTDB): domain Bacteria; phylum Synergistota; class Synergistia; order Synergistales; family Synergistaceae; genus JAIRKI01. Next base: position 3,403 of record JAISXR010000271.1, on the reverse strand, counting down.
GCTAAATCCCCTATTTCCGGGAAACGCGCACAAACGCTGTCCACGCCGTATCCCGTGTAAATCAAAATATCCCTTACGCCGCCCGCCCTCAGTTTTTTCAGCAAATCCACGACGGCTTCCCCCTGGTCGAACGGCTCGCCGCCGGAAACCGTGACGCCATCCAACGAACCGTCGCTTTCGAAAAAAGCCAGAATCTCTTTCGCGGCCTCGCTCACCGGCTTTTCGTATGAGCGGTCGAAACTCCACAAGGCATCCGACATGCAACCGGGGCAGTGAATCGAGCATCCGCGCAGCCATATCCCCGCGCGCCGCCCGGGCCCCAGGGCCAAAACCGGGGCGTGAGCGAACTGAATCAGGATTTTTGCAGCGTCGGTTTCCATCCCGTTTCCGTTTCGACCAAATCGGTCATCGTGTAAGTGTCCCCGGCGTTCGCATCCAGCTCGAAAAGTTCGCTCGCTATCGGGTTGATGAAAATCCTCTCCAAAGCGTTGCCCACGCCGCGCCCGCCCATCGAGAGGTCTTCTGTCGCCTTCGCCGCCAGTTTTTCGAGCGCGGCGCCGCTGACGAGAAGCTTGATTTTGTGTTCGTCCTCCAGTTGTCCCGTTATGTTGCCGAGCATTTTGCCGAAAATCTGTCCCGCGATTTCCGGGCGTATGAAATCGAAGACGACGATGTTGTCGCCGATGCGGTTCAATATCTCCGGACGCTTAATCTCGACGAAATACTCCCTGATGGAATTTTCGATTTTTTCCCGCACCTCAGACGGATCGTCCGACGCGCTCACGTTCATCTGCGTCGTCTGTCCCATGCGCTTATATACGCCCAGGTTGCTCGTGAAAACTATCAGGCTCTCGGAGAAATACACCGTCTCGCCGCTGCCGGACGTCAGCCTCCCATCGTCCAGGATTTGCAGGAATATATCGAGTATTTTCGTATGCGCTTTTTCAATTTCGTCGAACAAAACGACGGAAAACGGATTTTGCTTGATCGCGTTTGTCAGTTGGCCGCCAGTGTCGTAACCCAGGTATCCCGGCGGAGCCCCCAAAAGGCGCTGGTCCGCGTGTTCGTGGCCGAATTCGCTCATGTCGAAGCGGATGTAACTGGTCACAGAGCCGAACAACAATTCCGTGATGGATTTGGCGAGTTCCGTCTTGCCGACGCCGGTCGGGCCGGCGCAAAACAAAACCCCCTTGGGGCGCTGTGAGTTACGCGAATACTGCGCGCCGGAAAGATTGAAGAAACTGCGCCGCAGGATATCCGCCGCGTGCGATACGGCTCGCTCCTGTCCCATGACTTTTTTGGACAATTCCTGTTCGGCGTTCTTAATTTTGGCCTTCGGCAGCCTCGACCACGGGTTTTCCGTGATTCCGAGTTTATATTGCCGAATGGCGTCGCCTATTCTGATAAATTCCAAATCGTCCTCGCGGGCGATATGTATGATCGAATTTATCTCTGACGCGAAAAGCCCGCTCGTCTGGTCGGTGAACATGGATATATTCTTTTCCTGTTTGTCCGGCTCGACCGCGTCGAAACCTTTGACGGCTTTCGCGAGATGCCCCACGATATGCCGGCGGAGCAGGTTGTCGGGCTTTGGAATCGGCAATGCTCTCACTTTTGGATTGTCGAGGGCGTACCACGCGGGCAGGTCGTTCATCTTGTCGAGCATCCAGAACAGGAGGTTATATTTCATAGCGCGCGCGGCGTCTTTGTCGAAAACCGGCGCGCATCTTCTCGACAGCCGGTTCAGCCGGAAAAAGAATTCCTCCAGCCCCTCCTGCGGCAGGTCGTTGAAACGCGACGCGAAATTTATGATTATCAGGTTACTCGCCTTTTTATTCCCCACCAGCGTTTCGATGAGGTCGGCCGCCTCGTTCATATCTTTGGGCTGGATCGGCGCGTCGGCCTTCCATTGTCTCCCCGTTATTTCACTGATCGAGGCTTCGTTTTTCGCGTCGGCCCGCGGCTCCGGATCCCTCAGCAAGACGAAGCCGGCCGCTGGTTCGAAACTCACCGCGAAAACGTAGCCTTCTTTTCGGAGGTAATACCGCAGATAATTCGGCATATTGAAAAGCGCGAGGCCGTTTTCGGTCTCGAGCGGATACTGGTCGTGGATATTGCCCCACAGGACGAATTGCGGCTTCACGCCGAGAAACCGGTTTATTTCCCGCGACCATTTCGGAGTTATGGAAGATGACATTGAAGAAAACCTCCTATCTTTGATTAAATTTTCACACGAAAACCTTAAAAAATCAGGTTCATCACAAAAGCGTCAATTTTTCCCCAAACGAAGGCATCGAGCCAAAATGACACGGCGACGAAAAAGAAGCTTCCGAGAACCGGCCACACGACTCTACCGAACATCGCGTCGCCGATTGAATCTCCGCTGTCTCTGGCTTTTTCATAATTCAGAAATCTTTTCCAAAAATTCATGAAAAACGCTATAATCGCCAAGCCGCTTGAAATCCACGCCTCGGCTTTTTCAATTCCTGCCGGTCCCCAATTATGTCCTATCGCTAAAAAGAACCACAACAAAAGAGCGATCACGGCTATTGCGCCAGCAAAAAACATATTGAAAATCGAAATCCTGAGAAATCCCCAAAAACCGCTCAAAAATCTCCTGATCGCCGAGAAAGACGCTTTTCGCGAGAAAAAACCCGCTACCGCCGAATAGTACAACAATTTAAGCGGGAATTTAATAAGAACATAAACGCTAAATGCAATTTTTTGCCACGTATGCGCTTTTTGATACCAAACCTCGGACACTGCTCTGGTGTCCTTAATTCGTTCATAAAGGCTGTTTATTTCGTCATTACTCTTCAGTAAAAACTGTTTCGCGTATTCCCAGGACATGTCGTTCCAGCCTTTGGCTATCACAAAAATCGCCAGCAACACGATCACGGCGGTAAGAATACCCCCGCTTCCCTTCAAACCGCCGGTCATTATTTTTACGCCGAGAAAAATCACCACGAGCGGCAGCCCGGCAGCCAATAATTTTGCGATATCGTTCATTTTATAAATCCTCCCTCTGCCGCGACGGCTTCGACTTCTTTGGCGTTCTTGAATTTTTTTGCTCCCGTCGTAAAGACAGTTAAGACTACGGCTTCTTGCCCTGCCTTTCCATGAACTTTTCTATTTCCTCCGCCGCTTTTTCGGGAGTCATTATCCCCTCGCTCGGCAGCGGAAGCTGCTTCATTTGCTTCACAGGCACATCGTATTCGCGCACGAATGTCTCCCCGTCCTCCTTGAACTCCGCTACCAACACCTGCTTGATCTTCGTGAGAGGCTCGCGCGCCTGCTCGTCCAGGTAGTCCAAAAGCACTGTTTGTTCCTTGTTGCGGTACAATATCGCGTGTGGCCCGCCGTCGTAGATTATCGTGGGCTTCTTCGCCTCGCCGTCCTTTTC
>JAISXR010000188.1 GCA_031270375.1 Synergistaceae bacterium | reverse complement strand
AAAAAAATTGCGAGGAGGAGAAATATGTTGAGAAGAGATCGCGATGGGCTGTCTGTTGTTTGTATCTTCGCGCTTTGTTGCGCGATGATACTGGCTGTGTGCGGCGAAGCTTTCGCCGCGGAGTTTTCGTGGAACCGTTTGAGCGGTACGACAATAAAGGTTTTGTTCACTGATCATCCGTACGCTAACGCGATTGTCAGCAGATTGCAGGAATTCGAGGAAAAAACGGGCATCAAGGTGGATTATTCCATAACTCCGGAGGGGAATTACTACGACAAGCTGAACACCGCACTGAGCGGGCGCTCCGGCGATCCCGACGTGTTCATGCTCGGCCCCACGAGCGTTTGGGAATACGCTCCGTCCGAATACATAGCTCCTTTGGACGATTTGATAGCGAATCCCGATTTGACCGATCCCTCGTATGATATGGCCGACTTCTTCCCGAGCGTGATCGGCGCGTTTCGCTGGGACGGCGTGTACGGGCACAAACTCGGCGAAGGTTCGCTGTGGAGTTTGCCGATGGGGTGTGAAGTCTATGACTTGGCTTACAACAAGCGCATCTTCGACGAAAGAGGCTTGACCCCTCCGAAAACCATCGAAGACCTGCAAAAACTGTGCGTGGAGCTGAACGAATTCGACGGTCCCGGCACATACGCGTTCGCCGTGCGCGGAGCGCGCGAATGGCCGACCGTTTATACGGGCTACATGTCCATGCACACGATGTACGGCGGCACCGATTTCAAAGTGGTTGACGGCAAACTCGTTTCGCAGGCGAATTCCCCCGAATCCGTGAAAATGACAGAGATGTGGGTGGGTTTGATAAAGACCGGAGGCGCTCCGGACTGGAGCGGCTATACATGGTATCAGATAGGCGCTGACCTAGGGGCCGGCAAAGCGGCCATGATGCTAGACGCCGACAACAACGGTTATTATCAGAACGTTCCCGGCGCTTCGCAGGAAGCGGGAAATCTGGCGTGGACGACTACGCCCCTGCCTCCGGGGAAGACCGAGGTGTTCTCAAACTACTGGTGCTGGGCGATGTCGATAAACAACTATTCGAAGAATAAAGAAGCGGCGTGGATGTTCATGCAGTATTTCACGACGAAGGATTACCTGCTGTGGGCGGCCATGAACGCGAAGCAGTTCGACCCCGTGAGGGCTTCCGTGATGAACGCGCCGGAATTCGTGACTTTCATGAGCCAAAACGAAGGCTACAAGGAGGCCTTCGACGCTACTATCCAAAATACGGCGATCCACTATATTCCGCAGCCTTACTTCGCCGAGTGCGGCACGGAATGGGCGGCGACGATTCAGGATATAGTATCCGGCCAATATTCATCGGTGCAGGAAGGCATGGACGCTCTCGCCAAAAAAATCGACGAAATCGTGTCCGATATCACGGTGGAGTGATTCTCAAATTTAACGTTGGATGATTTGCGTTCCGGCGCGGCTGGCCGCCTCTGTTCCCGCCGCGCCGGGGGTTTTATGATCTGAAAATATTATGCGGATGAAACGCAAAAGGGATGTGCGGCATGATGAGCGGCGAGAGTACGAATAAATATCAGGAAGCCGGTTTGGAAAGCCGGATCCCGTTTTATCTGAGGGCAAGGCCTTATTTTATACTGGCCCCGGCGCTTATAATCACCATCGGCATAATGTATCCGTTTTTCCTCGCGGTTTATTATTCGATGACCAATTTCAGCTTCAGGCTGCCAAGTTATAAATTTATCGGGCTGAAGAACTATATCACAATGTTTTCGAGCGTTGATTTCTGGCATTCGCTGTGGGTGACGGTTCTTTACGGCTTTGTCACGACGGCTTCCGAATTGGCGCTGGGAACTGTCGTAGCCATGCTGCTGAGCAAGTCCGACAACCCGTTTACGCGCGTCCTGAAAGTCTCCCTTATCTTTCCGCTGATGATTCCTCCCGTCATAGCGACCCTCGTCTGGCAGTTGATGACGAACAAGGCGGTAGGAATACTGGAAAAGATGTTCAGGATAATAAACATATACAATTTCCCATGGGCCTCCTCGCCGCGCACCGCTTTGTTCACGGTGGCCTTAATCGACATCTGGGTATATACGCCTTTTATGATGATACTCGTGCTCGCCGGGATACAGTCGCTGCCCAAGTCTCCTTTCGAGGCCGCCCGCATCGACGGCGGCGGCGCGTTTTTCACTTTCCGCGCGCTGACGCTGCCATTGCTGGCGCCGTATATGCTGATCGCGGTGATTTTCCGTCTCATGGCCGCGTTTCAGGAGTTCACGATCATATACGCGCTGACGAAAGGCGGTCCGGGCGATACGTTGATGAATCTGTCGATAACCGCTTACTTGAAGGGTTTCACTTTCCAAAAACTGGGCGCGGCTTTGCCCTATATATTGGTTCTGTGGATCATAGTCTTTTTCGTGAGCCAAAAACTGGTGAAACGCTGGCTTACCATGCGAAAGTTCGCGAGCGGCGATTGAGGAGGCCGAATATGAATAACAGTGAACCGGGAGCGTTGCTGAAGCGCGCCGAGAGTATCGTCCGTCATCTTGCGTTGATAGCGTGGGCGCTATTCGCCCTTTTCCCGCTCGTCTGGATGCTCGTGATCACGTTTAAGTCGGACGCCGATATGTACACGACGACGTTCGTCTTCAAACCGACGCTCGACAACTATCGGGCCGTATTGTTGAATAACAATTATCTCGAAGCGTTTCGGGACAATATAATAATCAGCGGCTGCGCCGTCGCCATTTCCATTGTAGCGGGGGTTCCCGCCGCTTACGCGCTCGCGAGGTACAATTTCAAATTTCGCGAAAATTTCGCGTTCCAGATTCTGTCGTTCAAATTCGCGCCGGAAATTTTGGTCGTGATGCCGCTTTACATGATTTACCACGCTTTGAATCTATACGATACCTACTTTGGCCTGATATGGGTATATCAACTGATAACGATGCCGCTGATCGTATGGGTGGTTCGCGGTTATTTCGAGGATATTCCGGCCGATGTGGAACACGCGGCGCAACTGGACGGTTATTCGTGGAGTTCGATTTTCTTTAAGACGCTGATCCCGCTCATCAAGCCGGGTCTCGTCGCTTCGGCGCTTCTCGCCTTTATCTTCGCGTGGAACAACTTCACGTTTTCCCTGATATTGAGCGGGTTCGAGATAGAGACGATCACATCTTCAATAATGAAGTACATAGGCTCGGATACCGCGCATTACGGCCAGGTGGCGGTGGCGTCCACCGTGGCGGCCCTTCCCGAAATCATAATGGCTCTGCTGATACAAAAGCATCTTGTACGGGGCCTCAGCTTCGGCGCCGTGAAAGGATAAAATAAAATGGCATCCATCGAACTGAGGGAAGTTTCCAAACGGTATGGGAAAACCGCGGCGCTCGACGCCATATCGTTTTCGGTATACGACAAGGAGTTTTTTGTTCTATTCGGACCGGCCGGAGCGGGCAAGACGACGATTTTGAAGATGATCGCCGGGATAGAATTCGCCGACAGGGGCGCCGTGTACATGAACGGCGGCCGAATCGACAATATGGAGCCCGCCCGCAGAAACGTCGCCATGGTGTTTGAAAATTACGCTTTGTATCCGCACATGAATGTGTACGACAATATCGCCTCTCCCTTGCGAAGCCCGCTGTACAGACAAAACGAAGAGGCAATCCGGGAAAAGGTATCGAAGATCGCCGCGACCATGAAAATAGACGGGCTCGCCGACCGTATGCCGGCTCAACTCAGCAACGGCCAGAGACAGAGGGTCGCGCTGGGGCGCTGCCTCGTGCGCGATCCCAACGTATTCCTGATGGACGAGCCCCTCGCTCATTTGGACGCGAAACTGCGGAACCTCATGAGAACGGAATTCAAAGCCTTGCAGAAACAATTGAACACGACGGTCGTTTATGTGACGCACGATTACATGGAGGCGATGAGCCTCAGCGACCGGATGGCGATCATAAACAAAGGCGGAATAGAGCAGATAGGCTCCCCGCGCGAGATTTACCATACCCCCGCGAACGAGTTTGTCGCGAGGCTTGTGGGAGAGCCGGAGATAAATGTCATGAGCGGCGAGCTGGAGCGAAACGGCGGTGGTTTCGCCATAAAGATAGACGCGATCGGCCTGAGCCGCGCCCTTCCGGGCGATTTGTCGCCGGCGCTGGATGCCTTCGGGGAAAATTCCGTGGATATCGGCATCCGCGGCAGTCACGTGTCATATAGCTTCCAAGCGGGGGAGTGCTATCCGATTCACGCGAAAGTATACAATGTCGAGCCCATGGGAAACCGGACAACCGTCGTGGCGGAAGCCGGCGGCGTTCGTCTCAATGTCCGCGCCCCAAGCGGCTGTTCCGCCGAAATAGGCCAGGATATATGGCTCGGGCTGGATATCAGGCAGTCGATTTTCTTCGGCGCGAAAGACGGGCGCTTCATCGCGCGTCACAATCCCGACGCCGCGGAAAGGAGCGCTTGAACATGGCGACCCTTCGGTTTGAGAACGTTTACAAGGATTATTACAGCGACGCGAAGATAAAAAAAAGGACAGGAAAAACGGAGACTTATTACGCGGTGAACGACCTGAGCCTGGAGTGCCGGGACGGCGAGTTCGTCGGTATTTTGGGTCCCTCGGGCTGCGGAAAAACGACCGCGTTGCGGATGGTCGCCGGATTGGAGGAAATCACTCGCGGAAGCATATATATAAGCGATCGGAAGGTAAACGGCGTACTCCCCAGAAATCGCGGCATCGGCCTGGCGTTTGAGGATTACGCGCTTTATCCGCCTCTTACCGTTTACGATAACATCGCGTTCAATCTGCGCGCGAAAAAAACGCCGGCAGGGGAAATCGACGCGGAGGTAAAGAGGATCGCGAGCCTTCTCAAAGTGGACAACTTGCTCGATAAACGCCCCGTACAACTCAGCGGCGGCCAGAAGCAGCGCGTAAATATCGCGCGCGCCATAATCAGGCGTCCCCAGGTGCTTTTGCTGGATGAACCGCTCTCCCATTTGGACGGAAAGATGAGACAGGCGCTGAGGACGGAAATCAAACGCCTGCACCATGAAATCCGCTGCACGACGATCATCGTGACTCACGATCAACTGGAGGCCATGAGCCTGGCCGACAGGATAGCGGTCATGAAGGACGGGCTGCTGCAACAGTTCGGAACCGCGAAGGACGTTTATGACGACCCGGAGAACGAGTTCGTCGCGGGGTTCATAGGCGATCCGCCGATGAATCTGGCGGATGTGGAAGTCGTAAGCCGTGAAGACAAATTGATGTTTGCCTTTGTCCGGGGAGATTTCAAACTGCCCGTCCCGAAATCTTACGAGCCCGTTCTTCATCGCGGCGAGCGCGTCCGTCTTGGCATACGCCCAACCGAACTTATCGCCGAACCCGAAAACGGCTCCGGCGAACCGGCGATAGTGGACGTTTACGAAGACCTCGGCGACGAATGCCGGATCAGCGTCGCCCAGGGCGACGGTTATCTCTCGGTCATTCTGGAAGACGACCGGCGGTATAGGAGCGGGGAAAAGATCAAACTGCGCGCCAAGGAAGAAAAAGTTCTTTTGTTTTCACACGAGAACGGAAGCCGCATCCGAGCGGCTAAATAAAACTGGAGGGGAAAATCATGACGCCAAGAGAACGTGTGTTAGCCGCCATCAATCATCGTACGCCCGATAAAACGCCCACGGATTTCGGCACGACGAATTGTACGTCGATAGTGCGTTCGACCTACACGAAACTCAAGGAAATATATGGGGTCGAGGGACCGGATAAAATCCTGTTCCGCCCATTCAATATCATGCGGGTCGACGAAAAAATATTGAACGAACTCGAGATAGACACGAGAGCCGTCCCGGGCAACCTGGACGCGTACCCGCTGAAATGGCTCGACGAAAACACATACGTGGACAATCGCGGCGTCACGTTCCACATGCCGGAGAACGGGTTGTACTTCAGCATGACGAATCATCCGCTCGCGAAATTCGAAACGGTCGAGGAAATAGAAGACAATTATCAGTTCCCGGATTTTTCAAACCCGGATGCGATTGCGGGACTTCGTGAAAAAGCCAAAAAATTGCGCGATGAAAACAGGTTCGCGGTGGTTGGGGATTTATTGGACGGCGCGATTTTCGAAACCGCGTGGAACCTCAGAGGCATGGAGAATTTACTCGGTGATTTGCTCGTGAACGAGGATGTGGCGCATTATATTTTGCGCAATGTATTGGATTTCCAGAAGGTGCGCATGAACGAATATCTGGGCGAGGTCGGCGAATATCTGGACGTCGTTTTCGTCGGCGACGACCTCGCGACCGCCGCCAGCACGATTATGAGCGTCAATACTTACAGAGAAATGATAAAACCTTACCATAAAGAATATTTTTCATTTATAAAGAGCAGGACGAACGCGAAATTGCTGTACCATTCCTGCGGCGCGATCAGCTCGTTCCTCGACGATCTGATAGAGATCGGCGTGGATATGCTGGATCCCATCCAGACGAAAGCTGCGGGAATGCAGCCGGAGACACTGAAAGAGCGGTTCGGCGGCCGGGTGGTTTTCTGGGGCGCGGTCGACTCCTACGACGTGATGCCGAAAGGAACCGAGGACGACGTGAAAAGAGAGGTGGAGCATCTTATAAGAACTTTGGGCCCGTCAGGCTACGTGCTTTGCGAAAATCACAACGTTCAGGCGGATATCCCTCCCGAAAATGTCATTACTATGTATAAACACGCCAAACAAGTGGCTCTGTAAATATATTTTGGGATATTTTGAGGTAAATAGAATTTGTTTTAATTATTTATTCATGTATATCGGTGACAAATTCATGATATACTGAGCAACTATGAACAGTGTTATCAGAAAACGAGGGCGTCCCGCCAGTCTAAAAATCTTTTCTCAGTTCGCCAGCGTGATGAAAAGCCTGGAGGAGCATGGCGGATTGCCGAGCCTGGAGCAAGCCAGCGCAATCTGGGATGATATTTGGTATGTGGAGGCGCATAATTCAACAGGCATTGAAGGCAATACTCTGGTTTTGCGGGAAGTAAAAGCTATGCTCCAAAAAAAACAAGCGATAGGAGGAAAAAAGCTTAAAGACTACCTGGAGGTTGAAGGTTACGGTAAAGCTGCCAAATGGGTCTATGCTCAAGCGCGTTCTCCGAAAATTTTCGTGCCGGAGGGATTGCTTTCTATCACCGAGCTGAGATTTATCCATACATTACTTTTAGAAGGCGTATGGATAGTTGAACCGCACAAAAACGCTCTTCCCGGAGAGACCCCCGGATCATTCAGACAACATGATATTTTGCCCTTCAGGGGAGGAATGACCCCGCCGTCGTTTCCATTGGTACTCCCGGAAGTGACCACTTGGATCGAGCAAGTCAACAAGTTGGGAGCGGAGCTGGGAAATGACGATATCGGCGCGGAGGCGATTCCTTTGAGGCTCTCGGAGTTGCATTGCCAATTTGAACATATCCACCCATTTTTAGACGGTAACGGGAGGACGGGGCGTTTAGTCCTCAATCTTATATTGGTGCGTCTGGGGTTTCCTCCGGCGATTATTTTGAAATCTCGGCGAGAGCAGTATCTTAAAGCGCTCGATCAAGCCGATCAAAGCAACTACGCCGCGTTAGCCGCTATTATCGCCAAAGCCGTAATTGATAATGTCCACCGCTTTATAGTC
>JAISXR010000097.1 GCA_031270375.1 Synergistaceae bacterium | reverse complement strand
CTTTCGGCAATTTGCATCCATCAATAAACATAATATGCCTTCCTCCCATATGTCCAACTTGAAGGCACTTTATTACTTTTTTCGTCACTTGGGTAGGTGACGGGCTATTTGACGCTTACTTTCTTTCAATAACTTGGGGATTTCGAGGTTGTAAGGACAGCGGGTCATGCAATCTCCGCACTCGAGGCAGGTTCTCGCTTTTTCGATGGCGCACCCCAGCATTGCTTGCGCACGCTCCGGGGTAAAGCGTTTCACCATGCTTTTCGCCGGCAGGATCGAGCTGATCGGAATATCCCGCGGGCATGGCTGACAGTAATCGCAGCGGTGACACCAGGAAGGGCCGAATTCGGCCCGCAATCTTTCGATTTCTTTCCTGTCCCCGGCGGTCAAAGGCCGATTTTGTTCGACAATACCGGCTATCTCGCGGATTTCCTCGATTTTCTCGATGCCGGGATCGGGGACGATGTTTTCGTATTGCATAAGATAACGGAATGAAAGCCCCGCGTCCTCCAAAAGACCGCCGCCCATTGGCTTCATCGCGATAAACCCCATATCCAGCTCTTTCGCCAGCGGAATTATCTCGCGTTCGGCATCGCGGTCGATGTAATTGAACGGAATTTGAACCGCGGCGAATTTTCCGCCCTTCATAATTTCGATCGCAAGCGGGATATTGTGGCTCGAAAACGCCGGGAAACGCACTTTTCGGGTTTCAATCGCTTCCAGCAAACCCTCGTATGCGCCGCGAGGCGCGAAAACCGCGTCGCGCCTCGCTTGCGATCCGACGTTATGAAGCTGGTAAATATCAATATAATCCAAGCCCAATCGTTTGAGGCTCAGGGCAAGGTCTTCTTCGAACGTTTTTTTGTCGTCGGCGGTAGATTTGGACGCAATGACAATATCCTCCCGCCGCAATCCCTTTATCGCCTCCCCGATTTTTTCCTCGCTATCCGCATAAACGTGGGCGGTATCGATGAAATTTATTCCCAGACCGATCGTTTCCCGGACTAACTTCACAGCGTCCGCTTTGGGAACCCTCATGATCGGTATACCGCCGAAGGCAATTTCGCTTACCATAAGTTCTGTTTTCCCAAATCTGACTTTTTTCATAATTACCTCCCCAACGTTCCGTTTGCACACAGGCGAAATACTGCAACGCGAAGAAACCGCGCGCCCGGCCACATGGCGCGGACACGCGGCTCTTTCGCTCGCGGCTAAATCGATACTCCGGTTACGAATCCGTTCCTGATCGCTTCAAGGGCTTTTTGGGGAACCGATGCATCCCCGACGACAACAACTTTGCCCCAGCCCGACAACTCATCAGCCAACGCGTTATCCGGTTTCAGGCCAAGTGCGGAAACTACCGTATCGGCTTTTATCCGATGTCGCTGCCCTTCGTGTTCGTACACTACTAAACCGCCGGAAACTTCGCTGATAACGGCGCCCGTGATTACTTTTATTCCGTACCTTTCCACAAGTTCAAGGAGCGAAGGCAACACCCCGCCTTCTATGTCGGCCGCAATTTTGTCACGCATTTCCAGTATTGTTACCTTGCGGCCAAGCCATCCAAGGTGGACCGCCGCTTCGACGCCCACCAAACCTCCTCCGAGGACGACACAATTTTGCCCCGGTTCTCCGGCTTGGGCGGTGATTAGGTCGCGCGCGTCGATCAGTCCCGCGTCCGCCTTTATCGAATCGGGAACGAACGATTTGGCGCCTGTCGCCACAATGACTGCGTCGAATTTTTCCGAACGGACAATATCGGCAGCAGCTTTCTCCCCCATGCGAACATGCACGCCCAATCCGGCAAGTTCGGTCCTGGCCCATGAAATATAGGATGCTATGTCACCCTTGTACGGCGGATAGGCGGCTATTCCAAAAGCTCCGCCCAACCTGTCCGACTGTTCGAAAACAGTCACGTCGTGGCCTCTCATCGCGGCTCCCCTGGCGGCCTCGATGCCGGCAGGCCCTCCGCCGGCGACGCATACGCGTTTGGGTTTATCCGTTTTTTCTATCACCTGGTCCTCAAAACCAAGCTGAGGGTTCACGAGGCAAGCTATCGGAAATCCCGCAATCAGTTTTCCTATGCACCCCTGGAGGCATCCTACGCATTCGCGAATTTTGTCGAATTCGCCGGCCTGAGCCTTTTTAGGAAGCGCCGGGTCCGCAAGCGATCCCCTGCCCATGACTACTAGATCCGCTTTCCCTGAGGCCAGAACCATTTCCGCCACGATCGGGTCGTAAATCCGCCCCACGGCCATCACTGGAATTTTGACGGCTTTTTTGACTTCCTCCGCCGAGTCGACATTCCACGCACGCGATACAGCCATAGATGGTATCGTGCTGTCGTCGCCATAAGTGCCCGCAGAGATATCTATCGAGCATATCCCCCATTTTTCCAGAACAGCGGCTATGGCCATTGTATCCTGGATGGTCCTTCCCCCGGGCATCAACTCCATCGACGATATTCTGAACAAAATGGGGAAGTCCGGCGAGGTCTTCGCTCGTATGTCGTCAATCACTTCCCTGATAATCCTCAGGCGGTTCATCAACACTCCGCCATACTCGTCCACCCTCTTGTTGGAATAAGGTGACATGAATTCGGCCAGGAGGTAGCCATGGCCGCCGTGAATCTCGACGCCATCGAATCCGGCCGCTTTTGCTCTTTTCGCGGCGTCGCCGAAACGGGATACGATTTCCTTTATCTCGCCCACGCACATTTCGCGCGGTGTCTCCTGGTTAGCGGGACAAGGGATAGCGGAAGGCGCGATTGGCTGCACCCCGGTATTCATCAGGTGATTGGTCTGGCGGCCGGCGTGCGTTATCTGCATGATGATTTTCGCGTCGTGTTCATGCACGCGGCTTACCATTTTCCGGTGACTGTCTATGTGCTTGTCGTCATAGATGCAGGCCATATGGGCAAAACCCCTGGCTTCGGGTGTAATCGCATAGTTTTCAGTGATGATCAATCCCCAGCCGCCCTTTGCCTTTTCCGCCATATAGGATATAAAACGCTCTGTAGCTTCTCCCTCCGCCGTGCAGAAATTGCAGACCATGGGAGAAACGACCAGCCTGTTTTTTATCTCTAAGTTCCCGATTTTTAAAGGTGAAAACAGCAAATTGAGCATCAACCTACACTCTCTGCCCGTTATTTCAAGTACTCCTCATTAGCGGCGATGTAGTAATCCACATTCGACTTGTCTATGAAGTTTATCGCGCAGTTGATCTTGTTGGGCGTGAGTTTGGCGCGGGCCGCGGCGTTATCGGAAGTGAGCATCGCGTAAGGGGCATAGTACCTTGATGTGATGAGAACCGAGAGCCCCCAATATAGCATCGTCACATCATCCTGCACGATGCTGCCCGTAACTGTGCCCTCTTTGATCCTTTGCAACAGATCAGTGTCGCGATCGAGACCCAGCAGGCCAATTTTCCCGGTCATACCGGCTTCCGCTACCGCCGTCGCGGCGCCATTTGCCCCTGTCGAGTCGGTACATACGAAACCCGTGAGGTCTGGGTGTGCCGTAATAATATCGGCTGCCGCTTGAACCGCGATCGCCTGATCGGCTTTTGTATCGCCAATCGCGACTACATCAATCTCCGGATAGTTCTTGAACGCGTCCTCAAAGCCAGCCTGACGGCCGTCGAACATCTCATTTCCGGGAACCGTCAATATGGCGACGCTGCCTTTTCCTCCGATTAATTCGGCGTATTTGGTGCCTCCTACAAAACCGAGGTCGTGCTGATTGGAACCGACCCAAGTCTGCCTTTTGCTGTTTTCCACATCTCCGGAAAATGTCACCACCGGTATGCCCGCTTCTTCAGCCCTGTCTATCGAAGGGGCCAGCCCTGGATCCCAACCTAACACAACGATTCCGGCGGGATTTTTCGCCGCCACGTTGTCGAACATATTGGACATCTCAGCGACATCAAACCCCGGCATGCCCGTCCACGATGTTTTTACGCCCCAAAGCTCTCCGGCTTTCTTCCACCCATAACGGTGGGCATTCCAATATTCGATGTTATCGAGCACGCAGACCACCACATATTCATCATCCGGATTGATCATTGATTGCAGGGTACCTTTCGGCATTTCCGCCGCGTAACATGTCAAAGTTGCCAACAACAGGACAAGCGCAAATACCGTGATGAAAAACTTCTGCATTTTTTGTTCCTCCTCTTTGAAATGGTCCTCAATAATTCTGTCGCTGATACCGGTAATCCGACAAAACGTGAACTGAACGGGATCAGGCCGCCGCGTCCAGTTGTTTTTGGGCGTCAGCGGCCATTTTTATCACTTTCCTTCTCTCGTTCAACATATCGACCATGATAGCGGCAACCAGTATAAGCCCGGTGACGAAGGTTTTCACATACACATCAACTCCCAATATGTTCAGTGATGAGGATACAAGCTGCATGAAAACCACTCCGAAAAACGCGCCTAATATCGTACCTTCCCCTCCTATGAGGCTGGCGCCGCCTATTATGCAAGCAGTTATGACTCGAAGGGCGGTATCGCCGCCGACAGTGACAGACGCCGTTGAAAGCCTCGCCGAAAGCACGATACCCGTCAATCCGGCCAAGATTCCGGTTATAGCGTAACCCGACAACTTGACCATCCTGACATTTATGCCGTTCAGACGAGCGGCGTTTTCATTGCCGCCCACATAGTAACTGGTGCGAACGATTCTCATTTTTCGAAGCAATATCTCGAAGACAACGACCAACGCTAATAGAATGTAAACCGGATACTGGATGTGCAAAAAAGTTCCCTGTCCCAGAGGCTTTACGGCCGTTGGAATAGCAATAGCCTTACCTTTTGTGAGCATCATCATGAGTCCGTTGAAAGTCATCGAAGTGCCAAGCGTGGTGATAAGGGCATTAAGCCCCATAAACGCTATCAGGAAACCATTGCACAAACCGACGGCCAGACCGACGCACAAACCAAGCGCAAAACAAACCCCATAGGGCAGTCCGCTCCTGGTGCAAAAAAGGCCAAAGACAACGCCGGTAAAGGCCATGTTCGCCCCCGCGGAAAGATCAATACCGCCCTGTACAAGCAACAGCAACATCCCAATTGCGATGATCCCCTCGACCGTAAAGCTCATCAGAAGGTTTTTCATATTCTGAGGAGTTAAAAAATATTTTGACGAAACTGACATACCAGCAAACAATACCACTATGATGACAAGCAATATCATTTCCCTCATGGAAGCGAGTTTCTTAAATGTGATACCTCTCTTTGAAGCAGAATTTCTCATTATTTTTCTCTCCCAATAGTTAAATATAATCACGCCAACCCAGAAGCGTAAGAGAGAATTTTCCCCTCGCTGAAATCCTCTTTTTTCACTTCACCGCTAATTCTGCCGTGATACATGACGAGTATCCTGTCGCACATACCCATGAGTTCCGGCATTTCCGAAGAAATGACGATCGCTCCGCGATTTTTCGTCACAAATCGCCTGATCTGCTCATATATCTCCGTTTTGGCCCCAACATCCACGCCACGGGTCGGTTCGTCGAAGATCAAGACTTTGGGCTCTTTGCTCATCCACATCGCGAGGAGGCATTTTTGCTGATTGCCTCCCGATAGGTTCATGACTTTCTGCTCTCTGGACGGAGATATGATATTGAATCTCGCGATCTGCTCATCGGCGAAATCATCTATCGCTCGGTTTCTCATAAATCCCAGCCTGGTAAAATCCTTTGTTGACGGCGCAATAAGGTTTGCCGAGAGGGAAAAATCCATATAAAGTCCAAGTTGTTTGCGGTTCTCGGTAACATAACACATACCAGCCGATATGCTGTCGTAAGGACACGTTATATTTATCGTTTTTCCGTCAATCTCGACCGTTCCGCTCGATATTTTTTCTATTCCGGCTATGGCGCTCGCGACCTCGGTCCGCCCAGCTCCGATAAGCCCCGCCATGCCAAGAATTTCGCCGCGGCGCAGGGAAAAAGTTACGTTTTTGAAAAGTCCGAACGAACAAAGATTGCTGACTTTAAAATATTCCTCACCAAGTGAAGCGTTTTCACCGTCCACTGCGTAAATATCCTCTATTTTCCTTCCTACCATCATATTGATGAGGTCCTGCTCGCCTACTTCGTCCGTACGTTTAGTGCTTACATATTTTCCGTCGCGGATGACGAGTACCCTGTCAGCTATTTTGAATATCTCGGAAAGTTTGTGAGTTATATATATGAAGGAATAGCCTTTTTCTTTAAGTTTTTGGATCAATTTAAATAAAGACGCGACCTCGCTTTCGGTGAACGAGCTGGTTGGTTCGTCGAGGATCATGATTTCGGGCAGGAGAGATACCGCTTTCAGTATCTCTATTACCTGCTTCTCACCCATGGGAAGGTTTTTCACGAGGGTATCCGGACTTATCGTAGAACCAAACAAATCAAGATACTCCTGAGCGTCCTGGTTCATCCGGGTTCTTTTTATGAACCCAAAACCGTTGGTTGGCTGCCTATTCATGAAAATATTTTCGGCTACGGACATACCTCCGGAAGTGGCTAATTCCTGGAACACCATCGCGATGCCATGCTGCATCGCGTCGCTTGGCGAACGAAATACCACCTTCTTCCCTTCCAGGAAAATATCGCCTGAATCGGGCTGAAGCGCCCCGCAGATTATTTTCGTAAGAGTGGACTTGCCTGCGCCGTTTTCTCCAACTATCGCAAGGACTTCACCCTCTTTGACGGAAAGGCTGATATTATCCACGGCCAGCACGCCCGGAAATTTCTTTACGATATTCTCGACCCTCAACACTTCTGCCATATCCGTCCCCATTTCCGTTTGAATCATTTCGCTACTATCTTCGACAGACAAATCCCCCACTAATTGACATCGGCACTAAAAACAGTTAGCATACGTTATTACATTCAATCTGAAGAGCAATTAAAATTAATATGATCACGCTGACAGCAAAGTTAAAAGCAAAACCCCTTTTGGAAAAAGAGGTCGAAGAAATCGCACGCGCCATGTTTCCATCGGTTAACTTGGAAAAAGAAACCACATCATACACATTAAACTAAATAGCCAAATATCTTAAAACTCCACCCCCAAATTACCGAAAGCTATAAAAAGCTTTTGTATTCTGGCATAATGTTAACCGGTGTTTTATTTTAAAATCAGAGATGTTTATACTTACAAAAGAATGCTTCTTTTCAGATTTTTATTATATATAAATCCCAAGGATTGTCAACGCCGGGTGTAGATTCGTAGATTCCTCAGGGCGACAACATTTATTCGTGAACTCTTGATATGAATAACTTTAGCCCCTACGTAAAAATATATACAAAAGACACAAAGTCAGCCTTTGCAAGGTTTCACAAAAAGAAAACGCTGTCGCCTCGGTAGATTCCCAATCCACTTTATCGTCAGCGGGCAACTTACCACCCGCAACATCCGCGAATTGAAACGCTATAGCTTTTTCAGCAACGCGGCCCTGACAATTCCTTTCGGGTCTTTAACGATCAGAATAAACAACCAGACAACAAGTCCAAGCGCCACTACGGAAAAACCGAGAAAGGAATCGTTGATCATATCTTCAAGCGCTGGGGTAAAAAAATCTCCTCCCATTTCTGTATATTCAAAAATTGCGTCAACTAGCCACATAAGGGACGCACCTCCGTACATAAAACATAAAACGCTGATCTTCATGCAATCATCCGGGGCATTTTTGTACCACAGAACGGTACAGATAATTGTGGCAAATACAGTAATGAGTAATGTCATAACAAGTCCTCCTCAGTCAGTCGTGGGCATTGCCGTGGTAACGCGTTTCTCCAATGCGTTGGATACCAGCACCATGCCTGTCCAAACAAGTGTTACAAGGACGGCCATCAACACGCCAGCAGTGGACATTTCGTGCAGCATCTCCGCAGTGTCCGCCGGATTGGACGCCGCCGTGAGAAATGGAAACCACGGCGTCACCTCACCATGCCACACATGCTCAAAGGCCAAAAGAAAAGAACCGCCCCACAACATCTGAGACAGCCATTTCAGCTTCCTTGAAAATGGGGTTTTCGCACCCCCGACCGCAACGGGCGCCTCCGTTTCGGAATGACTCGCTACTCTTGAAGCGTTCTTTTCTTTCGTCTTTACTACCTGATTGATGATGCTTACAACAATTGCCTCTGCTGTTGGAACGATAAAACACGCCATAATTACAACCCCCTTATTATTTTAGCTTAGCTGTTACTTCGAAAAAAGCATTCTGTGCCATGTCTGTAAAATTAAAAACAAGGGTATATAGTTTTTCTTCTGAAAAACCATATACCCTTCATGAGTATGTTTTCTAAATTTCACAGCCACAACATTTCGGTTCACTGAACAAAACTTGCGAACACTTCTGTGTTCCTACACAGGCTTATACCTATTATTTATAATACTACCCCTAATTCCATATTTGTCAAATTTCTGATCGGGAGCCAAATTCATCAAGCTGCGGATTAGGGTGTCCATGCCGTCAGGGTGATCGGTCAAACAAGCAAGAAGACGCGGGAGCCGCGCGCCCGGCCACATGGCGCGGACACGCGGCTCTTTCGCTCGCGGCGGACAATCTCTCGCTTTAGTAGTTGTATTTATCCGCGTCGGCGGCCGTTATGACGCGCCATTCGTTGCCCTGGATGACCTTGCCTTTCAGGATGAGCTTGCTGAAACCAAACACGCCGAGGTCGTCTCCGTCCTTGATTTCACTGCCGGATTTAACGGCGGAAGCCGCTTTGCACATCGCGATTCCGAGTTCCGCGGGATCCCACGACGTCAGATAATCAATGGAGCCGTTGTTGATGTACGTTCTGGTGGCGTTCGGCAGGCCGACGGCGGCGTAAGTGATCTTGTCAACCAGGCCGGCTTCCTCTATGGCTCTCGCGATCGACGGCGTGTCCGTTGAGGATGGGCACCACACGCCTGTCGCGTTGGGGTAGGTTTTGAGGGCTTCCTTGGCCTTTTCGTAGGAGTTGGCCGCGTTGTTCCCCGTCTCGATATATACGCCTCCCGCGTTCGCCACCTTCAGATCGGGATGTTTCGCCTTCAGCGCGTCGACTATGCCGTTGGTCCAACTGACATGCGCCGTGCTGGCGAGGCTTCCCACGAAGAAAATAATTTCTCCCTTGCCCCCCATGCTCTTGTCATAGAGATCAGCCACGTTTTCCCCGAACAGTTGGCTGTCGAACGGCTCTATGTCGTAATGGATGCTCTCGTCCAAATAGACGCCCTCGTTGCTGATGACGACTATGCCGGCGTCCTTTGCCTTTTTCAGGTCAGCGTCTATCTGCTCTGGCGAAAACGGCGTCACCGCTATGACGTCGACACCTTGCGCCACCACGTCCTGCACGTTGCGGTTCTGCGCGGCCGCGTCGCCGACGCTCGGGCCTATCTGGAACACCTCGGAACCGGTCTCCGCGGCGTACTGTTCGATACCAGCGAACATACGCGTGAACCACGCGCCGCCTACCGATTTGGGCAGAAACGAGACGACCATCTTCTGATTGAGATCGGATTCCGCGGCAAGCGCCGCGCCCGCAGCCAATACAAAGAGCGCCGCGATCACCAATGACATGGAAATTATTTTTTTCAACTTATACCCCTCCTTACCGATTTTCTTTGCCTGTTTTGTCCGCCGCGATTAAAAAACTCCGAATCCGCATCAGTCCGCAAAAACGATCCCGGGCAGCCGGAAGCGGATATTGCCGTATTCTTTTTCCACCACAGGGAAAGTGACCGGTTTGGTGATAAACACAGGGCCTTCACTGGTGGCTATGAAAGCGTCCTCGGCTTTAGTTCCGTCTATGACGGGGTTGTAGCAGTAACCCTGATTTTCAGCGGTTATGCGGTGCGAGTTCTCCGTTATCATGTAATCCCTGTTGTTGTAGCTTTGTGCCCCCCCCTGACCGTGCAGCGACCACATGTCGGGATGCCCGGTCGCCTCGTAGGCGGCTTTGCACGCGCGGTACGCGGCCACGTCGTCGCTTCCCGGTTTTATGACGGCAACGCTGCGGCACTCCACCTCGCAGGCCGCGTCGAACGCCGCGGCGATTTTTTCGTCGCGCCCGCCGAAATGAATCATGCGCGTCACGGTCGTGATGAGGCCCTTGTAGCGTCCGTTGACGGATATGATGAGATGTTTCTCCAGTTTTTTGTCGGTGGGAATGCCGTGACGGTACTTATAAGCGCGCTCGTCGGCGGCGACGAGGTAAAGCACCTGATCGATCCCCTTGGGCCACAGCGCTTTGCAGAGTCCTCCGGTTATCTCGAATTCCGTCATACCCGGCTTCACTGTCACTATGTACTCCTCCAGCGCGGCGGAAAGCGTTTCCCCCAGATGAAGATAGCGGGCGACCTCGTTGTCGAGAAGCGAATAATGCAGCGGATTGATGATGCCGTTCGCAAACCGCGTGTTTTCGAAATGGGTGTCGCAGGCTATATTGCCGAGGTCTCCGGCGCGTTCTTTTACCATCTCCGCCAAGCGGTTCTCGTCCCACGGGTGATACGCTATTTCGAAGCCCAGTTCCTCCAGGCGTTCCTCATCGCGCATACGTCCCTGTTCTATTATGTTTGTCAGCGCATATTGCCTCTCCTTCGTGATCAGCACGGACGCCTCGCCGGTCTCCACATAGAGTGTCACAAAACTTTTGGCTCCGGCCGTGATCCAACTGAAATTGTTATGCCTGCGGAGAAAGACTCCCTTAAAACCTTCCCTTTCCATCATTTCTCTGACACGGTCCAGTTTGACGCTTATTTCGGCCTTGCGTCCGGCTATTGAATTGTCTTCCGCGTATTTCATAGAATTTCACCCCGTCAAATTAGTTTTTATCGCGAATGCCGCCGAACGAGATTTTCAGTATGAGACCGGCAGTTTCCGTCCCTCCTCGGCCGAACGGTTGATCGTCTCGATTATCGAAGCCACCTCATACCCGTCTTTGAACGTCGCTCCAAGCGGTGACACGTCGCGGCCTTCCGCGAGACAATCGAGAAAATGCGCCAGCATGTTCACGTGGCCGTGTTCCCACCCGAGGACGTGCCCTTTGGGCCACCAGATGTCCATGAACGGGTGGTCGGGCTCGGTGCAGTTTATCTTCACCCACCCGCGAACGTTCTTTGTGAGGGTTTCGGGCTGGTACATCCAGAGGATATTAGGGTCGGCCATGTCCCAGCGGAGGCTGCCCCGCGAGCCGAATATCTCGACGGAAAACTCGCTCTGTTTTCCGTTCGCCACACCCAGGCACTGCATCATGCCCGTGCAGCCGCCGGAATATTCGAGCATGGTGAAAAATCCTTCGGTCGCGTCGATATCCCTGACGCCGCCGCGGGAATCGCGGCGCGTGTTGTAGGTCTTTTTCATGCCGAAGACGGACGTGATGTCGTCGCCCAGCAGGAAACGGGACATGTCGATGAGATGAGTGCCTATGCCCTGGTCCACGCCGGAGCCGGCGACATACCACACCTGCTCCGCCGGCGTCTCCTCGAAACTGCCCTGATCCTGATAGTAAGTCCCCGCGAAATGGTATATTTTGCCCAGCCCGCCGTCGCGGAGTATGTTGTGCGCGAGCCTCACCGCCGGCATGAAACGATAGCTGAAACAGCACAGATGTTTCACCCCGGCCCGCTCTGCCTCATTCAGCATTCTTTTTGCGTCCGAGGCCTTCACCGCGAGGGGCTTTTCGCAGACTATGTGTTTTCCGGCCCTCGCCGCCGCTATCGTCGGTTCCACGTGAAGCGGGTCGGGCGTCACGTTGTCGAACACGGCAACGTCCCCGTCGGCCAGCAGATCATGCCAATCCGCGCTCGAAGCCTTATACCCGAAACGCTCGGCAAAATCGCGCCCCTTCCCGGGAGAAGAACCGCAGACGTTCCTCAGTTCGACGTCCCAGCGGCTTTTGGGCCAGAACATCTCGCGCGCGGACTCGTATCCGCGCGAGTGCACACGGCCCATCCATCCTGTCCCCAAAAGGCCTATGCCGAATTTTTTACGCTCCATCGTTTTTTTCCTCCCAGATACGAATATGCTTTATCGTCATTGCGCGGCCGAGTCGGCTTCGTTTGCTTTCACCGCGCGACGGTTCAGTATGTCGGTTCTGCGTTTTTCGGCGATGTAGTCGAGTAATATGGAGATCACCAGCAGAAAACCGAATATGGAATCCCTGATGAGCGGACTCACCCTCAGCATGTTGAAGCCCGTGCCCAGAATTTGCAGCGCTATCAGGGACAGCAGCACGTTGTACACCTTCCCCCTGCCGCCCAGCGGGCTTATCCCGCCCAGAACGCAGGTGAGAAGGGCCTGAAAGACGTACGATACGCCGTAATCCGCCTTCGCCGAATTGGAACGCGCCATTATCACCATGCCGCAAAGCCCGGCCATGAGGCCGCTGAGCATATACGTCATCAGCGTGACCTTTACGTTATCGACTCCGCTGTACCACGACGCCTTGCTGTTGGAGCCCATCCACTGGAGTTTCAGCCCGTATGGCGTCTTGTGAATCACGACGCAGAGCGCGGCAAAGAGCGCGAGGAACAAAACCGTCAGCACCGGCACGCCTCCGACGTGGGCGTTGCCGAACGCGAGCAGCGCCTTCGGGAAATTGCCCTCGGCGCGTCCCCGCGTCAGTATCATCCCGATGCCCATGAATACGTTTTGGGTGCCGAGCGTCGCCAAAATTGGAAATATTCCGACCTTCGCTATCAAAACGCCGTTCAGAAGCCCGCACAATATTCCTATCAAGACTGAAACCACAAGACACACAAGGAGCATAGCCGTCGCGTTGCTCCCGTCGGGCAGCACGGCGCGGCGCAGCAGAATGCCGTTCACTATGCCCACCAGGTTCGCTATCGTCACTATCGAGAGGTCGATGCCCTTCGAGAGATACGCTATCGCGATGCACATGGCGAAAAGTCCCGGCTCGACGAGCTGAAAGAGCATCGAATCTATGTTCGCCGGTCTCAAAAACCTGTCGCCGCGCAGCGCTGTCATCAGGACGAACAGAAATACGGATATCGCGATGAGCTGCGCGGACTTGCGGTCCATTTTCTTTATCCAGTCAAAAAAATTTTTGATCACGGGATCACCGCCGCCTTCCGATGCCGAGTTTTTCCTGCGCGGCCTGAACCGCGGCGGCGAAAATAATCAGGAGCCCGAAGACGAACTTGTTGTATTCGGGAGGAACGCCTATCAGGACGAGATTCTGCGACAGTATATTGGTCAGCAGCACGCCGAGCGCCACTCCGGCAACGCTGCCGCTGCCACCCGTGATACGTGTGCCGCCTATGACCACCGCGGCTATGATCGTCATCTCGCGGCCCTGAAAGTCGTACGGGTTCGCGACCTGTATGTTGGAGACGCCGATGCCGCCGGCAAGCCCTCCTATGCCCCCGGCCAGCATATAAATGAAGAGCCGCACGCGGTTCAGATTGAACCCTATTCTCTCTGTGGAGGCGATGTCCCCTCCCAGCGCGTACACGCTGCGCCCCATCAGGGTATATTTCATTATAAAATGCACCAGAACCATCACGGCCGCCGCCACTATCACCGAGACGTGCAATCCCACGCCCGAGGCGGTTTTGAGAAAGACGGTGTTCGAGAAATCTATCATCCTGACCGGCATCTGTTCCGGAAATATATACTCGCTCCCGATGAATCGGAACATTATGCCCATGAATATGTTCGCTGAACTCAGCGTCGCGATGAACACCGGAACCTTGAACCTGGAGACGAGCATAGCGTTGAAACTGCCCAAAATCGCACCGATGGAGACGCAGACCGCGTATATCAGGATCAGCGGCGCGGTGAAAGCGTGACGCGCTTGCAGTATGGAGAACAGTTTCGAAGCCGAGTAAGCGGAAAACATACCGACCCAAAGGAAGCTGAAATCAATGCCTCCGTTTATGAGGACCATCATGACGCCGCACGCGAAAATGGCCGGGTACGAACACACCTTCAAAAGGTCGTACAGGTTGACTATCGTGAAAAACGCGGGATTTACCGCTCCGAAAACCGCGCTGAACATGACGATCATGACGACCGAGAGGAATTCTTTTTTGAGAAGCAGTTTTTTCAGCCGCTCGTATTTCATATCGTCTCACCGCACGGCGGCGGAACGTCGGCCAATATCCTTCTGTTTATCTCGTCCTCCGTTATCATGTTCGTCTCGGTCTCGAGCGTTACCCGCCCGGCGTTCATTATGACGACCCTGTTTGAGGTGGAGACTATCTCTCCGATATCGTCGGAGATCATTATTATCGCGAGTCCCTGGCGCGCGAGGCGTTTCATTATTCCGTGAATTTCGCTTTTCGATTTGACATCCACTCCAACCGTCGGGCAGTTGAGGATGAATATCCTGGGGCGTGCGGCAAGCCATTTGCCCAGGACTATTCTCTGCTGGTTACCCCCTGAATAGTCGCTTGCCGGCGTGGAGTATGGCTTTCTGGACATGTTGAGTTCCTCCATCCAGCGCCCGGACAGCTCCTCGAAACTTTTTTCGCGGATTATCCCGAGCGGCCCCGCCATCGAATCTATGATCGCGGAACTGAAGTTTTCGGCAAGAGATCGGTTCAAAAACAATCCTTCGCCGAGGCGGTCCTCTGGAAGATAGGCGATGCCGTTTTCGAGCGCGTCCCTGCGGGAGGCGATTCTGGTTTCCTTGCCTCTTATTTTTATACTGCCGGATTGTATCGGGGCGAGGCCGAAGAGCGCTTTGGCGAGTTCCGTGCGGCCCGACCCGAGCTGTCCGGTGATGGCGAGTATCTCGCCGGGCTTCACGTTGAAGGAGACCGACTCGAATTCGCCTGCCCTCGTGACGTTTTCGGCCTCAATCATCGGCTCGTCGCCCGCCGGTATGTACTCGAACGGCGTCTCGGATATCTCCTGGCCCGTCATGTAATACGCTATGCGGTCAGTCTCGAAATCGGCGGCGGGAGAATCCACTACTTTTTTCCCGTTGCGCATGATGACGATTCTGTCGCAGATAGCCGCGATCTCGTCGAGCTTATGGCTCACGAACATGACCGCTATGCCATGTTCCTTCAGTCCGCGTATGACAGTGAAGAGTTTTTCTATTTCCTTCTGCGTGATCGCCGTCGTGGGCTCGTCCATGATGACGAGCGAAGCGTCCTGCACGATGGCGCGGGCTATCGCCACAAGCTGCGTCTCGGCCACCGACAGACGCTCGATTTCCGTGTCGGCGTCGAGTTCGGCCCCTATCATGGCGAGGGCTTTGCGTGCGAGGGCTCGGTTGAAATCGTAGTTTATCAACCATTTCTTATGTCGCACCCTGTAACTGAGGGATATGTTTTCAGCGACGGTGAGATTGCGGAACACGGAAAAATCCTGATAAATAACCTGTATCCCGGCGTCTATCGACTGCGTGGCCGTGAGTTTGGGGTAATTCACGCCCTTGATGGAAACCGAGCCGGCGTCGAACGAATAAACTCCGGAGATTATCTTTATCAGCGTGGACTTGCCGCAGCCGTTTTCGCCGCAAAGGCATACCACTTCCCCGCCGTTAATCGCAAGATCAATATCCCTCAAAACTCGGTTGCCGGAAAAAGCCTTGTTGATTCCCGCAACCTCAATAACCGGCTCTGCCACTCGCGTCACCTTC
Organism: Synergistaceae bacterium; assembly: GCA_031270375.1. Taxonomy (GTDB): domain Bacteria; phylum Synergistota; class Synergistia; order Synergistales; family Synergistaceae; genus JAIRKI01. Next base: position 9,934 of record JAISXR010000097.1, on the reverse strand, counting down.
CGAATGCGATATGAGAATAACTAAAGTATACAGTAAAAAAAAGCGTTCAACAATGCATGGAAAATTATTGAGTGCAATTACAAGAATTTAAAATTCAAAGTTAGGTTGAAAAATCAAAACGACTTTATTGAGCAACGTTTGAAGATAATCCGACTGTACCGTTTCGATTGTGTCAGAATAGGCAGGAATCCGATGCGTCTGCCCCTCCCCGTCTATCGAGTGACAGTGCAAACCGTTCAATGTGGTATTATAAACTCGGAATTATGACCGCAAAGGAGCTATTTGCAAAAATGTGCACGCCTCAGAACAAATTCGCCAACGATTTTATGGGCACGGAACGCATTCCGCGCCTCATGGCTCGGTTCGCCGCGCCGGCATTGGCCGGCATGTTCGCCAACGCGCTTTACAATATTGTCGATCGCATATTTGTGGGACAGATAGTCGGCGCTCAGGGAATCGCCGCGATTGCGCTCGCTTTTCCATCAATGCTGCTGTTCTTCTGCGTCGCCACGCTGATAGGAACCGGAGCCGCTTCGCGCGTGGCTATACTGATGGGCGAACGCAAAACCGCGGACGCCGAACGGACGCTGAGCAGTTCTCTCACCCTTGCAATCGTGTCGGGCATAGTATTTTCGGCCGCGGCGGCGGTCTTTATCCGCGATATACTGGTCATGTCCGGAGCCAGCGAGACGCTTTACCCATTGGCACACGAATACATGTCGCACATAGTATACGGCATAGTCTTCGGGATAGTCAGCTTTTCCCTCTCGTACCAGATACGCGCCTCGGGCAGTCCCGCCTACGCCATGGGGACTCAGGTAGTGGGGGCGCTGTCCAATGTCGCGCTCGACGCCCTGTTTGTGATGAAGTTCGGCATGGGCGTCAAGGGAGCAGCTGTCGCCACCGTGATCAGCCAGGGAATATCGCTCTGCTGGGCACTATTGTATTTCTGGCTTCCGCGAGCGGCGTTGCGCATTCGCCTTCGTCATATGATGAGGCTCGATATCGCGGCCATACGGAGAGTTTTCGAGGTTGGCACGCCGGCGTCGCTGGTTCAGTTGAATTTCGTATTTGTGCACGGCCTAATAACGAACGCGTCCAACACATACGGCGGCGACATAGCCGTTAGCGCAACCGGAATTTTCATGGGGCTCGACTCGCTGCTGTTTATGCCCGCCGTCGCCATGGGCGAAGCGTGCACGCCCATCATAGGTTACAATTACGGCGCGGGAAAGATCGACAGGGTGATATCGGCGGTCAAAAACGGCATTGCCGTCACCACCCTGTTCTATCTTCTGAGTTTTTCCGCCATAATGTTTTTCGCGGAACAGATGGTGATGATGTTTAACTCCAGCGACGCGGAACTCATACGCTTCACGGCCAAGTGCATGAGATATGCCAACGCCGCCATACCGGTCATGTCGATATCCATAATCTGCGCCTCGCTCCTGCAGGGACTTGGGCGCGGACACGCGGGGATAGCGCTCGCCGTCATTCGTTTCGGGCTGTTTTTGTGGACGCCGCTTCTCATACTGCCGCGGTATTACGGTATACTCGGAGTGTGGTCGAGCTTTCCGTTTTCAGACGTCGGAGGGACGCTGGCGTCGGGAATATTGATGTATCACACGATCAAACGGCTTCGAAAATAAAACTTCACTTTTTGTCCACAGAGACGACGCTTGGTTTCTGTTTGAAAAATATCTTGAACCATTTTGATACCTCGCGCGGCAGTATACGGTAACCTTTGCGTTCCTTGGATATCCAAAGGAAATAATCGTTCATGAAGGTCTCCTGGAGCGCGCGGATACCTTTCCCCTTATTGACTTTCAGCAGCGCGTAGGTGTCCTTCAGTGTCCTGTCCTCGTCGTTGTCCCACCTGAACGACGCGAGGGCGAAACAAAAATCCTTCACGTCGGAGACCGCGCCGAATATGGGGATCACCAGGCTGTTGTCCTCCCAGTCGTATACGCCGAGTCCCTGGCCGGGAACCATTATCACCCTCGGAATACCGTACATCCTTATGCGCGAGGCCCTGAGCATATCCGGGTCGAGCGGTGTCAGGTCCATCATTATCTCGCCTGCCCGCGCCATGGAGAGCGGCTCGTTCTTGTTCTGGCAGAGCGGAGACGTGTCGACCCGCGCCGTACGGGCGGCGAGCGTCATGAAGTCCTTTTTGTGGTTTATGCCCTCGCGAAGCTCCATCTTGAGTGCGGGAACACCCTGTCCCTTATATTTCTTCCTCGCCATTGCGACGCGCGTTTTCCATCGTTCGGTTTCGTTCGTCACGTGCACTGTCAGTCCGGCAAGAAATTTCGCCCGGTCGTGCAGCGCGAGCACATTTTGAATTATCTTGAGAGTCTGATCCGGCGGCTCCTGTTTTGACGGTTCCTCCCGCATGGATTCAGCGGTGGCTTCGAAATCGGGCTCGTCGCACGGCGGCACGGTTTCGGGATCGTCTTCCGCCTTCGGTTCGGCCTGCTTGGGAAGGGTTGCCGACGGTTTTGGGGGACATTCGGCGTCGCCCGCGATCTCCTCGAAAGGGTCGAACCTGTCGGTGTCGTGCTTGGAAACTTCGGGCGCGGCCGGAGCAGTATGGGGCGTTTCCTCCGCTTTAGGCTCGTCGGGTTTCGTGAGTCCCTTTTCCAGATTGTCCATGAGATTCCAGAAAGCGCGCTCCGCTGCCTCATACCGTTTGCAATGTTCCTTGATGACGGCGCGCTCGGCATTGCCAGCTTCGCGTATCCGCTTTGTGCGCATGTCGGTCTCTGTGGCATCCCGCAAACCTTCGTCCAGGTCGTCGAGCATCTCTTCAAGTCCCACCTTGTCGATGACGCCGATTTTCGCCGTGAGCGCGTTGAGCGCAAGGCGGCGGCGTGTCTTGACGGCGGCGAGTTCGCCGTTGAAACGCCTGAGTTTTTCCTCGAGCGTGACGCCGCCGGAGGAACCGGAATATGGCTTATCGAAAATGAGCGAGTAGTTTTCTTTTATATAATCGGTAATGCGGTTGTACTGATACATATCGACGACGGACGCTTCTCCGAGCTGTTTTTCGAAGGCTGGATTGAGCGTGGTGTAACCCGAGTACAGGTGACCGTAATCTATGAGAAGCCTCTCCGCGTCGTCGAACTCCAGCTCGTCCGGAGGGCCGGCATCAATCTTCGCCTCGACAATCGCCCACAGCAGATCCCAATATTGATCCGCGGCTTTCTGCCAGATTATACGGGCCTTTTTACGCGATTCGGCATCCTTGGCGCTGCGCAGATGAGACATATTCCTGCCCAGCACCTCCATCTGCTTCGCCAGCGTAAATATCCCCTCGTGCCCGCGCCACTTTTCGGTTATCGCCGCTATCGCGTTATCCACATACTCGCTCAAGTTCGCCCTTCCTCCTCATCGGAAGTCCGTATCAGACACTCTGCAATGCGGACGTACCGGTCTTTCGCCTCAACAGCGGCGAGAAGCGAGCCGCGGATGGGTTCGCCGCCATGGTTTCCGCGTACCACCAGTTAAATTATATACTCAACTTTCACAGATGGAAATCGTCGATTCCTCGAAAATTCTATTTTTCATCCCGCTTCTCCGCGCCGCCGCTCCCTTTCGAGCGACTTTTCCCATGTCCGTTCCGTCTGGCGTATGAGGAACAAGCGCATCGGTTCCAGGTCCTCGGCACTGTCGTAACGCGCAAGCGCGTCATAGTAGGCGAATTTGTCCCCATCGTGTATGATCACCGGCGGGTGGTCATGAATCATCAGCCAATAATTGAGCAGTGTCCGCCCTACGCGCCCGTTGCCGTCCGCGAACGGATGGATATACTCGAAGCGGGCGTGAAAATAAGCCGCGACTCTCACCGGGTCTTTGCCCTCGTAGTCCTCGAGTTCGCCGAGCAGCTCCGTCAGGTCGTTTTCCACATCCTCCGGCAAAGAGCCGACCTCGGCAGTACCCGTCACATAATCGTGTTTCTTGAACTCCCCCGGGCGCTCGCCTTGTTCCACATACCGCCGTTCGTCGTATGTCCCTCCGGTCAATACGCCGTGTGTTTCCTTGATCAGGGCGATGCTGAGCGGTTCTTTCGCCGCGATTTTGGGCTTCAGTAACTCATAGCAGACCCGCTGATTGGACATCTCGAACAGAGCGCGGGGACTGCCCGTATAGTTCAGTACGCGCCCGTTTTCAAAAATTTCCCGCGTGTCGGCGTATGTAATCGCCTCATTTTCGATTTTGCCGGAGTTGTACGCGAACAAAACGCGGAAATTCTCAAGCCGCCGGTCTATGTCCGCTTCCGTCGTCACACACCAGCGCCGCCACAGCTTTATCGCGTCCTCATAATTTTTCATCGTTTTGCGGAGATAAAAACCACGGCAATCGCGAGCACAACCATATCAAACGCTCCAGTGGCGCATCCGCCGCCTGAGCCTCCGACATTTTCTCTTTCCGGTTCATAGACAGGTTTAACAGACCCGTCGTAATGTATGTCAGCCTCCGCGATTTTTATGTCGAAAGTGCTTTTGTCGCCCGTGAATATTGCCGCGTAAATTTCCTTGACCTTATTCTTCAGCGCAGTATCCGCGGCGGGATCGCCCGCTATTCTGTAGAGTTCTATCGGTGCGCTCAGATCAATGTCCGTGAATTTCAAATCAATGCTCAATGAATTCTCAATGAAATTCTTAACGACAATGATATCTCTGTAGCCGTATTCAATCGTCGGTTCAAAGATATTCCCTTCGCCGTAATCATTCCACGTGACCAACTGGATTACTTGCGGATTGTTTTTCCTGGCCATATCTAAAGTCCACTCGAGCGTTTTCCCCCCGTCGTAATCTATCAATCTGCGCTTTTTCGAGTAACCGTCGGTTTCGACGATTATTCCGTCGTCAAACATTGAATATGCCGATGCTATCAAATAATTCTTGTCGGTATGTTTCGCGTAGAACCCATTCTCGGTCCAATTTTTTTCAAGCACGCCCGAACCGTCGGGATTTGGCCACGCCCAACTGAAAACAGCGTCTTCCCAGCTTGCTTCGCCATTTTCAGTGACGAAAAGCGGTTTCGGCTTTACCGACGTAAAAATAGTATTCCACTGGTTTTTCTCCTCGAAATATTGTGGGCCGAAGCACAAAACGACAGGACGTCCATTATGCTTCAGATAATATTGATCGTTGAAGAAATTTTGCTGAAGCCAATCGAAATCTTTTTTCGCCTCTGATACAGCCTGAGATGGATCCAACCCCGCGTATTTGATCCTGTTGCTGGCGGTCTGGTCTTCGTAGCATATCGCGAATTTAAGCTCTGCCTTCTTGAACACCGATACAGCTTTAACCGTAGCTTTGTTGATCGGACCATAGTCCAAGGCGCCGCTGGTTCCGTACCAGTCGAAAATTACCCCGTCGATACCGGCTATTTTAAACAACGCGGCCTGATATTCCAAAACAGCGTCGTCGGACGAATCGTATGGCCCTGTCAGTGGATAGAAATAAGACGCTATGTTGACTTTGCCGTCCGGTTTACGTGACAAGTCGAACATCTTCGGATTTTGAGTCCAGTGGTTGAAAATATTATTCAGCGGCGGATATTGATACCACGGCATATAATGAGCCATTATCAACGGTTTCACCGCGGGCCTGGCGGCAAACGCAGTATCTGACGCCGTCAAAAATCCGATCGTCAGCAGCACCAACATCAAATTTGTGTACTTTCCGATGTGTCGTTTCACCTGTTTCACCGTCCTGTCGAGTAATCTACAGTTCCCGCCCTAGGGAACTAAACTTAATTTATATTTCTTTCAGCATTTCGAAAAATTGCATTATAATATTATATCTTATGACTAAATGACGCGATAGAACTCTTGAAAATTATGAGTGAACGGGATTATGGCCCTAAGTATCTATACCGTAAAACTTGTAATATTTCCCCCCTTGACTTGTACGGCTTTAAGATGTACATTATCGAATAATAGGAGGTGTATTCCCATGTTGAAACAAGGTAATATGGTCAAAGACGCGCGTGTTGAAATGCGCATACCACAATCGTTGAAAGAAGTCTGGCAGTACGCGGCGGCAATGCGCGGCAACAGCCTCGCCGAATATATTATCGGCACCGTTTCCGACCGCGCGGCGAAAGACGTGGAACAACAGCACATCATTCATTTAACGGTACGCGATCAAATGGCCCTGCTTGAAGCGTTGGAAGCGCCGGAACGTGAACCCAATGAAAGGGCAAAAAAAGCGATGAACGATTATCACAAGGCCATAGAGGATGGGGACCTCGTTGTTCGTCATTGAACCCCTCGAACGCCGTCATGATAAGGCGGATTTTTCCTGCGGAACGGAAGCCCTCGACGTTTATCTTCAAAGACAGGCCGGGCAAGACTTCCGTCGAAACATCGCTTCCGTTTTTGTCGCCGTCGAAAACGGAAGCGATAAAGTTATCGGTTACTATACCTTGGCAGCAGCCGAAATACCTTATATGCGCCTGCGAAACGACGAACAAAAAGCAATGCCGCATTACGGCAATTTGCCTGCGATCCGTTTGGGAAGGCTGGCGGTTGATGTTTCGTTCCAAGGCCGTATGTTGGGTATTCTGCTTTTAACGGACGCGATGAATTACTCGCTTTGCCTGCCCATTGCGTGGCAGTTTTTTTTAGTGGATGCTAAGGAATCAGCCGCGGATTTTTATAAAAAGTTCGGATTCGTTTCGTGCATTGACAACGATAAAATCCTATATCTAACCCGCAAAAACGTCGTAAAATTTTCCGGGGCCATTAAAAAATAAAAACCATCCCTCCCGCGCACGGGTCGTCGGTTTTGCTGCCGAGGGACATGGATCGGAGAATACGTGGAACTGAAAGAACTTCTGACCGAGAACGAATACAAGGGCGTCAGAGCCACCACCGTGAACGCCTTCTATTATCAGGATCGGTATTGGCCTCGAAATCTCGCCTCGCGATATTATCTAAGATCGAACTTATTCGGAATCGGCAACGCTCATAACCGACTATTTCCCGCGCCCTCACGATTCGACGACATGTTTTACTTCATCCAACGATGGGAAAGGCCGTTTCCTGCGGTCCTCCGAGATGCGGAGCGCCGCGGCGGCGCTGCCGTATCTCATGCAGTCGGGATATGACTTGCCCTCCAGGAACGCGTATATAAAGCCGGCGTTATATGTGTCCCCAGCTCCGGTGAAATCTTTGCCCACATATTTGTCGTAAATCGGACATTCGATAACCGGTCCCGAACCCGACGCCAGTATCGAACCTTTCGAGCCTAGCTTTACCACCGAGACGCGGCAATATTCCGACAGACGCTGGCAAGCTTTGCCCGGAGATTTTTCCCCTGTTACGGCGAGTGCCTCCGACTCGTTCGGGAAGAAAATATCCGTGAAACGAAGCAGGTCGAAAAGTGACCTGTTCCATTCGCCGGTCGGATCCCATCCGGCATCGAGCGATGTCGTCACCCCGCGTTGGCTTGCGCGCTCGAATACGCGGATGAACATGCCGGCAAGATGTTGCTGGAGGAAGAAAGAGCCGATATGGATGTGCCGCGTCCGCGCCAGGATATCCTGAACCGGTATGTCCGTTTCATCGAGCGAACCGCATGTGCCGGCGTACGTGACGAGTGCCCTGTCCTCGGAGGATGTCAGTGAGACAGTGACGGGCGAGGACGAATTTTTGCGGACCGACACTCCCGAAACATCGACCCCGCACGAGGCGAGTTCGCGCGTCGCGTATTCGCCCAGATGATCGTCGCCCGTGCGCCCGAAAAAACGCGCCTTCTGCCCGAGGTTAGAGAACGCCCCGGCGCAAACTGCCGCGGAACCGCCGAGCGCCAGATAAAATTCGTCGCAAAAGACCTCTCTGCCGAACACCGGCACGGCGTTTCCTCTAATGATCATGTCGGGATTCAAATCGCCTATGAACGTGCAGCCGAAACGCGCCATCGTCCGTTTTCCCTTCCTTCCCCATTGCCGCCCTGGGTCATTATGTGCGGTTTGGTATTGAGCGCCGCGTTACCTCGATTGCGCGGTCGGGCCTTATCCCGCGCGTTCGTTCTATATATTCTTTTGCGGAACGCGTGTCAATATAATCCGCGCGACTACAATTAGGGGGTCAAAGAGTTACCACAGTTGTCATGGGACGAACAACTTTAGCGCAGGGCTTGCTTGACGAAAAATAACATATGGTGTATAAAACGTTCGTTGAAGTTAAAAAATCGTCGAAAGGAGGTATCAGGACATGAAGGGTATTACCGGTCTGAAAGGCATGATTATGCCCGCTGATGTCACGATATTCTCCTTTACCGGCACGGGTCCCGTTTTTCTCCGGGGTCTGTGTTGTCGGTCGTGTAAGCGGAGTTTTTTTGACGCCATAAGACGGCCTTAGCATAAACCATTTGGATGAAACCGGGATCCCGTATCAGGGGTCCCGGCTTTTTTATGTCAAAAACAAATCAAAGAGGAGGAGTCATGTTGCAAAAGGGAAACAGATCAGTGGTTATGGTTTCGGGCGCCGCGCTTCAGTTGTTTTTTGGGATAATTTATGTCTGGAGCGTCTTCGTTCTGCCGGTCAGCGAAGAATATACATGGCCGGTGGCGGACGCGAAACTTGTTTCTTCGTTTTTGTTGGGATTTTTTGTGCTTGGGATGCTGGGCGGCGGACGGATGGAAAAGCGGCTGGGGACTCACAGGCAGACCCTCGCGGGAGGAACGTTTCTCGCGGTAGGGATGGCGGCGACGGCATTCATCCCGGCAGGCTCGGGATGGCTTATCTGCCTTACTTACGGAATAGCGGGCGGATTCGGCGTGGGCATGGGATACGGCGCGGTGGTGTCCTGTGTCCCGAAATGGTATCCGGAGAAACGGGGGCTTGCGACCGGTGTCAGCGTCTGCGCCTTCGGTTTCTCCACAGTGGTGTTCGCGCCTCTGATCGGCGAACTGATAAAGCGCTATTCACTGCGCTCCACATTTTTGATCCTGGCGGCCGCGTTTCTGCTGGTGACGCTGGCGCTGTCCTCCTTTGTGCGCCTGCCCGAGGCGGCCGGAGGCGGACGCGGAATTGACGGACGGGGTAAGAGGCAGTACACGACTGGAGAGATGATAAAGACAGGGCGCTTTTTTCTGATAACTTGTTCCCTGATGTTGTGCACCAGCGCGTTTTTCATCCTCAATCCTTCGTTCGTGACGCTGGCGAACGAGCGAAATATCGGTTCGATGGCAACGTTGATAGTGATGATAACGGGGGTAGCCAGCGCGGTCGGAAGGTTGGCATTCCCGCTGATATCCGAAAAGACGGGCCGCGAAGGCGCGACTGTCATGGCGATCGGACTGACGGCGCTCTGTTCCTTTGCCCTCTGTTTCGCGCAGGGGCTGCTCTTCATGGTTATCGTGGCGGTATGCGCGTTCTGTTATGGAGGTTATTCCGGCATCTATCCTCTCTTGACCGGCGATTATTTCGGCCTGGATAACGTTGGCCCGAACTTCGCCGCCGTCATGTGCGGTTTCTCCGTCTCCGCGCTAGGATTTCCGATGATACTGACCAGACTTTTTACGGGCACGAGCCTCTTTGTGGCGCTGGGAGCGCTGTGTCTCGCGGGCGTCGCGCTTATCATCGCGCTGGTATTGTCGAAAAAGGCGGCGCCTGAAACCACGGCTGATATCGCTTCGGGGGCATAAACACCGTATTTCACGATTGAATCCGTTCTCCCCGAAAGGGAGAAGGGGGAGCGGATTCAATCGGCGGACTGCGAAAAAACCGGCTGGGATAGCGATTTCCTCCGGATGTTACCTGTTAAAACAACCAACGGCAGTACTAAAAATGCGCTTCAAAATCTTAGCTTCGCTTTTTGCGGCGTTCCTGACGCGCCTCTTGACATACGTGCGCGTATGTATATATAATTACCCGTCATCGTTAATATATCTTCCAAAAACGGGGGTTCGGCGG
>JAISXR010000048.1 GCA_031270375.1 Synergistaceae bacterium | reverse complement strand
GGTTATGATAAGAGGCAGAGAAAATTCATCCTCGAATTTGTGGGCAGGATATTCCGGCTCAGAGATTCCAGAATTAGCGATGACTTGAAGGAGGCGTTCAAATTGCAGACCATATCGCTCGACGAGTACGTGAAGCAAATCGACATCGAAGAAGCTATGATGATAGGTGAGGAAAAAGGGATGGAAAAAGGTAAATTTGAGGTAGCGCGCTCAATGCTCGCCGAAGGCTTTCCTGCCGAAATAATCAAGAAGTGTACTGGAATAGATGAAAGCTCCATACTTTCGTTGCGGTAACCGACTCTGATTGAATAGAACGCCGAGAACGAAGAAGCGACGGGTGAAACACCGCCCGCCGCCGCGTTCATGCCGCTACTCCCTCAAACCGCACCGGCGCTCCAGCATCGCCAGCTGAGAATCGACCTCGGGGGCGTCTCCCGGAGCGAGTTTCGTGTATGACCCGCCAGGGGCAAGATCGCAGCACTGGACATTGTCGTCCAGATGCACGGGCAGGATCGAATTCATTATCTCACGGCGTATTTCAGGGGACTCCACAGGGAAGAGACATTCGACCCTGCGGTCAAGGTTACGCGTCATCAAGTCGGCGCTGCCGAGGTACAGCTCCTCGTCGCCGCCGTTGCGGAAGTAAAAGGCGCGAGTGTGTTCGAGGAAGCGGCCGACGATGCTGGACACCCTGATGTTATCGCTCAAATTCTTGATCCCGGGTCTGAGACAGCAGATGCCGCGCACCTGAAGATCAATTTTGACCCCGGCGCGAGAGGCCTTGTAGAGCGCGTCGATGCTCTCCTTGTCGGAGACGGCGTTAAGCTTGAATATCAGGCGCCCGTCTCCGCTCTCGGCGTGACGGTTTATCTCGCGGTCTATCCTTGATATTATCTCGCTCCTGAGGAGATACGGCGCGACCAGCAGTTTCCGGTATTCTTTCTGTGCCGAGTAGCCGGTGAGCACGTTGAAGAGGTCGGAGGCGTCGGCGCCTATGTCGGGATTCGCCGTGAACAGCCCGAAGTCGGTGTAGATGCCCGCTGTGACGGCGTTGTAGTTTCCGGTGCCGAGATGGACGTAGCGCCTGATTCCGTCCTTCTCGCGCCTGACGACCAGACATATCTTGGCGTGGGTCTTGAGCCCCGGCAAACCGTAGACGACGTGGACTCCCGCACTTTCGAGCGCTATCGCCCAACCGATGTTGTTCTCCTCGTCGAACCTCGCTTTGAGTTCCACCAGGGCGGCCACCTGTTTGCCCCTCGAACACGCTTCCTTGAGCGCCTCGACTATCGGCGAATTTGAGCCAACCCTGTAAAGCGTCTGCTTTATCGCGAGCACGTCCGGATCCATCGAGGCTTCGTGTATGAAATCGACCACCGGCTTGAAGCTGTCATATGGGTGATAGAACAGCATATCGCGCTCGCGGACGGCATGGAATATCTTATGCCTGTCGCGGGTCTCGCGGCGTATTCCCGGCGTGAAGGGCGGATATTTCAATTCGGGCCGGTCGAGGCTGTAAAGTTGCATCAGCGACGACAGACCCACGGGGAACTCCGTGGAATATACCTGAAACGTGTCCAGTTCGAGGTTCCGCGTCAAAATCTCCCTTATGTGCCTCGGAACCCCGCGCTCTATCTGAAGCCTGACGGCGAGACCGAAGCGCCGCTTCTCCACGCTCTCGCTTATCGAACGCAGCAGATCCTCGGCTTCGTCCGACTCTATCTCGAAATCGGCGTCCCTCGTGACGCGGAACAACACGGCGTCCTCTATGGTCATTCCGGGAAACAGCGTGCTCAGATTCGCCTCTATGATATCCTCAAGCCACACAAACGTCGCGGCCCGCGAAGCGCGCAATCCCATTTTGCCGCTTTTGCCTCCGGATTCATGGGGTATCTGGAAGAGCCTCGGGAACGATTCGGGGATTTTGAGCCTCGCGAAACGTTTGTGCCCCTTATCGTCACGGAGCGCGAGAGCGAAATTCAGGCTGAGGTTCGAGATATGGGGAAAGGGATGCCCGGGGTCGAACGCTAGCGGCGTGAGCGTCGGAAAAATCTCGTTTTTGAAATACTGATCGAGAAAAAACCTGTGTTTTTCGGATATTTTTCTGAAATTCAGTATTTCTATACCGTTCTCGAGAAGTTCAGGCTGAAGTTCGCCGTGCCAGCACGCGAGCAGTCTTTTGTTATCCGGCGCTATCGCTCTGCGAATGGCGACGAGCTGCTCCAACGGGGTCATTCCGTCGGGCGGAGGGGAAACCACCCCGTCCTTGAACTGCCGGACCAAACCGGAGACCCTTATCATGAAAAATTCGTCGAGGTTGTTCGAGTAAATCGCGGCGAACCTCACCCGCTCCAAAAGCGGTTTCGACTTGTCGAACGCCTCGTCGAGTACCCTCCGGTTGAAGCGCACCCAGCTCAGTTCCCGGTTTATGTATTCGCCACTTTTTTCCGGGTTATCCTGCGGTGCGGCATCCGGTGCCGCTTCGTCGTTCGTCACGTCGGTACACTCTCCTTACCAAACTTCTCAAGTAATTCGCTGACGGACATCCCCGCGCGTATCCCGAAGCGCGTCAGCGCGAAATCGTATTTTACCGGATCGGAGGGGCAGAACGCCCTGAATCCCTCGGTCGCTTCCTCGGCCGCCGTTCCGTCAGCGGAGCGGCGTTTCACGAATCCCAGCCCCGTCGCTATCCTGAACATGTGCGTGTCCAACGGCACAATGATATCACAGGGAGCGACGCTGTTCCAACCTCCCGGATCGACGTCGTCGCTCCGCGCCATCCAGCGTATGAAGAGTGCGAGCCGCTTGCAGGCACTGCCCTTCGAGGCGCGCGGCAAAAGATGAGACGGCCCGAGGCCCCCGAGGCGCAGTATCGTGTCCGCGAAATTGTCCATCGCGCCGAGTATCGAGCCCTCCCCCGCCGAGCGGAAAACGTTCTCGAGAGTACCGTAACGCCGCAGCGCCTCACCGATGCCAGACAGGAAACGGCACATTTCCTCGCCGCCGTTGAAGCGGTGTTTGAATCCCTCAAGGCGGGAAAAGAGGGAGGAAAAATCGCTCGCCGCGAGAGCGTCCGCAGGATTTTTCCCGAGTACGTCCAGCACGCGCCGCACGCTCGCCAAAATAGAAGCCACGCGCCCGTACGCGAGCGACGAAGCTATGAGGCCGACCACTTCTCTGTCGGCCGGCGAGTCGTACATGTACAGGAACTCAAGCGGATCTGGCGAGACGTACTCCCGTCTGTTGAACTCGAGGTAAAGCTCCTCCAGCAAATCGCGCGTCCGCGGCGCATACGCGGCATCTTTTTCCCCTGAAACCATTCGGAAGGCCTACGTCCCCGACGGCGCGGCTTCGGCGATTTCGGCAAAAACTTCCCCGGCGTTGCCGATCGTGGCGTCGATTATCTCGGCTGTGTGCGCGAGGGAGATGAATATCGACTCGTACGGGCTTGGCGCGAAATAGTCGCCGCGCGCCATCATCGCGTGGAAAAATAGCGGGTAAAGGCCCGAATTGGACATCTTCACGGCATTGAGGTTCAGGGGAAGTTTCGGGGCGAAGAAAAATCCGACGACCGAGCCGAGGCGCGAGACGGAGATATTGATCCCCGCCGATAACGCAGCCTGCTTGAGGCCCATCGCGAAACGGTTGGCCGAGTATTCTATCTTCTGATAGGCGGTCTGCGTGAGCTTGGAGATCGTAGCAATGCCCGCCGCCATCGCAACCGGGTTTCCCGCGAGCGTCCCCGCCTGATATACCGCTCCCAACGGTTGGAGTTTGTTCATGATATCCGCCCGTCCGGCCACCGCGCCGACCGGGAATCCGCCGCCTATTATCTTTCCCAGACAAGTTAGGTCGGGCCGCAGTTTCTCCTTGTTCTGCACCCCGTATTCGGGGATGCGGAACCCCGTGATCACCTCGTCGAATATGAGGAGCGCGCCGGTGTCCTTGCAGAGGTTCGCCAACGCCGCGAGGAAACCGGGAACCGGCGGAACCAGCCCCATATTGCCGGCCCACGGTTCCACTATCACAGCCGCTACTTCATGGCCGTGTTCCTCAAAAGCCTTCCTCACTGCCTCGATCGAATTGAACGGCAGGACTATTGTGTCGGACGCGTTGGCCACGGTTATGCCAGGCGACGTGGGGACGCCCAGCGTGAGCGCTCCGCTTCCCGCTTCAGCCAGCAGCGAGTCGCTGTGTCCGTGATAGCAGCCGGCAAACTTGATTATCTTGTCGCGCCCCGTGAAAGCGCGGGCCAGGCGCAGGGCCGTCATGGCCGCCTCTGTGCCGGAGTTGACGAAACGAATTTTCTCGGCGGAGGGAAATTTCCCCCTGATGAGTTCCGCCAACTCGGTCTCGGCGACGCAGGGGGCTCCGTAAGAGGCCGAACGCGAGACGGCCTCGTATATCGCCTTTGTCACGTCCGGATCTGCGTGCCCCAAAATCATCGGGCCCCAGCTTCCGACGTAGTCGCGGTATGCCCTGCCCTCCGTATCCAACATATAAGCGCCGGCCGCCGACATGATGAAAACTGGCGTTCCCCCGACAGATTTCCATGCCCGGACGGGGCTGTCCACGCCTCCGACCAGGACAGAACAAGCGCGTTCGTACGCTTCCTCACTCTTGACAAAACCGTCCATGACGATCCCTCTCTTCCCCAAAAATCACGTTTCAGAAATATTTTACATCACATCACCCGTCCGGTCACGATCTTGTGAGCCAATTGAGGAACCGCGTCCGGAATACTTTTTATTTCCCATACATCGCGAAGGTTTCATAAACGATATCCCAGAATCTCGCGGCGTCTATATCCACGGCGACGAGTGCGTTAGCGCCCTTTGGGCGGTCAAGAACGGATTGTATGCCGGACATCGCGCCGCCGCGGCTGTCAGGCGAATTCTCCAGACCGAAAAAGTCGCAGCACGTGCGCCCATAAGCCAATTCTCCGCGCAGCTCTATTTCCACTCGCATGGGTTTTGTCTCGACGCAGCCCGGGTCTATCAACCACGCCATCGTCGTCGGGTCATGGAGGGGAGGGCCGTCCCAGCCGTATATTTCCCTCTGGGTTTTGGCAAAAAATTCCATCATCTCGGCAAACAGCACCGCTTGCGGATTCCCCAGAGATTTTACGCGGGCGATGACGTCCGGCGTCGCACGCGCTTTGCGCGTAACGTCGAGTCCCATCATCACTATGGGGCGCCCACAGGTAAACACGATATGCGCCGCCTCGGGGTCGGCGTACATGTTGAATTCCGCCGAAGGAGTGACGTTACCGAGCTGGTACGCGCCTCCCATCAGGACTATTCGTTCTATCTTTTCGGCTATCCGAGGTTCCCTGCGCAGTGCCATCGCGACATTTGTGAGGGGGCCTGTGGGAACTACGGTGATATCCCCGTCCGAGGACAGGAGTATCTCGATCATCAGGTCGACGGCATGCCTGGGATCCAACTCGATATCTGGGAGGCCGAAAGACGGCCCGTCCAGCCCACTCACGCCATGTATGTCGCCCGCCGTCACCTGACGGCGTACTATCGGGCGGGACATTCCGGCGGAGACCGGGACGTTCTTGCAGCGGCCGGATGCCGAACAGACGTTCAGCGCGTTGACGGCAGTCTTTTCAATCGTCTGGTTGCCGGCCACCACAGTGACCGCTTTCAGTTCTATCGACGGGTGTACGGCGGCCATCAGTATGGCGACGGCGTCGTCGTGTCCGGGATCGCAATCATGAATTATTTTTACGGGTTTTTTCATGTAAAAATCACCTTTTTTCAAAAATTAAAATCAATGTCTCTGCCAAACCGGATAAATCGGGCGTATTCATCACGACGGGGACTGTGCCGAAAAGTTTTTCGACAGACGCCGCGCAGGCGCGTCCCCAGGCCACGAGCGCGGCGGACGGAGGCGGGGAACCCATCACGCGCGCGTACTCCTCCGCCAGTGCGGAACTTCCGAAAACCACCGCGTCCACGCCGCATGTCTCCCACTGTTCTTTCATCACATCGAGCCCAGGGACTTCGCGGGATTTCATTCTGTACGTCGGCATAACGACAACACGCGCGCCGGCGCGCGCAACGGATGTTACGGGCGCGCGCGCGCCGCGCTCGTTGCGCGCGAAAACCACGGTCTCGCCGCCGCGCACATGTCTCGTTAACAAATCCGCCAGCGAGGCACTGTCGCCGCCGGCTTCCAATTCAGGTATCATGCCAGCCGCCGCAAGCGCGGAGGTCGTGCCGGCGCCTATCGAGACCACCCTGCCCCTTATGCGCCTCACGTCGCGGGCCAATTCGCGGAGCCTCGCGGCGCCCCTGGGGCTCGTGACGATCACCCAGTCGGCGTTCAATATCTCATCCGTCCCGAGGCCGGGGTCGATATCCTCGGCCGACAGGAGCGGCAGTCCGCAACAGTCGGCCGACAGTTTTTCGAGGGCCCTGCCCGTCTCCCAACATTCGGGATACGGACGGCAGATCACAACCTGCATCCCCGCGAGCGGCCCTCTGTCAGGGTGCAGCGCCCTCGACGCGGCGGCGCCGATGTATATCACAGAGGGCGGCTTTATCTCTCCGCGCGCGGCCCGCACCGCCATCTCACCTAGCGTCCCGTCGGCGCGGGCGGCTCGTCCCCAGCCTCCCCAGGTCACTACGGAGGCCGGCGTGTGCGGCGGCCTGCCGAAGCGCGACAGACGCTCCGCGATCGCGGAAAAGTTGGACGTGCCCATGTAGAGGGCCACGGTTCCCCGTGCCTGGGCGAGTTCTTTCCAATAACTGTCCTCTTCCTCGCCGTCCATGTCTCTCCTGTGTCCGGTAGCGAGTATCAGGGAGGACGCCTCATCCCGGTGAGTCACGGGAATTCCGGCGCATACGGCGCCGCCCAGGGCCGACGTCACACCGGGAACGGCCTTCCACGGAATTCCGTTTCGCTCCAAAAATTCGGCTTCCTCGCCGCCGCGCCCGAAAACGAAGGGGTCTCCCCCCTTGAGCCTGACGACGGCGCCGCTTTCGCGAGCGCGTGCGAGCCTGACGAGCAGCTCGTTTATCCCGTCCTGAGTCAGCGTGTGCGCACTCTCCCTCTTGCCGACGAGATGAAAATGGCAGCCGGGAGGAGCGAGTTGAAGCATGTCGGGATGAATGAGACGGTCGTAGACTATGTCGTCGGCGCCCCTGATACATTCCTCCGCGGCCGCGGTCAGGAATCCGGGCGGACCGCACCCCGCGCCGACCAACCAGACGCTCACGACGGAGACCGCCATTCGTTCAGTAGGCGGGTAGCTGGCAATTCGCTCATCTCGATCCACATCTCCGTGGAAAGCGCTATCGCGTCGTCGACGGAACGCACACTTCCCCGGACCAACGCCCACGCCGGTTCAATCCCGGCCTGGATGGGGTAAATCTCGGCGGTGATGTTCATTTTGCCGCAATCGTAGGAAGCGTTCACTGCCACGGGAAGCGAGCACCCCGCCGATATTCGCGACAGGAAAGCCCTTTCCGCCGCGACCTCGTACCATGTCGGAACGTGATTCAGCAACCTCAGTACGGCCTCGGTCTCGGAACCGGCGACGGTCTCGGCCGCTATCGCTCCCTGCCCCGCGGACGTGACGAAAGACAGAGGATACGCGTTTTCCGCGTTCAAACCGAGCCTCTCCAACCCGACCTCCGCGAGGACGATGGCGTCGAACTCGCCGCCGGCGAGGCGGGACATGCGCGTCTCGATATTGCCGCGGCAGGGAACGCACACGATATCCGGCCGCAGCGACGACACCTGGGCCGTGCGGCGCGCGCTCGACGTGCCCACTCTGGCCCCCCGGGGCAGCGACAATATGACCTCTTCCCCCGACGACGCGCCTCGCGGGGCAGCGCCGGTCACCACGACGTCACGGCGGGAACCCCTCTGCAGCACCGCCGCGAGCGCGCAACCGTCCGGAAGAGCCGCCGGCATATCCTTGGCGCTGTGGACGGCGCAGTCTCCTCTGCCCGACAGCAGTTCATCCTCCAGCGCCTTGACGAAAGCCCCAAAGCCGAACGCCGACAGGTCTTTCCGCCTGTCTTTGTCGCCATGGCTGGCCACGGTTCTGACCGCCGCGTTCACGCCGACGCGCGCAAGAGCCTCAATCCACATCTCTGCCTGACGCATCGCGAGGCGGCTTCCCCTTGTGAGCACGGTCATGGTCTCCTTCATCGACTTCATCAGGCGCCGCTTCGCGGCGGCGGCGGCGGACGGGTCATTCCCGCCCCCGGAGACACCGACGAAAAGCTCCTCTGACACGAATTGAGCGCAGAGGGCAAAATCTCCTCGATCGGTGTCCGCGCCGGAGCATATATCCACCGCGCAGCCGTTCGCCCTCGCCAGAGAGACGAGCGTGCCCGAGGCTTCGCGCGGCACGGCCAATACCGCGAACCTGTGCGACGCGAAATCCTCTCCCGAGGCGGCGCGCCGCTCCCATGCTATCGTACCCTCACGGACCAGCTCCGCCAGATTTTCCGTAACGTCGGGAGAGACCATCTTCACCCGTGAGCGGCACCCCAGAAGTGTGGCGATTTTCCGCTCGGCTACCCTGCCGCCGCCGACCACCAAAATCTCATGCTCATCCAGATTTAGGGAAAGGAGCAGCCTGTAGGGATTCCGCTTGTCAGCGCGGCGGCTCATTCCTCTTCTCCCTCGCCGGATAATATTCTCCATGCCCGTGAGCTGTGCGCTGCGCGCGCCGCGACGAGGGGGCGGAGGAAAGCGTTCATCACCGAGGACGCGAACGCCTCGAGTTCTTCCTCTCTGCGTTCGCTACGCTCGCCGCACGCGCGGCTCTTCGCGTGCCGCGACGCCCGTTCTTTGATTATCGCGCGCGCACGGGCGAGCGCCAGATGTTTCCACGTGTCGTCGGTCAGGACGGATATCTCGGCCCAAAGTGCCGCGGAGGCCCGGT
Organism: Synergistaceae bacterium; assembly: GCA_031270375.1. Taxonomy (GTDB): domain Bacteria; phylum Synergistota; class Synergistia; order Synergistales; family Synergistaceae; genus JAIRKI01. The sequence continues at coordinate 14,090 of JAISXR010000048.1, read as the reverse complement.
CGGCTTCGCGCTCCAGTGCGGAGAGGGATTTGCCGTACTCCTGCGTCATGGCATCGGATATCGCCTTCATATCGTCGAGCGTCACACGGACGCCATGGTTTCTCGGCGCGCTCTGGTGCGGAGCGCCGAGATCCATTGTCCACACGCCGGACATCGCGTCCTGCGTCTCACAGCTCAATATAGGGACGGGCGATGACGTGCAGAGGAATATCGCCCCGCACTCGCGCGCCCGCTCGCGCCACTCGTCCCATGGCACGGTTTCGGCGTTCGGCACGGCACAGGACGGGCGTTCCGTCCTGTTGGAAACCAGCACGCGGCGGCCCATCAGACTCAGCACACGGGCCGTCTCGATCCCGACTTCGCCCATGCCGACCACCATAACGGGCGCGGCGGCAACCGAGTTTTCGGCGTAATGTTTCGCCGCTATGTACGGTATCGACGGCTCTCTCCCGGGGTGACACCCCGAACGAAGCGAAGCCGTCAGGCCGAAAGCCCTCTGGAAGAGCCTGTGCAACACTTTGCCGCACCCGTCGGAGTTCCCGTAAGCGGCTTTTACCTGGGACACTATATGCGACTCGCCCCTCGCCATGCTCTCCAGACCGAGAAGCACGCGCAGGAGATGTCTCACCGCGTCGTAGCCGAACATCGCCTCGGCGCCTTCAGCGGCCAGCGGCGAGACCACTTCCCGCTCATCACGGTCACCGCCGGACACGAGATACAGCTCTATCCTGTTGCAGGTCTCGATCTTGAGATATTCGGCGCCGCCGCGCGGCCCGACGCCGTCGATGTACGCGGCGACTCGGTCCGAAAAGGCGGCCCTCGTTTCCACCGTGGACGAATTATGATCCATCAATACTGCGCAAAGCCTGCCCATTCAGTTCACCACCGCGGCACACCAGGCTATAAACACCGACATGATCTCGAGTATGATCGTGGTCGCGAGATGCCAGCGAAGCAGATTTTTCACCAGTTCCCTCGGGAAAACGCCGACCCAGTAACCCACGTTCTGCCTCATGGTCCTCGTCACCGAGCCGGCCATGTTCCCCACCAGGAGGGCCAGTACCGTCTGCGTGACTCGGAGTTTGCCGGCGGACAGAGCGGCCGCGGCCGACGACAAGCCCGCCGTCACATGGGCGAGAGAACTCACGGCGACGGCCCATCCCTCCGCGGGCAGAAACCAGAGCATTCCTCCGCGGGACGCGTACTTCGAAAACGCGCCGTCGACAAACGGAACGATGACGTAGGTCAGTGCGAAAAAGGCCCACGCCCACGGCAGTGAGCGTTTCAACTGGACCAATACACGGACGGTCCTCTCGCGCACCCCGACATGCGTGCTTTCCAATTCCGCGAAGACACCGGAACGCGCCTTCGCGCGGCTCGCGAGCAATACCACCGCCCAGGTGAAACGGCACGCGCTCCGCAGCAGCATCACCAGGGCGAAGATGAAACCTGAAACACCCGCCACTGCCGCCGCCATGGCGGCGGTGCCCACCCATCTTCTCAGATAACCCGGGAAAGCGAGCGACAGCGTCCCGAACGTGGCCTGGTCGCCGGTTAGCTCTCCTTCCGAATAGGCCCGTGATATCAGCGCCGCCCCCGAACGCGGGGCTCCCAGCGCCAGTACCATTGCCGCGGCTATCTTTCCGTGAATTCCGAGGCGCTCCAGGCGCGGTATGAGCGGCGAAAAGAACCTGTCGATGACGCCGAGGCCCAATATCAGTTCTCCCACCGCGAGACCGAACGCTATGTTAAAAGTGAGGACGCACTCGGCTCTCAAAAGTGCCGCCCAGAAAACCGGAGAGGCGATGGGCTCTATTTCCACAGCGCGGCCGTTACCTGGCTCTCCAAAGGAGGAGGACGGAGAGATAATCGTCCGTCGGCAGCAACGCCTCGCTGCCCGTCACCACACATTCCTCAGGAAGGCCGGCCCTGTGCACGCGGATGGCGCGTTTCCACGGGCCTGTGCTCGCCATCAGCTCCCGCAGATCTCCCTTAAGTGCTGACGGTTTATAGAGCGCCACGCAATCCGAGGCCGCCATTGTATCCGACAGTTTGGAAAAATCCGCCGATCCCGGCAGCACGGCCAGCCGCTCCTCGCCGAGGGCCAAAAATTCTCCCGCCGCGCAGCCTGCAAGGGAGTGCGCCGAAATGCCGGGCAGCAGCTTCAGTTCCAGTTTCGGACAGAGGGAACGCCAGACCGCGTAGAGGTACGCGGCCGTCGAATAAAGCGCCGCGTCGCCTATCACCGGCAACGCCACAGAAGAAGCGTCCCTCCAGAGCGCTGAATATTCGTTCAGTTGGCGCAGTATCTCGCTGTCCCTGAAGGATTCGTCATCGGTCATGGGGAAAAAAAACGGATGCGTCGCCTTCTTCGGATTGAGTTTGGAATAAATTTCGCCGGCGAGACTCACGCGTCCCAGTGACGAGACGGGGACCAACACCACATCCGCTCCGTCGAGCGCCCTCTTGGCCCCTATCGTCACCATGTCAGGATCGCCCGGGCCGACGCCTACACCGTAAAAAATCAACATCTATCACTCCGAATTCAAAAAATTACACAGACAACCCCTCGCACCAGCGCAGCAACTCCTCGGTGTCGTGCGCGCGCGCGATGCCTGAGATTTCTTCCGGGCGCGAGACGAGCACGAGAGGTATTCCGATCATGCGGGCGGCTTCGGCCTTATCCGCCACGCCGCCTTGTGCCCCGGACTCGCGGCTCACTATGGCGCGCACGCCCCTGTCGCGACACAGCGCTTCGTTGAAATCGGCGTTCCCCGCGCCCCACGAGGCGATTATCTCCCTGGGCTGAAGGCCTGCCCGTCCGGCTAGCCTCATACTCTCCACAGTCGGAAGCATTCGGACGAGAACACCCCTCCCTGATTCGCGAATGCGCGGCATCACGGCTTTGAGGCCGTTCGTTCCTATCGCCAGGAAAATCACGTCCCCACCAGACGTCAATTCTATGGCGCGACTGACCGCCCCGTCCAAATCGGCCGCCGTGACCGCGTCCTCCGGAAGTTCTTCTTTTCTCAAATATCTGCAAAGGGAAATTCCCAACGCCTCGCACGCGGAAGCAATCTCCCGCGACGCGTCCTCTGCGAACGGGTGAGTGGCATCCACGACGCCGAGTATACCTTCCCTTGATACCGGATCGTCCAGTATCTCCGACCAGCCTATCCGGTCGCGCGCACCCACTATCATGTCGGCTCCACTGGGAACCGTAGCGGCACCCGCCTCTCTCGTGACCGACACCGTGACAGAAAATCCGTGTTCCAAAAGCGCCGCGGCTGCTTCTCTGCCCTCGCTCGCGCCGCCCAACACCAAAAATTGGCCGAGTATCCTGGGTTTTTTCCGCGCGGTCTTTTCAGATTGGTATCCTCTGGCCTCCAGCCATATCTTTTTGCTTCCGAGGTCACGTTCAGTGGCATTGGGGGAGAGGATGAAGATGATGCTCCTCATGTCCACATGTTCGGGCGTGATCTCGGCGACGGGCATTTCGGCGAGTGTCTCTCCCTGCCGTCCGGCGTCGCGGACTATCACAGCGCGCCGGGAGGCGAAAATTCTCCTGACTTCCTCCAGTTTTTCGGGCAACCCTCTGGACACGGGGTTATATATAGCAACCGCGAGGCCGCTCTCGTACGCCCCTTCGAGGGCGCGCACCACGTCACACCACGGCTGCAGGTAATCGGATATTGAGACGACCGCGAATCCGTTGGAGTAGGGGGCCCCCATAGCGGCTCCGGCCGCCTGCAGCGCGGTGATGCCAGGTATAACCCTGATTCTGCCGGGACCGACATTCACCGGAGCCATGGACAGACAGAGCGACGCCATGCCGAAAACCGTGGCGTCCCCCCCCGACACCAGCACCACCCTGTACCCCGATTCGACGTACGAAAAAGCCCGCGCGACGCGGTCCTCCTCCTCGCCCATGCCGAAAGTCTCGACTATTTTGCCGCGTTTCCACGAATCGGGCAGCAGTTCCACGTAAAGTTCATAACCGATTATCACTTCGGCGGCGTCGATCGCGGCGCGGGATTCCGCCGTGACGAACCTCGCGTCTCCGGGGCCGGTCCCCGCGATCGCGAGATCTCCGGCCTCCGGCGGTTTGGAGAGCGATATGGCGACGGTGACCCCCATTTCAGCCACCCGCTCGCCCAGCAGGCTTCCGGCGCTTGCCGCGGCCGGCTCCGCCGCGCCGGGCAGGCCGATATGACGGGTTGCCGCGGATGGCGAAAATTTGCCGTCCATCGACAGTATCTCGGCGTCGGAAACGACCACCATACTGAGCGAATGGTTCTCGGCGAATTCGCGCATCCCGCGCTCCTCCAGTTTCGCCTCCACGGTTCGCAGTTCCGCCACCGCCTCCATCAGAAAGGGGCCGTGGAAATTCTTCGACAGCGCCCCTTTTACGACAGTCTCGATCGTCTCGGCCTTGATGCCCGCTCTGCTCCCTATCCCCAGAGTCACTACTTTCGGCACTATCTGAGGCTTGGCGCCGGCGAGCCTTTGTATGGCCCTCGGGGAGATGACGATATCGGCGTCGGACTGTTCTTCGGCGAGGCTGTATCCGAACGGCAGCGGCAGTGCCACGCCGTGCTCCGCCATGATCGGATCCAGCCACGCGGTTATCTCGCCCTGTTCCCTGAACTTCGAGATCACGGCCGCCAGCCTGCTGCGCAGCAATATGTGGTATCCGCGCCGCGAAGCCCAGAGGTCGGGCGCGGTGAAACCGGCCCTGTCACTCGACGTGGTGGGCACGTAAAGCGCGCCCCGGGCCGACAGTATCTCCGCGCACTCCCGCGCGAGGTCGGTGGCGAGCCCTATGTGGCCCGCTATAACGGGCAGGGCGATTCCTCCATCCTCGCTGACGACGACGACCGCTGGGTCGAGCGCCTTGTCCGTTATTAGGCCGCTTATCGAACGAACTGCGATCGCGAGCGCGCCCACGAAGACGAAAGCCCCGGCGTCCTGCCAGCGTGACGCGAAGGCTTCTTTCGTCCCGCCCTCGGAAATCGGCACGCGGACTGCCCCAAGCGCGGTGCCGAGTTCCGAGGCTGTGGATTCCCCGGCCGCGTAATGAAGCACGAATACTCCCCTGTCTGTATGAAAACGTCTCACGCCCGTCCCCCCTCGAAATCACCCGTATAGAGCAAACTCCGCGCGCCTCGATCGCGGTTCAGGCATTCTCCGATTATTATGAGGGCGTGATTTTCAATCCCGGCGTTCTCCATCGAGCGAGGGAGCTCCTCCAGCGTGGTGACGCACGATCTCTCGTCGTCCCAGGTCGCCCTGTATATCCATGCCGCCGGCGTATTCCCGGGCATTCCCGCCGACACGCACTTACGCGCCGCATCTCCAGCCATTCCGGCGGAAAGAAAAAGCACCAGCGACGCGCCGTGCGACGCGAGCCTCTCGATGTCCTCGGCGGCCGGCACGGGAGTGCGCCCCTCCAAGCGGGTGCATATCAGCGTCTGTGTGCCGCCGGGTATGGTATATTCCAGGCCCAGCCGTGCAGCTGCCCCCTGAAAACTCGATACTCCCGGCACTATCTCGCATCCGATCCCATTTTCGCGAAGACGCGATATCTGTTCGGAGATCGCCCCGTAAAGGCACGGATCCCCCGTATGAAGCCGGACGACCGCGCGCCCTTCGCGGCACGCGCGCGTCATCAAGGATACCTGATCTTCCAGCGTCATGTCCGCGGAATTCACCTTTTGGCAATCCGGACGGCACCGTTCCAGGATGCGTTCGTTCACCAGACTGCCGGCGTAGAGCACGATATCCGCCGATTCGAGCATCCGCGCCCCCTTGAGCGTGAGAAGCTCCGGGTCTCCGGGGCCGGCGCCCACGATGAAGACGATTCCGTTAAATTGCAATTTATTTATCCCCCCATATGAAATCCACGGGATTGTTGCCCAGCATCATCCAGTCGCCTCCGGCTCCGCGCCCGTATGAGGAGTGCGCGCGCCATATGCCCGCGGCGGGAGTCGTGTCGCCTATGCATTTGAGGGCTCTGGACGTGGTTTGTGGGGTTATCGACGTCAAAAGCATCCTGCCCCCGGGTTCGAGGCGTTTCCAAACCGCCGAGAGAACATCCTCCACGCGTTCCCCGTGACCGCCGACGAACGCGGCATCGTAACGCCCTTCGGGCATGACTTCCGGGGCGCGTCCTTCAGTGATATCCACCCTCGCCGCGACGCCGGCTCTCGATATATTGCGCCTCGTCAGTTCAAGCGCGGCACGCGACGATTCGACGTCCGACACGCGCCCGTGCTCGCCGACGGCACGCGCCAACTCCACCGTCATCGCGCCGGTCCCGCTTCCAATCTCCAAAATCCGCGCCCCGCGGAGCGGGGAGAGAAGCGATATCGCCACCGCCCTCGCGAAAGATTTCGTCATCGGCACTCCTTCCTCCCTCTCGAACCACTCGTCGGGAATGACCCCGCGCCGAGCGAAGCTGGCGGCGGGCGAAACGTCCGCCGCCAGCGCGCCGTTTTTTTCGAGCCACAGGAGGGCTAGCCTTCCACCGCGCGCTTCAGTGTCAATTTCACCGAGCGTAGCGGCCTCCGTTATCCGTTCTCCGGGCAGACCCAAATCCCAGCCCAACGCCGCGCCGGCACTTTTTATACGTTCGTCGGAACAGAGCCACCCAATGTCGTCCGCGATTTTCCCAGGTTCTCCGAACAGCAGGACGAGGGCCGGCGACGAGAGCAGTTTCGAGGCGAGCGAACCGATGTCGGGCCGCGCGCGGCCATGTAGCGTCGCGGACGATACGCCGGCCCATGACTTGCAGAGACGCGCGGCCATTATCTGCATACAGGAAACACCGGGGATCAACGTCACCCAGTCGCGTCCGAAACGAGCCATGACGCGCCTCGCGAGGCTGTAAAAACCGGGATCACCGCTCACCGCCAGCGTGACTTCCCCAAGGCGCGTTTCATCTTCCAGAAGCGCGACCAGGGTGTCCGCCATGCCATCCGCCGGCAACTCCACAAGACGCGCCCCCGAGTCAGACCCTATCGCCCTCAGGACACGTCCTCCGCCCAGAAGCACGCGGGCATTCCTCACAGCCGAGGCGGCCTGCTCCGTCATATATTCGCGGTCTCCCGGACCAATGCCCACTATCGTAATCACAGCAGCGCTTCCGCGTTCTCCTTTATCTCCCGTATCAAGGTGCCGAGGTTGTCGGTGCGGACAAGCTCCCTATCCGGCAGAGAGAACGTGAGGCAGGCGCATTCCGATATACCCGTCGCCCCGAGGAGCGCGATCCGTACTATTCGAGACACCAGTTCATTCAATGCGGCCATGCCCCATTCGGTGTGGGAAATTCTCGTGGCGACCTCGTCCGCCATGGAACTGTCGAGTATCTCCCTCACATCCTCGCTCGTCGCGCCGTGGAGCGCCGAGTACGCGGCTATCGCCTCCAGCCGCCCGTCGCTCTTCACACTGTGCGTGTCGAGGGAACCGGCGGACAGTTTCGCGAATTTCCCAATCTGCCCTATCAGTATCAGCTTCTCGAAACCCAGGTTACCGACCATGCTCAGCGATTCCCCTGCAAAATTGCTTATATTCACTATCGCGCTCTCGGGGATTTCGAGCAGCATCGCCATCCTGCGCCCGTAGTTCCCCGGAACGAGACAGACTATATTGGCGCCGGTCGCCTTCAGCACCGACAGCTCGCTTTTTATAGTTCCGATTATCGCGTCGGAACTCATGGGGGACACTATCCCGGTGGTGCCGAGGATGGAAAGCCCCCCTATAATCCCGAGGCGCGGGTTGTATGTACGCTTCGCCAGTTCCTCCCCGCCTGGGATGGATATGGTCACCTTCGCTCCCATTCCCTGCGGAAGCACCTGCCCGAGCGATTTTCGGATGAGTGCCATGGGGCTCGGATTTATGGCGGCCTTGCCCGGTGGCACGAGGAGCCCCGGCTTGGTTACGACCCCGACGCCGCTTCCACCCAAAATCGTGATCCCGCTTTCATCGGATATCTTCACGTCGGCCACAATCACGGCCCCGTGCGTGACATCCGGGTCATCGCCGGCGTCCTTGGTTATCCAGGCTTCCGCTCCCTCGTCCGTCCTGCGGCATCCGGTGACGGGGATGATTATCTCCTTGTCCCCGGGCAAGTTCAAAACAACCGTCCCGCAGCTCTTGTCGAACAAAAAACGCACGGCGGCCACGGCGGCAGCCGCGGCGGCGCTCCCGGTTGTGAAACCAGTTGTCATTTCGGCATCGCCTCCTCCGCGCACCCGGACGCCTCCCGCCCCGTCACCAGAGCGCACAGTTTCCGCGCCGCCCCGTTCTTCAGCCTCAGGAGCGACGGGCGTGATATGTCCGCCTCGGGCACGTCGAAAACCATTCCGCTCAAAACAGCTTTGATGGACGCAAATCTCGTATCCCGGACAAAATCCTCCGCGCGGACGGTATTCATCGCCCCCTGCTGCAACAGAATAACATCAATTTCGCCGCCCGCCGCGAGAAGTCTTTCGGCGCCGAAGGCGGACAGCACGCTCCCCTCCGAGATCGGAACCGCGCCGCGCGCGGCGTTTTCCAGGCCCGCCAGCTCCATTATATGGGCCGCCCACGAATCGGGAGCGCATGTCGCCATGGTCCTGCCGTTCGTCACCAGAAACGCGCGCAATTTTTTTCCGCCCGGCGCCGCGTCAGCGCTCATGGCGGCGGCGTTTTTTTTCACGTCGCCGCCGATTCCGGCCACCTGGGCCAGTAAAGCTATATAATCGGGAAATTTTTTCCATTCGGGGGGATCGAGCGCCAGCACCTTTATTCCGAAACTGTCGAGCGCCTGATAAAGAGATTCCTGAGAGCGGGCCATCATCGGCCTGGTGAGCACGACATCGGGAAACAGAGCCGCTATCTGTTCGATGCCCGGCTTCGAGCCGAGAAGCGGGATATCGGGGCTCAGCCCCGCGGCGCCCTGCCCCGTGGCGACTATGGCGACGCCTGCTCCTATAGAGACCAGATTTTCCGTGTGCCCCGCGTAAAGCGAGACTATTCGGGCGGCGGGACGCTCCAAAACCACGGTTCTGCCCAGATCGTCCGTTATTTCGATGGCATCCGAGCGACGGGCCGGCAATGAGACCCACGATAATAAAAACAATAAAAACAATATCAGCCTTTTTTTATATTTTTCACCCTGCCGAGCCGATATTTTTTTTGATATTGGCGATGATTTCAAAAAAATTCCTCCGCAGTTATGCCCAATTGGTGGACAATTTTGTGGAAAATAAACTCCGGCAACCATTGAGGAAGCCGGAGTTTATCGGCGTAAATTACGGCTTAAAACTACCCCAGGCTTCGCGCAGCTTATCAAGTATGAGATTGCGCACCGCCGCGTTCTGTCCCAAACCCTCGAGAATGGGCGTCACCTTATAGCCCTGCGCCTCGAACAATGATTTCCATGAATCGGGCTCGGCACCGGCTATATCGTTGTGCGCGTGGTCTCCGGCCACCAGCATGGCGGGCGCTATCCAGACATCTTTGATCTTCGATGTCTTGAGCCTTGACGCTACGTCGTCGTACGACGGCAATCCCTCAATCGTACCGACGAAAATGTTGGGGGATTTTTCCCACAGCGCAAACTGAAGCGTTCCGTAGGCCGCGTTCGCGAAATGGTGCGTGCCGTGCCCCACAAAGACGAACGCCCCCTTCTTCGTCTGCTCCGCATAAGTGTCGGCGAGCACGCCGGCCAGCCGCTCGAAATCCTCCGCTCCCGACAGCAGCGGCGCGGAAAGCTCTATGAACCGAAATCCCGCCTTCGGAGCGGTCAAGCTGATGGCCTTGAATCCGTCGACTACCGCCTTCAGATCATCGTACTCCTCGCCCGGTATGACGTGGGTCGACAGCACCGCGACATCTGTGAATCCCTCGTATGCCATTTTCGCCAGCGCAATCGCGGGTTCATCCACTATCTTGCCGTTTTCTCGCGCTATCTTGCGCATGATTATCCTCGAAGTGTACGCGACGCGTGTCTCCACGTCGGGATACGCTTTGCGCACCGCGTCCGTCACCGCCTCGATGGACGCTTCCCCCTCCGGCATGCTGCTACCGAAGGCGACCACCAGTATGCCCTTTTTAGGATTCTCCACAGAACCCGCCGGAAACGCGCTAGCCGCGCTAGCCGACAGAACTGCCAACGCCAAAATCACCAACAAACAATTTACATACTTCACCACAGATGCCTCCTTCTACGGAACAAACCGATATCTCCACCGATTCATACCATCCGCAGAAGTGCGTTCACGCAGGCCGCGCACAGACCCGATCCGCCCCGCGGGCCGCGCATCGTCACCGACGGAATCTCGGACGCGGCAAGAAGCGCCTTGCTCTCGGCCGCTCCGACGAAACCCACCGGCATACCGCAGACAAAATCGACGGCACATCCTTCCGCCGCCCGTTCCAGCAGGCGAAAAAGCCCCGTCGGCGCGTTGCCGAACGCGAAAATCCGCACGCCCTCCTCCACAGCCTTATCGACGGACGCCATAGCACGCGTCACGCCATCAAGCGACGATATCTCCTTCACCTCGTCGTCGTGAATGAAAGATTTCGGCGTAAGGTTCAGGCGTTTGCACTCCCTGCGGGAGATGCCCGACTCGAGCATCCCGACATCGCAGAAGATCACGCCTCCGCGCGACAAAGCGCTTTTGGCTGCGTTCAAGGCGCCGTCTCCGGCTTCGAGCAGATTCGCCAGCGTAAAATCCGCGCCGGCGTGTACCACACGCACCGCAATATCCATCAGCGACGGATCGACTGCATAAGACGACAGAGCGCTCCTGATTATCTCAAAGCTGCGTTCCTCGATACGCAAAGGGTCGGTCTCGTAACCTCTGACCGGCGTTGCCAACTTCGATCACCCCTTCCCATAAAAAAGGCGTCCGTCGAATATTTTTCAACCAAACGCCCGCGGTGGAGAGTCCGTGTCCGACCCTTTTACCACAACCGCGGCGCCCGCCCGCGCAGGCACGATACCGCCGATGTCTGCCGCGGCTCAGGTTTCCTGGCTGCCCATCTTCCTACTCCCGCGCCTTCCCGAAACACGAAAAAAATTTCAGTGGCGTGATGCGGTTTTGTCCGGGTTACAGTGGCGGGGCCGCTCCGATAATTTTCGGATTCCCTGTGCGCCGCGGCGGTACAAATCTTACGTTAAAAATTATAACTCAAAGGTTCAATTTTACGAAGGGCCTCGCGAAATTTTTTAACATTCAGCCGCCGGTGTCTCCTGTGAGAGTATCGGGGCCGCCCTTGTTCAAATCGAGGCACTGAGAAAAGTTTTCAAGATTATGGGAATCTTGGACAGTGGAGAAAACGAAACGGCGTTTATCAACAGATATAAAATATTGGTGCGAACGAACATAGGAGCGCACATTACGCGTCCGCGGTTATCGGATAGCGGCGAGGTCGTAGGAAAATTACCAGAATTCGAGCGAATAAGTACAAGTTTTCTCACGCGTTTTAAAATAATATATTATCATTCAGTATTGATATGTACGTGGAGCCGCGGCGATGTGCGGAATCTCAATCGCGGAGGGTGTACCATAGGAAACCGTAATGAATTTCAGAAGCCTGGAAGATTTTTCAAATGTGACTCGCGTCGGCGTCTCGGTAATACGCGGCGACGGTAGGATGTGTTTTGCCACACCGGAGTTTGAAAACTGCCGGGACGCGCTGTCGTATCTCGAAACTTTACTCGACGAGGCCGGGCAGCACCTCACCGCGATGATCCAGGGAGGATACGAGTCATACAGGTTCGGCGGCAGATATATCTTCTGCTGCCCGTCGGGGCTTGTGTTTTTCGCGTCGCCGATCATACTCTCGGGACGTCATGAAATGTCCGTCGTCGGCGGGCCGGCGCTCATGGCGGATTACGACGATTTCATCGAGAATGATATCGAGACGAAAATAAGCGTGCCCGACCGCCAGACCCTCAGGGATATGCTGAGCCGCATTCCCGTAAACAGCGCGAAGCGAATCAACGCGTTGTCCGCTCAGCTGTTCGTAAACGCGCGCCACCTGAGCGACGCGAAAGCCGAATTCACGCAGGAAATAAAAACGCTGAGCGGTCTTCAGGATTTTCATCCTTACGTCTGGCGGCAGTCCGGCTCGGACAATTATTACGCTGTGCAGGGGCAGAAATTGGTCAAGGCCCTGCTCGAACATGATGAATATCCCGCGCGCGCGCTGCTCAACAATATTCTCGGGCACGTCATGTTCCACAGCAGCAAGGATATCAAATCCCTCCGGGACGACGTGGCCGAATTTACCTCGGTGCTTTACAACGCCGCCATGAACCACCGCGGCGCGGACATAAAATATATCTTCGGCTCCGGTGAGACATGGGCGGGCGAGATCGCCAACCTCGAAACGATAGAGGACGTAGTGGACTGGCTCAACAGTCTCCTCAACCGCTTCAAGGAGTGCGTCTTCAAACAGCCGGCAAAATACAGCGAGATAGGTCACAAGGTCATTCTCTACATGAAGAACAACTACCAGAACAAGATAACGGTGGAGGACATAGCGGAAACGTTTTATTTCAACACGTCCTATCTGGGAAAAATAATCAAGCTCATGACGGGCAGCACTCCCAGGGATTATCTGAACAGGCTGCGCGTCAACGAGGGCAAAAACCTCATGAAAAACGGCGAGTACAGAATCAACGAAATCGGCGAAATGGTCGGTTTTTCCGACGCAAGTTATTTTTCAAAGGTGTTCAAAAAAATCGAAGGTGTCACTCCGTACCAGTACAAGGCGCGGCTGAAAGAACTGAGGCGTTCGGACGAATCCGCGAGCATGTCGCGGGCGAACGGGATGACGGCATGAAAGACGACCTGCCGCGCATGTCCGAGTTGGTGCAAACCGGCAACGCGAAAGAAATCGCCGAGCTGGTGAAAAAATGCCTTGACGCTGGGACGCCCGCGCGGGAGATTCTGGATGACGGCCTGTTGCCGGGCATGGCCGTCGTCGGTGAAAAATTCAGAATGAACGAGGTTTTCGTCCCGGAAGTCCTCATCGCCACGCGCGCGCTCAAACGCGGCATCGACACGCTGCGTCCGGCTTTCATAAGAGAAGGCGGACGGCACGTCGGCGTAGTGGTCATCGCCACGGTTGCCGGAGACATTCACGACATCGGCAAGAACCTCGTCGCGATGTCGCTCGAAAGCGTGGGGTTCGAAGTCGTGGACTTGGGGATCGACGTCTCCGTCAACCGGATAGTCGAAGCGGTCAGGCAAACCAAAGCCGGTTTTCTCGCGCTCTCATCGCTGCTCACCATCACGATGCCGAACATCGAAGTCACGATCGAAGCCATAAAAGAAGCCGGCCTGCGGGACAACGTCGTCATCGCGGTGGGCGGCGCGCCGGTCACGCAGAATTTTTGCGACAGGGTCGGCGCGGATATTTACGCGAAAGACGCGATAACCGCGGCGCAGATGACTTTGGCGGCCGCGACGGAAAAAGCGAAAAAGCGCCGCGGAAAAACCGGCCGCGCGGCGAATATATAAAACACATAGGAGGTTTTTTGACGTCAGGCTTTTTTCTGTCCGATAAGCCATGAGACTTCATCACATAAACCCATGCTCCGCAAGCGTTAAAGTACAGTGGGCAACCGCCGGCACCGTAGGGGCTAGCGATTCGGATTTGTCTGCCCACTGTACTTTAACGTGTTGAAAAGGCGCAGCAAATGCACTATCTAAATGGCAGGGCATAGTCGCCGATAAAGACGCCGTCCTTGCTGATAAAGACGCAGAGATAGCACGGCTTCGTAAGTTGCTCGACGGAAACAAATAATCACCGGGCGAAGGCGATCGGGTTGCGGGAAGATTTTTTCATCGCATGATTTTAGCCTTCTTCAGTTATTTTTGCTGTTTGCCCACTGTACTGTAACCCGCAAGCACTTATAATTCCTTCCAGGCTTCATTAACTACCAAACTTGTCTAACGCCAATTTCTATGTTTCTTAACAAAACCTCAGCCGTCTCTTCCTCGTAAAACATGAATAGTCACTTAGGCTTTTCCGCGATTGAATGGCTACTTGTACTTCCCCGTTCCAGAACGGCGCTTTACCTTCAAACGAAA
>JAISXR010000027.1 GCA_031270375.1 Synergistaceae bacterium | reverse complement strand
TAGAGAACGATTCCGGTCTCCATCGACTCCAAAATAAAAAAATCGTGTCTCGCGCGGCGATTTCTAGCTACTGTTATATTTTTTGAATCGGTATCATTATTATCGGGCATAATAGCTTTTCTCCGTTGTTTATCCTTCGTCGGAGCCGAATAAAACCCCCTTTTAAAAATAGAGGGAGGGGGTAGTGGTTACATTATATTTGGTCGGGGCGAGAAGATTTGAACTTCCGACCTCTTGGTCCCGAACCAAGCGCGCTAACCAGGCTGCGCTACGCCCCGAACACGAGCCATTATAACACACTCTCTCAGTTAATCAAGAACGCACATTGCACCTGTCAATTTCATTGGCTTCATTGGCCTGACCCCGCCAGGAGCAAACGGAGCCCGAGGTTCCGCCGCTTATGGTTTCTTTCCCTTCGCGCGGTCAGCGCGCATCTTGTATTTTTTCGCGTGCGGGTCACCGTGGGTCGGCACTATGCAGAGGAATGTGAAATCGCCTTTGCCGACGTTGCGGAAGATGTGGCTTTTTCCTCCGGGCACGCGGGCCCAGTTGCCCTCCGGCAGATCGTAGCGTTCGCCCTCGACCTCCACCGCCCCGTGGCCACCGAGCGATATCAGAAAATGGTCCCACTCGTGGGCGTGTTCCGGTATAGCCTCGCCTTCCGGCAGTATGAAATGCCGCGCGCAGTAGTCGTCCCACCCATTTTTCGCCCAGAATACGTTCCGTTTCGTCACTCCAGGCGCAAGCGCGGAAGCGTCCAGCGTATCGATGTCGAATATCCTGCCCCAATTGTCCTCGCTCACCAGCACATCCCTCCACGACGGCGAATTGAATGGCATTGCACAAATCAATTATAGCAGAAAATAAACAGCAGGAGGACACATGAGTGCGCCTTGCCCCTGCCCTCCAGATACCAGATACCGACAGATACCGGACAGATACCGGATACCATCCACGGAACTCCTTTGGGAAATATGGTGTTATAATGCGGGATATCTGTCATGATTAAACGCGATTCGAGGTGAAACGAACCATGAGAAGGGGAATTGCGGCAGCCGGAAGTCTCATAGTCGACACGATAAAGCTGATAGACGCGTATCCCAAACCAGGTACGCTCGCGAACATAAGGGGCATCAGCCAATGCGTGGGCGGGCTGGCGGCGAATACCCTCATAGACATCGCCGTGATAGACGGCTGTATACCCCTCGCAAGCTTAGGCATGATAGGCGATGACGACTTGGGCGGTCTCATAATGCGTACGCTCGAACGTTATGGGGTGGATACGAGCCGTATAATCTTTTCCGAACATCCGACATCGTTCACGGACGTGATGAACGACATGTCGAACGGCGAGCGGACGTTCTTCCACGAGCGGGGGGCAAACGCCCGTTTCGGCATCGAAGATATCGACTTTGACGCTTTGGACGCGGAGTATTTTCACATCGGCTACGCGCTTCTCCTGGACAAATTCGACGCGGACGACCCAGAATACGGGACGGTGATGGCCCGCGCGCTTCACAAAGCGCGCGAATCGGGCATGAAGACGTCTCTCGACGTCGTCAGCGAGAACAGCGGGCGTTTTCGCAAGATAGTGACGCCGAGCTTGAAATATTGCACGAACGTCATCATCAACGAGCTGGAAGCGGGACTGATAACCGAAATCCCGCCGAGGAACGCCGACGGGCGCGTCATAATGGCGAACCTGCGGGCGATCTGCGAAAAGATAAAATCTCTCGGAGTGGAGCAAAACGTCGTGATTCACATGCCCGAGTGCGGCGTGGCGACGGGCGGAGACGGCGAGTTCTCGGCAGTGGGTTCGTACGAGCTGCCCGCCGGTTACATAAAGGGCTCCGTGGGCGCGGGCGACGCCTTCTGCGCGGGGATGCTCTATTCGATATACAAGGGATTCGACATGCCGCGCGCGCTGAAATTCGCGAACGGCGCCGCCGCGCTCTGCCTGTCGCGCGAAAACGCGATAGACGGCATGGGCAGCGCCGCCGACATCGAAGCGCTCGACTTCCCGCGGAGGACGCTTATTTTCTGAAACGGTAGCCGGCGCCCCAAACGGTTTGGATGTGGGCCGGCTCCGAGGGGTCGCGTTCGATTTTTTCGCGGAGCCTGTTGATGTGGACGGCGACCGTGGCGTTGTCGCCCAGGGCGTCCATGCCCCATATGCGTTCGTAAAGGATTTCCTTGCTGAATACCGTGTCCGGGTTTGACGCCAGAAAGAGCAATATCTCGTATTCCCTGTTCTTCAGATCGACCTCCCGGTCGTCGACGTAGACGCGATGCGATGCCCTGTTTATCGTTATGTTCCCGGCCGTCAGAAGATCGCCCTTGGACGTGTTCGCCTTGAGGCGGCCGTACTGGGCCAGGTTCGCCTTCACGCGGGCCACGAGTTCAGTCGGGGAAAACGGCTTGGATATGTAATCGTCGGCGCCTATGCCAAGGCCGCGAATTTTGTCGGAGTCCTCGGTGCGTGCCGTGACCATGAGTATCGGGACATCGACCGACGAACGTATCCGCCTCGTTATCTCGAACCCGTCGAGCCCGGGCAGCATGAGGTCCAGCAGGATCAAGCCGTATTGGCCGGACGAAGCCTCGCGCAGGCCGTCCGTTCCGTTGGAGACGATCGCGCACTCCATTCCGTTTATCTCCAAAAAATCGCGCTCTATCTCGGCTATTGATTTGTCGTCCTCTATTATGAGAATTTTTTGGGACACGGTTATCACGACCTTAAACTGACGGTAGTTTTATGATTATCGACAGGCCTCTCGGCAGGACATTCTTTGCCTCTATCGCGCCGCCGAAGTGTTCTATCACCTTGGCCGCTATCGCGAGCCCCAGGCCGCTGCCTTTGCTCGGGTCGCTCCGCGAGATGTCGAGCCTGTAGAACATGTCGAACAGCTTGCCCGCGGCATCCCCTGGCACTCCGGGGCCGTCGTCGGTCAGCGCGAGGACGGCAGTTTCGCCGGTACGCGATACGTTCACATCGAGCCGGCCATGCTCCGAGGTTTTGTATTTCAAGCTGTTCTCGAATATGTTGATCATCACGCGCCTCAGTTGGGAGACATCGATATTCACCCAGACCGGAGTTTCGTCGGCGCCCGCCGTTATATCGAGGCCCCTCGCCGCGTACTCCGCCGCGGCTTCGCCGGTTATGTCGGATATCGCGGCGGACAGGTCGGCGCGCTCCATACTGTACGGAAACTCGCCGGTGTCCAGTTTGGAGAACAGGAACAGAGCCTCTATTATATGTTTGAGGTCGTCGGTCTTGTTCCTGATCGTCCCCAGGTAACGCGCGCACGCCTCCGGCGTCGATGCCACGCCCTTTTCCAGCCCCTCCACGTAGGCTTTTATAGACGTCAGAGGGGTCCGCAGGTCGTGGGAGATGCCGGCAAACAGCTCGCGGCGGCTCATTTCATCCTTGAGCCGGGCCTGGGCAGCCATCTGAAGGCGTTCGGCCATCTTGTTGAAGTCGCAGCATACGGGCGCGAATTCGTCGGCGAACGGATAGTCGATCCTGAAGTCGAGGTTTCCGTCCCGTATCTCGTGCACCCCTCCCGAGAGTGTGTCCATGGCCCTCAGTATCTTGCCGAACACGAGCTGAGTGAGGAGCTTGTTCATCAATATGATCATCACGGCCGCAACCGCGAGCGACAGCGCGGTTCCCTTGAACATCACGTCCCTGTAGCCGCCGGTCATCTCCGATATGCGCAGGTTCTCCAGCAGCACCACGCGATATCCGCTTATCGTTCGGGCCCATGCCGCCGTCCTTCCGAAGTAGGTCACTCG
>JAISXR010000014.1 GCA_031270375.1 Synergistaceae bacterium | reverse complement strand
GTAGAATACCCCACATTGAACGAAAAATTATTTCGGGAGGTGAATTTGAAACAAATATTCGTTCTGACGTTTTTTTGAAGATAGGAGGAGTGGTAATGTTTTCATCAGTCGACACGATATGGGTATTGTTGGGCGCGATATTGGTATTTTTCATGCAAGCTGGATTCGCCATGGTCGAGACCGGTTTCACGAGGGCAAAGAACGCCGGAAACATCATAATGAAAAACCTTCTGGACTTTTGCATAGGCTCCCTAGCGTTCTGGGCCATCGGTTTCGGCATAATGTTCGGCGAAGACATCAGCGGGGTTATCGGGAAACTCGATATCCTGCTGCGGGGCAATTATGATTCGTCCTTTCCGACGTATACCTTTGCCATATTTCAGACGGTTTTCTGCGCGACCGCGGCAACCATAGTGTCGGGCGCCATGGCGGAACGCACCAAATTTTCCGCATACTGCATCTACAGTCTCGTCATCAGCCTCTTGATATACCCGATCTCCGGACACTGGATATGGGGCGGCGGCTGGCTGGCCGAAATGGGTTTCCACGATTTTGCCGGTTCCACGGCGGTGCACATGGTGGGCGGCCTCGCCGCTTTTGTGGGAGCGTACATCCTTGGGCCGAGGATAGGGAAATATGACGAAAACGGCCATGTTCATCCCATACCGGGCCACAGCCTCACGCTCGGAGCGCTTGGCGTATTCATACTGTGGTTCGCATGGTTCGGTTTCAACGGCGGGTCGACTGTGTCCGCCACCGGAGACGAAACGCTCGTGTCCATGGGTTCGATCATTTTCAACACGAACCTGGCGGCTGCGACGGCCACGATCGTCGTGATGCTCATCACATGGTTCAGGTACGGCAAGCCGGATGTTTCGATGACACTGAACGGGGCTCTGGGCGGGCTTGTCGCCATTACGGCGGGATGCGACGCGGTGAGCCCGTTTGGGGCTTTTATGATCGGCCTGATATCCGCGCCGATTTTGGTATTCGGCATCGAATTCATCGACCAGAAGCTGAAGATTGACGACCCAGTAGGCGCTATCGGCGTACACTGCCTCTGCGGCGCCGCAGGTACGATACTGACCGGATTCTTCGCCCTGAGCGGAGGATTGTTCTACGGCGGCGGATATTCGATGCTCGTCACCCAGATAACTGGGGTTGTGGCCGTCGCCGTGTGGGTGTGTGTGACCATGGCGATAGTATTCAGCGTCCTCAAAGCGACCGTCGGCCTGCGCGTTTCGGGCGACGAGGAGATGGAGGGGTTGGATATCCGCGAACACGCGCTTGTGAGCAGCTACGCCGATTTCATGCCAATCGCCCCCGGGCCGGTTTTGCTCTCCGCGGCACAGACCGCCGCTTCCGTCGACAATACGGCTTCTTTGGCGGAGGTCAAAAAAATGCTGGGCGATCATCCGAAGATGACCAAGGTCGAAATATACACGAACCCAAAGAAGTTGGACGCTCTCAAAGAGGCGTTGAACGAGATAGGCATCACGGGCCTCACGGTCACGGCGGTCACCGGATGCGGCGCGCAAAAGGGGAAGAAAGAATTTTACCGCGGCGCCGAGATGAAGATGACACTGCTGCCGAAAGTGAAAGTGGAAACAGTGGTCTGCAAAGTCCCCGTCAGCAAAGTGATCGACGCGGCGAAATCCGTCCTGTTCACGGGTTTGACGGGAGACGGGAAGATATTCGTCTACGACGTGGAGAACGTGATAAGGATCAGCACCGGCGAAGAAGGTTTCGACGCGCTTCAGTACGATTACGACAAAGCGCGGCAGGAAGGCATTGAGGCGTTGCAATATGCCTACGAAAAACAGATCAACGAGGCGAGCTGAGAAGGCGGGTTTATTGTCAGTGCTCTGAAGAAAAAATCGAGTTTTTCAGCGCAGCCTGAATCCGCAGTCTGACGAATTTGAACCGCCAGCCCCCAGCTTTGCTGGGGACTGGATTTTTAGTGGTTATTACATTTTTTGCGAAGAACCTTGGTTTTCATTGCGGGTAAGGTAAATATAGGGGGTGGCAACCTGCCGCCCCTGCGAGATACCTATAAATTTGCCGCACACCTTGAACGGAGATCGAACTTGACATTTCTTCGCAACGATGCCAATATCTGTACCTAAATTCATCATAGGAGGTGGTTTTGTTGGCAAATGCGACATGTATTGTGTGTGAGGCGTCGGTCGGACTGCCAGATGACTGTGCCGTTGGGGAGCTTCTGATCTGCTCCGACTGCGGAACGGAACTCGAGGTGGTGGACCTCGATCCGGTCACCGTCGAGGAAGCGCCCCAGGTACAGGAGGACTGGGGAGAGTAATCGTGGGGGTTCTGCGCGTCATCTTTACCCGTCTCCGTCTGGAGGAAAAACTCCTGAACGAGGCGGCCAAAAGAGAGGGCATACCCTGCGAGATGACGCAGGTCAGCGATGTTTATTACGGAGGAGCGAATTTCTGTTCCCCGGATGACGTTGTGCTGGCGAGATGCGTGTCCCACAACGAAAACGAGTCCGTTGCGGCCCTGCTCGAAGCCGAGGGTGTCCGGGTGGTCAACCCGTCGTCCGTCATGAGGCTCTGCGGCAATAAGCTGAGGACGACTCTAACGTTGAAAAAGCACGGCATACCTCAGCCGGATTTCAGGGTCGCGTTCACGCCGGAGGCGGCGCTTGCGGCCTCGAGTGAACTTGGATTTCCAGTGGTTTACAAACCGATACTCGGAAGCTGGGGAAGGCTGCTCGCGAAGGCGAACGACGCCGATGCCGCGGAAGCGGTGTTGGAACACAAAGCGATGCTGGGTTCGGTTCACAATGTATTTTATATCCAGGAATACGTCGAAAAGAACGGCTTCGACGTGAGGGCGTTCGTGGTGAACGGATGGGCGATATGCGCCATAAACCGCACCAGCGAGCACTGGATAACCAACACGGCCAGGGGCGGCAAAGCATCGAACTTTCCCCTGGACGACGAGGCCATATCTCTGTTGGGCGCGGTTCACGGCGTGATAGGCGGCGAGTTCCTGGCGGTCGATCTGTTCAAGGCGGGCGGGCGCCTGCTCGTCAATGAGGTCAACGACGGGGGAGAGTTCCGTAACTCCATCGAGCCCACCGGGACCGACATTCCAGGCGCCGTGGTGCGTGCGGCCTGGGAGGCGCGCGTGAGATGACTAGAGCGGTATGCGTGTGCGGCGACGTTAAACGTTCCAAGCGCAAGCCCGAGATAAAGCGGGTTTGCGGAGTGGGTCGTGTCCTGACGCATCGTCGGATTACTGTTTGAACGAGCAATAAAAATTATCCGGCATAGTGCACTCAAGACGGCCCGCTTCGACACGAAGCGGGTTTATTTTTTTTGAATCGCGGGCAAAATAATTTTGACAGGAAGGATGATGTATTTCATGGCGTCTAGGATTTCAGCGACAGTTTGGGGGGCGACCGGTTTCACCGGAGGCGAACTGCTCCGGATACTAGCAGGGCATCCGAACATGGAGCTGCGCGGAGCGGTGTCCCGAAGCAGCGCCGGCAGTCCTCTCGGTGCGGCCCATCTGCATCTGAGACACGTTTTCCCCGAAACGGTTTTCATATCCGCGGAGCAAGGTTTCGAGGCGGAAGCCGATCTGGCGTTTCTTGCGCTCCCTCATCGCTCGTCAGCCGAGGTCGCGAAAAAACTCATTGAGCGGGGAGTCAAAGTGGTCGACCTGTCCGCCGATTTTCGCCTGAAGAGCGCCTCGGATTATCTCAGGTGGTACGAGGTCGAACACCCATGCCCCGAACTGTTGGGCGAAGCGGTGTACGGGCTCCCGGAACTTCACCGGGAGGCCATGAGGGACGCGCGGCTCATCTCCGGCGTGGGATGCAACGCGGCCTCCGCTGTATTCGCCCTGTTGCCGGTCGCACGGGAAGGGCTTGTGGAGGATGTCAGGATAGAATGCCGCGTCGGCTCGTCGGAAAGCGGTTTACACGGAGGAGATGGCAGCGGACATCCCCTGCGCAGCAGGGCGCTCCGCGTGGTGACCCCCTTCGTTCATCGGCACATGGCGGAGCTGACACAAGAGCTGGGGGTTCCCGAGGACATGATGACCATGGGAGTGACCGCGGTGGAGCTGGTCCGCGGCATCCAATGCGCGGCGCATGTCAGGCTGAAGGAAACCCTCCGGGAGGCGGACATCTGGAAACTGTACAGGGCCGCATGGATAAGGGAGCGTTTCGTCTCCCTCACACCGGCAAAACCTGCCCATTTCCGCATTCCCGACCCCAGGTTCGTCCTCGGTAGCAACAGGGTGATGACGGGTTTTGTTCTTGCCGCCGACGGCAGGCGTCTTTTGGCGGCGAGCGCTCTCGACAATCTCATGAAGGGCGCCGCGGGTTCGGCGGTGCAGTCGGCCAATATCATGATGGGCCTGGACGAGAATGCCGGACTCGATATGATGCCGGTGTATCCGGCGTGAGGAGGGATTGTCAGTGAGCGGAATGACAGGTGTGGTGAAGATAGGAGGAGCCGAGGGCAACAGGCTGAATCCTCTCGTGAGTGAGATTGCGGCCCGGACATCCGCCGGAGAACGATGGGCCGTCGTGCATGGCGCCAGCGGGATAATGGACAGGTTCTGCGGCGAGCGGGGAGTCGGGATAAGGATGATAACCAGCCCATCGGGATACAGAAGCAGATTTGTGGGGGAGACGGAGCGGGCCATATTCGAGGAAGCGGCTATGGCGTATGGAGGCATGATACACGAGGCGTTCTCGAATCTCGGCGTATCCTCCGAACAGATACGGCCTGAGGTGTCGGGGGTATCGGCCACCAGGAAGGACGTGCTGCGGGAGAACTCGGGCGGCAGAGTGAGGATTGTGCGGGGAAATTACAGCGGCACGGTCAACAGGGTCGATCCCTCTCGCATAGCGGGCGTCATGGATGCCGGCACTATTCCGCTCCTGCCTCCTCTCGGCATGGACAGGACATCGTCTCTCGCCATAAATATAGACGGAGACCGGCTCGCCGCCGCCGTGGCCTCCGCTCTCGGCGCCGTGCTGGTGATACTGACCAACGTCCCTGGGCTCCTGAAGGACGCGGAGAATCCGGCGTCCTGGATTCCGGAGGGCGAACTGGGAGGCTGGGGCTTGTTGGAATGCTATGCGAAGGGCAATATGAAACGGAAACTTGTCGCGGCCCGGGAGGCTCTCGAAAACGGTGCGCGGCGTGTATATCTGGCGGACGGGCGTGCCGGCGATCCGATAAGGTCCGCGTTGGAGGGGAATGGAACATGTCTGATTCGTTGAGTTCGCTTTATGGAGGGCGCGGTATTTCCATAGTCTCGGGACGAGGGGGCAGGGTTTGGGACAGCGACGGGCGGGAATACGTGGATTTTTTCAACGGACACGGCGCGTCGCTGTTCGGGCATTCCAGCCAGGCATTGCGCCAGGCCCTCGACACTGCGGCGGATGGGGTTTGGAGCAGCGGCGCGGGTTTTGAATCCCCGGTCAGGGAAGAACTGGCTCGGATGTTGGGGAGCCTCATCGGCGGAGGCAGAGCGTTCATCTGCAACAGCGGCGCCGAGGCGATAGAAGCGGCGCTGAAGCTGGCTGTGACACTGAGGCCCGGCAGGCATAGAATACTCGCGTGCCGGAGAGGGTTTCACGGACGCACGTGCGGGGCGCTGGCCCTCACGTTCAACCCGAAATACAGAAACCCGTTCAAACGCCTGATACCGGAAGTGGAACATTTCGAGCCAAACGCGCTCGCGGAGAGGATAGACGAGGACACCATAGCCGTATTCATCGAGCCGGTGCAGGGAGAAGGTGGAGTGTATCCGCTTCCGCGAGAGACGGGGGCGGCGATCAGCGAGTCGTGCCGAGGTAACGAGGCGCTGCTCATATCGGACGAGATACAGACGGGGCTGGGCCGGTGCGGCGCATTGCTCGCCAGCCCGCTCGCAGGTCTCGATCCTGATATAGTCTGTCTGGCGAAAGGACTGGCCGGCGGCCTGCCCATAGGCGCCGCCGTATGGAGATCGTCACTGGGGGATTTCCCCGGCCACGGGCACGGCTCGACATACGGCGGCAACGAGTTCACCGCGAAAGTTGCTGTAGCGGCGCTTAAACTGATACTCGAAGGGGATCTGCCCATGCGCGCGGGCAAGATCGGAGAAGAGCTTCGTTCCGGGATCGCCGGCCTCGGCGCGTGGGCCATAAAGGAGATAAGGGGCATGGGAATGCTCAACGGGATAGAGATCGCGTCACCCTCCATCGACGCGGTCAAAGCCTTTCAGGGCAAGGGACTGCTTTCCCTTGCGGCGGGGCCCAGGGTAGTTCGCTTTTTGCCGTCATTTGCCTCAACATCCGAGGATATTTCTCTGGCGGTTCAAATCATCGGCGAAGTGCTCGCGTCGGGTGACGCGCGATGAGCCTGCCGGAATCCGCGCGGCTTCTGGCCGACTTCGTGGCGATACCCAGCCCCACCGGACAGGAGGAAGCCGCCGCCAGGATGCTGGAGGACAGTCTTCCCCGTTTCGGCTGGGACGCCTCTCATCTCGACGGCTCCGGCAACGTGGTGGCGTCGCGTGGGTTCGGCGGTAACGAACTGATCCTGATGGGACATATAGATACCGTCATGGGCGGCCCAAAGGTCATGATAGATGAGGACAGGATACAGGGAAGAGGAAGCGTCGACGCCAAGGGGCCGTGCTGCGCGATGGCTGTGGCCGGCGGGGCCGTCCCGATTCCGCCGGGCTGGAGGGTGACGTTTGTCGGCGCCGTCGGAGAGGAGGTCGACTCGCGGGGCTCGCGTTTCAGGATGCCCTTGCACTCTCCGGCCGCGTGCGTTATAGGGGAGCCCACCGGCAGCGACGGAGTGGCACTCTCTTATCGCGGCAGGGTGTTTTTCGTATTCGGGTCGGAGGACGGAGGGGCCCACCGTTCCGGAAGTCCGGGCCCCATGACCGACGCGGTGCTCGCAACCGCCTCGTTGGTGGATATATCGAAGAACATGCCGGGTTACACGGCGTCCGTGGTGGAGATGGAGGGGCATGAGGCTGGAACTCGTTACGGCAGGATCGCCGTGGACCTTCGCCTGCCGATCGGGGCCCCGCGGGAGGAGGTGGAGACCATGCTGGAAGAGACAGCCGCGGCATTCGGAGTGAGGCTTGATGTCATAGAGTACGTGCCTCCATACTGCGTCCCCAAGACCGACAGGGTGATACGCTCTTTCAGGACGGCCATACGCGACGCCGGGCTGAAACCGCGCGTACTGGCAAAACAGGGTACGTGCGATTTCAACGTGCTGTCCCCCTGGGGTTGTCCCATGGGAGCGTATGGCCCGGGAGATTCCAGGTATGATCACAGCTCCGACGAACAGATTCCGGTGGCGGAGTTTCTTCGGGGAGTGGAGGTCTTGAAGCTGGCGCTTCCCAGAATCATGGGGGAACAGTTTTAAACGGCCCGAGGGAACTTGATGTAAAATAAATAAAAATACGACGATAATTCGGGAGGGGCATATGAAGAACCGTTTGTTCATAGTATTGAGGCTCAATTTATTGAGTTGATGATTCATAAAAAGCATGTTAACATTTTTATAGAGATAATTTCAAAAGGGGTTTGAACGGTCGCGATTATTTCAGATGCTGTTTATCTAGAATGTAGTCATTGGCTCAATCACAGTGAGGCGTAATCAAGGAAGCGAGAAGATTTTTGATTCAGGAAATTTTTATTTTCTGAAATTTAATCAATTGTGTGGATGAGATCCAATGGCTAAAAGCCGGAATTGTGTTGGGAGAGAATCGGCATATGTGTTTACATCTGACAGAAGTTTTGAAGGCTATAACAATTGATTGCAAAGATAACGGCAGAATCTTCACAAATCAGTCGCGGATACGTTATATAAGCGACAGGCTCAGTGTTTCAAAATATTCGCTCCGGAAATATCCTGACAACAACCTGGCCCTGATTTACGAACATAATCACTTTGCACAAAACACGGAAAGATCTGATATTGTGGTGATTTCTACTCATATTGATTGCGTTTATTGGAAGTTGTTTGTTGAAGATCAGGGAGAATGCTTTTTGGGGACGTTTGACAATTCGGCGACAAATGCGGCAGTATTGCACCTCATGTGCCAAGGAATGTTTAACGAGTATGTAGCTATTGCCTTCACTGGAGATGAAGAAGAGGAGGAGGGTGAAGGCGCTGAAGAAGTTGCGAAGTACTATGCCGGAAACAATTACCATGTCAAAAGCATCATTGTGTGTGATTTGACCAATGCAAAGTGGCGCATTGGAGAAGATTTCACGGTTGAAAATTTGTATGAAGCAGATGTGTCGAGAGATTATTACCGTAGGAGGCAATTATCCTCCATTTATAGGACAGAGAGTGCCTTTAGTAAGGCAATTTTCGAGCCCCTCCATGCTTTTACAGAAAAAGTCGCGTATATTAGGCGTGCAGAGCCGGACGAAACCGACAATTACAGTGAACATGGTTTTGCCTGTTTTACTTTTTGCCTCCCCTGCAGAGGCGATATGCACAGTGAAAGAGGCGTGTTGATTCGAAAAAAATCGCTTGAAATTTACGCAAAAGCATTGGCGTCCTTGGCAAATTCACTGTAGCTGCTGAGTAGCGGACATAACTTCATTAAGCTA
>JAISXR010000298.1 GCA_031270375.1 Synergistaceae bacterium | reverse complement strand
ACCCATGTTTTTCCGGCATGATATTCGCACCTCGCCGGTGAAAACTTTTATCGTCGCGAACATAGCTTAGCACGTGTTCCCGCGAGAAACCAGCGGCGGTTTATTTTTTTCGCGGCCTTTGTCGCGCGCGCAATGGGCCAAATGCGCCTAAGTTATTGACGACGGTCACATTGATTGGGTATAATGACAAGGTTGCGCAATAGCAGCAATTTAAGCGGGAATAGCTCAGCTGGCTAGAGCGATGGCCTTCCAAGCCGTAGGTCGCGGGTTCGAATCCCGTTTCCCGCTCCAGAAATAGCAAGGGTTCAGGGGGATTAACCTGAACCCTTTTTTAGTGCTCGGCCTCTGGTTCAGAAAAACAGTCTGATGTAAAATATAAACGCGGAGGCGATATAGAATGGCCTATGAAATGATCTCGGTCGATATAAGCCAAAATAACTATTATCAAAATTCAAAAAAAGTGTTATGATTAACTCATGGGTTAACCAATAATGCATATATGGTGTTTCCCGCGTTTCGGTTTAGTGGCCGGAGGCGCTCAAAAATTGCTTATAGCCGCTGTCGGAACGGAAGAAACAGGCTCTGATGTTTTGTCAAGGTGTCTTGCGGAACATGAAAGATATCGGTCGAAAATTTTGGTCAATATCGCAGAATTCACGTTAAACGTGATCGGGAACGCGCCGATGAATAGGGAAAAAGTCAATATTCTTCACAGAGAGGAAGGAATTTTTGAGATAAAACCCAAACCGTTGCGTTTGGTTTTTTTTTACGACAAAAACATAAAATACCCGGTGACAAACACCGACAGTCTGACGGCGGAGAAAGCGGCAATGTTGGTTTTGTATTTCGAGAAACACCGGGATAAAGCAAAGCCTCAAGACATAGACAGAGCATTGACGCTGAAGAAAGAATACTTTGAGGCAAAAAGTCATGATGGCTTGACGCTTCACGTTGCGGAGGTCTAAATTCAAATGAAAAGTGCGTATGATTTTTGGGCGGAAGAACTGCGTAAACCGGAATATTGGTATGAGAAGCTCAAATCTGTTTTTTCAAACAATTTTTTCAGGCTGATGACGGAAAAAAACATCGGCAAGGCGCAACTAGCCAAAAAGATAGGGGTCTCTAAGCCCTATATCTCGAAAATTCTACGCGGCGACGAGAATTTTACGGTCAAAACTCTGGCAAAAGTCGCGTTTGCCTTGGGCTGTGAGATTGATGTAAATTTCAGGTCAATGCGACAGTCCGCGGAGTTAAAACCGACCGCGGAATTTCTTCTCGAAACACCCGCAAGTATTCCTGTGCCCAATAGGGATACGGCGTCGTCTCGGAAGGTTTGGGTGGGCGAAGGCAATATTTCGCCGTCGGTCATGCCGTGTGAGCCTGTTCTTGGCAAACAAGAGCGCGAGGCTGTTGAAATTGCTGCATAAAAATATACCAATACGAGCCGAATTTCATCCCGTCCCGCTGGTAATTCAGAGATTATTTTTCGACAGGCTTATTTTTCAATTTACGCCTGCTCCTGATATGCAGCAAGAAGAGTTCACGCCGATAATATTGCCAAGGTCTTTAGCGATTGCGGCCACTATGCAAATTATGGATGATGGATTCATACAAATACGCGTAAACGTAACAACAAATGTCGACATCAATGAAGATATTTTGACTCATTTTGACATAAGTTGCGTTGGGTTATATACATGGAATTCCGACAGCAAAACTATTGAGGAAAGCCAGAAAGACATCCTGGCGTGGACGTCTGCCATTCAGTTGGGGGCGGTACGGGATCGAGTAGCCAGCGAAACGGCCAATGGACCTTTTTTCACACCGTACTATATCCCTGTGTGCTTGGTAGGAATTAAACCAATTGGTGAAACTACTGAAACTCACTAGTCAGCCGTCTACGTCACGAAACCCGACAAACGGGTTTTTAAAAACATAATACGGGCTAACCAACGCCCACATCATAAAAAGGGAAAACTGTTCCAGGATATAGAAGTTACGTTATAGGAGTGGTCGCGGTGAAGAAGTTGTCAGCGGTAGCGGCGGTGTTGGTGCTGGTCGTCGGTGTGTTCGGCTTAGGATACGCGGAAGCGTACAACAGTGTCGATATTAATTCCATCGAAGGAGAGTGGGTCGCGTCAAGGGGGTACGGCACCTATGAAGACCGTGATTTCGGACCGGCACCGATAAAACTTACAAACATCTCCATAAAATTTTCAAACGTGATCCCGTACTGGAACAATGATTTTAGTGCGAACGTGAAAATCGCTTATACGGCGGCCATAGGCTCCGGCCCCGCGGAAAATGTCAATTACTCCTTTTCCTCTATCGTTTTCGAGAATACATACGACGATGAATACTGGTATGAATATAGCGACTACCCCTACAACGATTACACGGAAGCCTATATATTGTCGCTCAGGTCTGACGATATAATGGATGTAGTTTTTTTGGCGGAAGGGGAATTGACCGATGCTGGGTACACAATAGACGGCATTGATTGCGATATGACCTTTACGCTGACGAAAAAGACCGGCAGTGATTCGGTCGGCGGCTGCGACACCGGTTCCGGTATCGCCGGCCTGCTCGCGCTGGCGCTCGTTTTCAAGGCCACGCGCGCGAGTAAATCCCGCGGCTAGACGCTGAGGACTAACTCACGCCCACACAATAAAAGAACCTTAAGTAACAGCAAGCAACGACCCTAAATTTTCGAATCCCGTTTCCCGATCCAGAAACAGCAAGGCTTCAGAGGAATTTTTTCTGAAGTCTTTTTTAGGGCCCGTACTCCATTGGGTATTCATACTTCTCTTCTGTTTTCCGAAAACATACCGCATCATGCCTGCGAAAGTCTTTGTTCTGTCGAGCATGACTCGGCACACGACCTCGTGGCAGACCGGCGGGGTTTTATTTGATATAATTCGTTCGTTCGGCTTTTCACCGCTCGAAACGTTTTATTTTTCTGTTCAGGGGGGATTTGAATGTATGATATAGTGACCGTCGGCGAGATACTGGCGGAGATTTTGACCGAGCATACGAACCAGGAATTCACCTCGCCGGGGATATTGCTGGGGCCGTATCCCAGCGGCGCGCCGGCGATAGCGATCGACCAGGCGGCGAAAATGGGGGCGCGTACTGCCATAATCGCGCGCGTGGGGCGTGACGATCTCGGAAAACTCAATATCGACAGGCTCGCTTCCGACGGGGTCGACGTCTCGCATATAGTCCAGACCCCGGAGAACACCACTGGGGTCGCTTTCGTCACGTACTTCTCCGACGGAAGCAGGCGCTTCGTGTATCACTTCACCAAAGCCGCTTGCGGCGAGCTTTCGCCGGCCGACGTCGACGACGCGGCCGTTAAAGACTCGCGCTTCCTCCATATAATGGGCTGTTCGATTACGGGAAGCCCGTCGCTCGGCGCGAGCGTCATGAAGGCGGTCGGCGCTGCGGCCCAAAGCGGCGTCAAAATAAGTTTCGACCCGAATATCCGTCCCGAGCTTCTCTCGGGCGAGATAATGACGTACTACCGAAGGATACTGGACGCGTGCGACGTGCTTTTGACGGGCAGAAGCGAGATGACGCATCTGTTCGGGGACGCGGACGGCGCGGTCAAAAAACTCCTTGACGGAAAAGACAGAATAGTCGTTGTAAAGGACGGCTCAAGAGGCACGTCCGTCTATACACGCGAGGAGGCTTTCCGAGTGCCCGTGTATCCCGCGGACGAAGTGGACCCCACCGGAGCGGGCGACAGCTTCGACGGAACGTTCCTCGCCCTGCTCTGCAAGGGAGAAAATTTGAGGACCGCCGCCGACTTCGGCAACGCGGCCGGGGCTTTGGCAGTAGCGAAACGCGGCCCGATGGAGGGCAACTCCGCTCCCTCCGAGATTGAGGCTTTCAGGGCGAAATCGGGCGCGG
>JAISXR010000263.1 GCA_031270375.1 Synergistaceae bacterium | reverse complement strand
CGAGGAAGTCGGGAACCACTTTGACGCCTTTGGAAAGCAGTATCTCGTCCGCTTCGGGAGTGACCGGGCCATTCGCGCCTTCTACTATATATTTCACTTTCAGCTTCGCCGCGTTGGAGGCGTTGACCGCTCCCTCCAGCGCGCAGGGTGCCAAGACGTCGGCCTCCTGTTCGAGAATTTCCTCGCCGGATACGTGTTTCAACCCTGCCTGCGAGTAACCTTCGAGCATTTTCTTTGGGTGGTTCGAGACGTGGTCGAACGCTTTCGCGGCGTCGATACCATCAGGAGCGTAATATCCGCCCGTCACGTCGGAGATTCCGACTATTTTGGCGCCCGCCTCGGACATGAATTTCGCGGCGTAGGAGCCGACGTTGCCGAATCCCTGAATTATGACGCGGGATTTCTCTACGTCAAACTTGACGGCGTACAGCAGTTCCTTTATGCAGGTCGCCACTCCCAATCCGGTCGCCGCGGTGCGGCCCCTGGAACCCCATATCGATATCGGTTTTCCGGTGACTACGCCGGGCTCGAACCTGCCGCGGAGTTTGCTCACCGTGTCCATGAACCATATCATCTCCGGCGCGCCGGTATTCACGTCCGGCGCCGGCACGTCCTCCCATTCGCCTACTATCGGGGCGATTCTCGCCGCGAATGTACGGGTGAGGCGTTCCTTTTCGTTCGAGGAGAGTTCCAGCGGATCGCACGAAATGCCGCCCTTGCCGCCGCCGTAGGGTATTCCGGCGAGCGAACACTTCCACGTCATCAGGCTCGCTAAAGCCTCGCACTCCTCCAGGCTGACGTCGGGATGAAAGCGAAGTCCGCCCTTGGCGGGCCCCAACGCGGTGGAATGCTGAACCCTGTAACCTTCAAAGACCCTGATGCTGCCGTCGTCCATGGTGATCGGCAGCGAGACGCTGATCGCGCGTTCGGCACGGCTCAATATCTCGACCAGTCCCTCGTCGAGCCCCATCTCCTCGGCGGCCCCGTAGAAATTTTCGAGAGCCGTCGCCAAAAGCACATTTTTGGAAGTACGCTTTTTTACCGATAAACCGCCCCCGTCAAATTTTCCGCTCGGGCCCACCGATATTTTTTTACTGACATCATCAGTCATAACACAACCTCCTCCAGTTCCACAGTATTTACGTAATTTTTGTACTTCTTGAACCAAGATGAGTGTATTGTATGACGTTCTTACACAAATTGAAATAGTAATTTTGTGCAATTTTTTCTGATTTTTTTATAATTCTATGTACAATGCTCCCAAAAACTTTGCGGAATCGGAGAAACCACCACAAGTCCCCGCAGCGCCTCCGGCAGCTCCGGAATATCGGGAAACGACATCCTGTGGGCGTGCAACATCAATCTGGATCGCAGCGCCGCGCGCGATCCGTATTTAGCGTCCCCCAGTATGGAGTGTCCTATCGAAGCGAGATGAATCCTCGCCTGATGAGGACGTCCCGTCACCAGTTCGGCCTCCACGAGAGATGTTTTGCCGCGGCTCTCCACTAAGCGGAACCTGGTCCTCGCGTTCATCCCATGTTCGCCCGGCAGGGCTACGCGGACGAAATTTTTTTTGGAGTCCTTGACGAGAGGCAGCGATATTTCTCCCTCTTCAGGAACGATCCCCGACACGACGGCCGCATATATCTTCCCGATCATGGAATTGCGCGCCGCCTCGCTGAGAGACCGAAGCGCCGGGGCGTTCAACGCTATCGCCGAGACCCCCGACACGTTGCGGTCGAGCCTGCCGATCAGCGCCGGTCTGAAATCCCGTCTGTCCCAGCGCAGCTCCGTCCACGCCCTCGTCACGATCGAATCGCCTCCGGCTTTATCGGGCTGTGAGAGCAACCCGGCTGGCTTGTCCACGCACCACAGGTCGCCGTTCTTGAACAGCGTGATCAGTTTTTCGTGTCCGAGCGGAAATCTGGTTTCGTCAGTTCGCGGGCGTTGCTCCGGGGAGAACGCCAAGGTCCATGGATACGTCACGGCGTCGTTTTCCGAAAGCCTGGTATCGGGCGAGGCCTTACTGCCGTTCACCCTGACCGAGCCGTCCCTCAAACCCTTCATTATCGCCCCGAGGGGTACGTCGCGGAACATGCCGCGAAGCACGCGGTCCAGTCTTCTGTCGGCCTGGTCTTTCGTAGCCTCGAATACGCCGCCGCTAGCGGCTCGCATCGTCGTCGCCGCGCGGACGCCAAAAACGCCTTTCCATCGCGAAATTAAAAGCGGAAATGCTTTGGCCCGCAGGCATGTCAGAAGTGGCGTCATTCCAGCAAAAGAGGCGAAAATCCAGTTCGTCGGCGGACGCCACGATCAGCGCCTCCAACGTCGCAGGCAACACGGGCGAGCCAAATTCTTTCTGTCCGTGATGACTCAATATGACGTGTCCTATCTGAGTGGAGATGTCCGGCGCCAGACCCGCTTCACCCGCGAGACGCGAAAAATCGGCGAAACCGATGGCGATGTGGTCCAGGACGGCGCCCTGAACGGTAATTTCAGGCGCCGGGGACATGGCGTACGCCGATATCTTGCCGAGGTCGTGAAGCAGCGCCCCGGCTATCACCAAAGAAACATTCAGCGAGGGATAAATATCCCTGTAGTGATTCGCCATTGCCAAAGCGGCTTCGGTGACGCTGACGGTATGTTCGATGAGCCCGTTCGCGTAAGCGTGATGGTTCGCCACGGCAGCGGGAGCTGAACGAAAGGCCTTCAAGCGCGGGCCGTCAAACACGAAACGCAGGAAATCGCGTATTTCGGGCGAGCATTTCCCGATCAAATCATCGAACCTCGAATCCAGGATTTCGAGCGGTATTTCCGAATGGGCGACGTAATTCGAAGGGGAAAATTTTTCCTCGTCCAGCAGAGTTATGGTGTTGAAATTATGCTGAACCTGGCCCCTGAAATCGACGGTCTTTCCGTTGACCCCTACTACATGCCCGCGCAGGGAAGATATTTCGGACTCCGCGAGAAATCCGGGCTTGCTCTCGGGATCGGGATTGGAACGGTCAACCCACCCCGCGTCCGACCAGACTTTGGCGTTCAGTGTGCCGCGTTCGTCGGAAACGGATATATCCCAGAAAGTTTTGCCGTTTTTATCGGTTTTTTTCTGAATGCCGCTCACTATATATATGCCCTTGTACGATTCGCCGGCGGGAAGAGCGCGGGCGTCGGACGTTTTCAGCAGTTTGCTTTGGACGGGAGTTGTCATTTATTCAGTTCCTTTCTTCTGAAATCACCGGCTACGAATCGGGGCGGCAAAGGTTGGCATCTTCGGCACGGCGATTCTCCGCCGGTTCTTTCGCGGACGAAGCCTATTTTAGCACGATTGCGGCGACAGCAACGGCAATAGAGTCAGATTGTGGAAATTCCAAAGCATCAAAATCATCAAACTCTCTCGTCAGCCTGTACTTGGAAGAGACGTTTCCCTTCTGGACAAGAAGAGCTTATTGTCATATAATCCCGTTCGTCGAAAGACGCGAAAATGCCGCATATATAGTTACGCGGAGAGGTGGCCGAGCGGTCGAAGGCGGGCGACTCGAAATCGTCTTAGTGGTGCTGAGCCACTACGTGGGTTCAAATCCCACCCTCTCCGCCAAAAATTGAAAGTTTCGCGGCCGGTAAGCAGTTACAAGAAACAGATTTCGGATCGCGCGGAGAGGTGGCTGAGTGGTCGAAGGCGCTCGCCTGGAGAGCGAGTAGACGGCTTAAACTCCGTCTCGAGGGTTCAAATCCCTCCCTCTCCGCCAATTAATACTTTCAACATCTATCAAGCCCCGTCAAAATATAGACAGGGGCTTGTTTTTTTGCTATTCTATCCCTGCGATACATTTCAATATATTTCAAGGCATGTCAGGAGGTGTCGGTACGACAAAATTACCATTCGGTACATATTAAAGATAAACCTCGAAAGGTTTTATGCAGGCTTTATTGTTCATACGATGGCATTTTTATCGAACCAAATGGATACGATAAGGGTTTTTTCGCAGAACATGGCGGAGAACCAAATATGACGAAGAAATTGACTGGTCAATTGATACGTGCGGTAAAGAATGTTTTACAAGAATAAGCCGGCAACCGTCAAGAGGATAAAACGCGCGGCCCTAGCGTTAACCATCGTTTTTTTATTGGCGGTTGCGGCCGCAGCCGGGCCGCAATATGTCGCGAGCGTCGAACGGGAGCCGTTTCATGTTTCATCATGCCGACGGGCATCGGCCTTGTGAGGTTTGTGATCCATAAACATGCGGAGGCGACCAGCATCATGGGATTTACTCTGAGTTATTTAGATTTTTATTATATGTATCCGAATAATGGCCTAA
>JAISXR010000211.1 GCA_031270375.1 Synergistaceae bacterium | reverse complement strand
GGCGCATTCTTTTGCCCGGAAAATATGGTATTCTATATCCGATGTGTGGAGGTGGCCGTATGAACAAGAAACTCAAGGAAAAGACGCTCGAAGCGCTATCCTCCGTGATGCCCATTTCGATAATCGTGTTCGCCCTCAGCAGCTACGCCGTGCCGATACCGATAGGAACCACGATAATGTTTCTCGTGGGGGCGGCGCTCCTCGTCGTTGGCATGGGTTTTTTCTCCCTTGGGGCCGACGTCGCGATGATGCCGATGGGCGAGACAGTGGGCGCGCAGTTCGTAAAAACACACAAACTGTGGTTTGTCGTTTTGGTCAGTTTCCTCATGGGTTTCATCGTGACGGTGGCGGAGCCGGACTTGCGGGTGCTGGCAAATCAGGTGGCCGCTATTCCGGGCAATATTCTCATCAGCACTGTGGCTTTGGGCGTGGGACTGTTTCTCGTTGTAGCTACGCTTCGCGTGGTGTTTCATGTCGGGCTCAACTATATTCTGTTGTTCTTCTATATAGTGATGTTCGGAGTGTCGGCGTTTGCGCCCAGGGCGTTTCTCTCCGTGGCTTTCGACTCGGGAGGCGTCACCACCGGTCCCATAACCGTGCCATTCATAATGGCCCTTGGCATAGGGTTATCGGCGGCGCGCAACGACAAGGACTCGCAGGACGACAGTTTCGGTCTCGTGGCGATATGCAGTGTGGGGCCGATCATGGCGGTGCTCCTTCTGGGCATCGGTTTCAACCCGCAGGACGCCGCATATACGCCGGTCGAAGTGGTCAACGTGGTGACAACAAGGGATGTCGTTCAGCAATACATCGCGCGGCTGCCCGAGTACCTGACGGATGTGCTGACCGCGCTGTCGCCGATAGTGATATTTTTCCTGTTCTTTCAGTTGATTTTCAAAAGTTTTTCCAAAAAACAGCTTATGACCGTGGGAATCGGCCTTCTTTACACGCTCACCGGTCTGGTGCTCTTCCTCACCGGCGTGAACGTGGGCTTCATACCGGTGGGGCACCTTCTCGGCAAGGAGATAGCGGCGAGCGGATACAAGTGGGCGCTAATTCCTCTCGGGATGGTGATTGGCTATTACATAGTCGCCGCGGAGCCGGCCGTGCATGTGTTGAACAAGCAGGTCGAGGAAATTTCCGGCGGAGCGATATCGCGGCGGGCGATGAAACTGTCGCTTTCGATCGGGGTGGCAATCTCGCTCGCCCTGTCAATGCTTCGGATACTGACTGGATTGTCGATATTCTGGCTCCTGATACCGGGCTACGCGCTTGCCCTCGCCCTCACGTTCTTCACGCCGAAAATTTTTACCGGCATCGCCTTCGACTCAGGCGGAGTCGCGAGCGGGCCGATGACCTCCACATTTTTGATTCCTCTCGCGATGGGCGCCTGCGAGAGCGTCGGAGGCAACGTCCTGACGGACGCTTTTGGCGTCGTGGCGATGGTAGCCATGACTCCGCTTATCACCATACAACTGCTGGGCATGGTATACGCTCGCCAGGCAAGGGTCGCGGAGGAGAATGAAGTCGCCGCGGCGGAAGTCACCGCCGGCGCGGAATTGACCGACGATATCGTCGATTACGAGGAGGAAAATTCGGATGGGCGATAACAAACCGCTCGTGTTGAAATTACTGGGTGTGATCGTCGACCGGGCATGGACGAAAAAAGTGGAGGAAATTCTGAAGGAAGAACAGGTCCGCTTTCACTTCATAACATTGGGGGAGGGCACAGCGGCCTCGGATGTGATGGCGCTCCTTGGCCTCAATTCCGTCGACAAGTCGCTGTGCTGCTGCCTTGTCCCGAATTTTGAAGCGCGCGCGCTCCTGCGTCTGATAGCGGAAAAAATACACCTCTCGAAACCCGGGAGAGGCATAGGCTTCACCGCGCCGCTTTCGGGAGTTTCGGGGGCGGCCCTTCAGCTTATCGCCAAAGATTTTGCACCAAAGGGAGACGACGAAAAGATGGACGCGGAAAAAATCACGGCAAAATACGATATGATACTTTCCATAATAAACCAGGGATACACCGACGCGCTGATGACGGCCGCCAAGGAAGCGGGAGCGCGGGGCGGCACGGTGCTTCACGGGCGAAAATGCGACGTGGAAGGCGAATCGAAATTCTTCGGAATAGCGCCTCAACTCGAAAAAGAGATAGTCGTCATACTGACACGCCACGAGATGAAGACCGACATAATGAAGGCGATATCGCAATCCTGCGGCATGAACACCGAAGCGCAGGGCGTGGTGCTCTCCCTGCCGGTCGACGAAATAGAAGGGCTCAAATCCGTGACATTGGCGTAAAAAAATTGATAGGCTCTTGACAATAGATCAGCCTTTCCCGAAATCATCCTCTGTGGGAAGTGACGCGCGATGGATTCTGCAGAACAGGTTTTTGTTGGATGCGAGGCCGCTTACGATGAAGCCTCGATGGTATTGTTCGGCGCTCCCTTTGAGACCGGCAAATCGCGCCAGATAGGCGTAAACCGCGCTCCGCGCGCGGTGAGAAAGTGCTCTGCCAGAATAGAGACCTTCAGTCCGTATCTCCACGTGGAATTACGGGACCTCAAAATACACGACGCGGGCGACCTCGCTCTGTCGGAGTTCAGCACGGCCGCGGTTCTGGAAACGATCGAATCGTTCTGCGGAAAAATTCATGATAACGAAAAGATGCCCGTGATGATAGGCGGCGAACATATCGTGACGTTTGGAGCCGTCCGCGCGGCCGTGACGCGCTGGCCGAACCTCGCCGTCCTGTACTTCGGCGCTCATACGAATCTTCGCAGGGAATTCGAGGGCGAATTCTTCTCGTGCCACACTATAATGCGCAGGGTGTGGGATTTAATCGGAGACGGAAGGATATATCAGTTCGGCGTGAGATCGGGCGGCAGGGAAGAATTCACATGGGCAACGGACCACGTGAGGATGGAGCTGGAAAGTGCCAACAGCATCGACAGCTGCGCGGAAGCCGTCCTTTCGCGTCAGGTATACATCACGGTCGGTCTCGACGTGCTCGATCCCGCCGAGTTTTCGGGAACCAGTCTGCCGGAAGCCGGAGGAATGTCGTACAAAGCGTTGCATGACGCGCTTTTGAGCCTTCGCGGGCTCGACGTGGTCGGTTTCGACATATGCGGCCTGTCTCCCCGTTATGACCGTTCCGGGGCATCGACCGCTCTCGCCTGCAAACTCCTTCGGGAAATGCTGATAACTTTTTCCTGACGCAGTCCAGTGGATTTCAGGGTATCGCTCGTTCAAACCGGCCGTGACGGGCTTGCCGGATTCGGGAAGATCGCGGACACCATTGTGGATACCACGGAATTGATCCTGATGCCCGAATTTTGGACCGCGTCGCCTGATCCGGCAGTCTCGCGCGCGGCGCTGGAGCTTGTATCGGATTTCTGCGGCTCGTCCGGCTCGTTCGCGGTCACCGGGGGAATGCCGTGGGACGCGGACGGACGGCTGTACGTTCGGACATGGATGGTCGACGACGCGGGGCGCCCGTTCGCTCATTACGACAAAACCCACATCCCGTCGCGAGACGAAGGGAACGGCGTATACAGTCCAGGGGACGGAGCGCGGATTTTTGACGTCGGCGGAATAGCCTGCGCCGCGTTCTCGGGTTACGACCTGTTATTTCCCGAGTTCTGCCGCATGGCATCGCTCGCCGGCGCCATGATTTTTTTCGTCTCGGCCGACTGGCCGCGCGAATACGCGTCTCTCTGGGAAAAGTCGGTGAGTTACACGGCACTGGTAAACCAATGCTTCGTCATAGCCTGCAACGGAACGGGAAACTCCATTGCCGTTTCGCCGGAAGGTACGACGGCCGGACGGATGAGCGGAGATGACGGCGTCCTCTCGTTATCGTTAAATATGTCGCGTATATACGAATGCAGGAAAAAATTGCCCCTCGAACGCGACAGGAGAGGGGAAATATACGCGTTGTTCAGGTGAAAAATATCTTACGTGTTCCCGTTGACGAGATAAAAACCGAGGTACAGGAGAAAATATTCCGTACAGGCCGCGCAATGCGCGAAAAACTCCGAATCAAAGCGCCGCGGCCCCATAAATAAAGGCCGCGGCGCGCTGTCGTTACCGTCAAAAAACAGGCTTAATCGTCGAAATTGCCCCCGGCTCCCTTGCCCTTGTTCGGCGCGGCGTCGGGGCCGAATTTCGAGCGCGGGTTGCGGATGACCCTCTCTGGGCTGGAGTTATGGTCGCTTCTGCGGCACGCGGCCTCAATGACTTTTTCGGCTGTGCCCTCGCCGCCGAAAGCCCTGATGAAACGCTTGCCCCACTCGGAAATCTCGTCCACGATGCGCCCGATGATATCGTCGGGTTCCGCCAGGATTTTTTCGTGGAACGGCAGATTGAGTTTCTTGTAGTCCCCGCTCTTTCGGCTCATTCCCTTGCCGTCGGCGTACGCGACGATCTCGTTCCACAGTTTGTCGGTGATGCCTCGGCCGCTCTCCTTGACGTACGTGCCGCTGTCCGTTATAGCGTTGCCGGTGTCAGAGTCCATTTTGATTCCAAGGATTACGTTCTGGAACAGGGTCGCCACATTGCCCTTGTTGATCCCGAATTTGCGGAACTTCGACACTTTGTCGAACGGCGTGCCGGAGATACCGTGCTGCGCTATCGACACGCCGTAAGGCGCTATCGCGTCGGCTATTTCCTGGGTGCGGTTCAGGTCAATGCCCTCCGCGACGCCCGCCGAAGTATCGTATGTAC
This sequence comes from Synergistaceae bacterium, assembly GCA_031270375.1. Classification (GTDB taxonomy): domain Bacteria; phylum Synergistota; class Synergistia; order Synergistales; family Synergistaceae; genus JAIRKI01. Next base: position 5,952 of record JAISXR010000211.1, on the reverse strand, counting down.
CGTGCAGGCTTCCGTTGGATATGGCGAGATAATCGGGAAACACGCCCCAGGCGTTGAGGCCGCCTATGAAATAAAGCGCTTCTTCAACCGTCGAGAGTTCTCCGGCGCCCTTTATCTCCCCCACTTCCACCTCGAGTCCTATCGGCGACGGTATCCAGGTTCCGAGGTCGCGCGTCGCGGACAGGTTTTCGTAATCGTGGAGATGAGAGGCGTCGATCGCGACGGACGTGAATCCATTTGAGATTATCTTCGTCAGGTGTCCGGCGCCTTTGAAAACATCGTCGTCGCCCTTGATTGCGTAGTGATCGACGTGAAGCCCGAATATGACCCCATGCCCCAGTTCCTCGGAGTATTTCAGCGCGTATTCGGGGATATTGTCGTATGTTGCCCCGCAATAATTGCTCTCCGATTTCGCGAGTTCTATCAGCACAGGCGCGTCGAGTTCCTTGGCCGCCTTCAAAAGACCCTTTATGACAAGGGCGTTGCGCGCGTTGCCGGCAAGTACGATCGAACTGGTCTCCTTGGCCGCCGTCGCGATATCGCGCCCGCTCACAAGCCCCAGCTCGGAACCGCCGAACTTCGCCCGCACGTTGAGTGGTCTCCTTGCCATAAGCTGCTTGTAACTGCCGCTGTTCTTATCCATGAAACAACCTCCTCAAAATCCGTTATTTATCGCAGTATACTACGTTCTTCTTATTTTGACGAATGCCCCCGAATCACGAGGCTCTCCTCGCCCCTCAAATACCTGAGGGCGGCGCCGGCGAGTATGCTCAGTTCGTCCTCGACTTTATGAATCATAATTTTATCGCATATCCACGAAATCTTATCCTTTAACAGCGACACGAAAAACTCGTTCATCGCGTGTTTTCCAAGCAGCACAAAGGCGTCTACCTTTCCGTAAAGCGCCGCGGCGTGCGCCGACAACTCGGCGGCCAGTTGATTTATCATTGCTCTCAATATCATAGAAGCGTACGCGTCGCCATCCCTCGTCATGGAAATGATCTCGTTCAACCCGGCATCCCGAAAATAACTCGACAGACCCCCCGACTCGTAAACGTTTTTAAGCAAATCCGCTTTCGACCACATGCCGCTGTACGCCATGCGGACGACAGCGGTCGCGGGCAGGCTTCCCGTGTGCCCCTCCGAAAACGCCCCCCTTTCGAGGGAATCGGTAAAATCCCTCACACGCCCCTCGCTCTGGGAACAGATGGAGAAACCATTTCCGAGATAAGCCGCGACAACAGAACATCTTTCCGGCGACATACCCATTTGACCGGAAACGGCGCGTATCGCGCTGCGTATCCTTATTATCCGCGACCGTCCGCCGAACATCATACCCCGCATTCCGGAAATTTTATAAATCGCGTCCACCTCGCACTTCGAGAGGCTCACCAGCACGAGCGGAAGCGAGGAGTATCCGCGCGCTACTCTCAAAGCGAGCATCGCGCCCTTATTGATGTTCCGCGGATATTTTTTTAAAGCATCATCAATGACATAAATGCCGGAAGGCAGGCGCGAAGGCAAAGGAGCCCCGCCTATAACGGCGTCGGGCGGTTTGATTTTCCCGAGCCATTCCGTTATAGCGCTCGTGACCGCGGATAACTGCCCGCCGGTTTGTTCCGTCTCCGAAATGCCGCTGTAATCAATAGGCAATTCGGTTCTTCTGATTTCCGCGTCGTCCTCGAAGAGCGCAAACTTTGCGGACATCACCATTGGATATATGGACAGGATCGCAAAACCCATTTTTCTTCTCCCGCACGTTTCGGAAAAAATCACCCCGAAATATTTTAGCATCTTTACGCGACACAAACGTCAAAATTTGACGTATACTTGTGAAACGTCCGCAAGATGAAATATTTATTTTATCAAGACGGGAGGATGATCTTCAATGTCTATCTGCTTTATAAACGGCAAATTCAGCCCGGCCGGCCAGTGTTGTATCCCGGTGACGGATCTCGTCATACAACGCGGCGTCGGCGTTTTCGACAGCATAAGGCTTTACGGCGGCAAAGCCTTCGCGCTCACGGCACACATGAAACGCCTCGAAAAAAGCGCGCGGCTGGCCCGAATTGATCTGGGAGACGGATCAATCATCGAAAAAATGACCGGAGTCGTGAGGGAGGGCGCGATGCGGCCCGACTGTCCCGATGGGGGCAACTGCATTGCGAAGGCGTATATCACCGGGGGTGACGTCAACGAAGGCGGGCGGTTCACCATGCCGAGGCATTTTGTCATCTTCGAGAGCGGCGGCGCGCTCTCACCCGGCGACTATAAAGAGGGGGTCGCGCTTCAGCCGACCAACGAGGGACGTCATTATCCGCTCACCAAAAGCATCAACTACCTGGTGGGCTTGATAGAGGGCGCCGGACACAACGACATTTACGAATGTCTGTACTGTCCCGACGGCAAAATAACCGAGACGCTCAGAAGTTCTTTTTTCATCTGCCGCGAGGGGAAAATAATAACCGCGCCCGTTGGCGCGGTGCTCGACGGTATTACGAGAGGCATAGTCATCGAACTCGCCCGCGAGAACGGTTTCAACGTAGAGGAACGCTGCCCGGAAGTATCGGAACTCGCGAAGGCCGACGAGGCTTTCATCACCAGTTCATGGAAGGAAGTCTTTCCCGTCGTCCGCGTCGGAGACACCGTCATAGGAAACGGCAAACCCGGGCCGGTCGTGGCTCGCCTGCGGCAGCTGTTCAAAGCGAACCTCGATAAATGGCTGGACAAATGACCGGACGCTGGGAAGGGGAACGCGAAATATGATCGCCGTGATACTTGCGGGCGGACAGGGAACGCGCATATCCGAGGAGACATCCCTGCGGCCCAAGCCCATGATAGAGATAGGCGGACACCCCATCCTGTGGCACATCATGAAAATATACTCGCGTTACGGGGTGAACGATTTCATCATCTGCGTCGGTTACAAAGGCTACATGATAAAGGAATACTTCGCGAACTATTACATGCACATGTCCGACGTCACCTTCGACATGCGATATGGAGAGAGGACAATACATTCCAACACGGCGGAACCGTGGAAGGTGACGGTGGTCGATACCGGAGAGGAGACGATGACCGGCGGCCGCGTCAAACGTGTCAGCAAATACATAGGGGACGAGGCTTTCTGCCTGACTTACGGCGACGGCCTGTCCAACGTACCGATCGACCAACTTATTGATTACCACAAATCTCACGGCAAAATGGCGACGGTGACGGCCGTACAGCCGCCCGGACGTTACGGCAGGCTGGGCGTCGAGGGCGATACCGTGGTGGATTTTTTCGAAAAACCGTCGGGCGACGGCGACTGGATCAGCGGGGGATTTTTCGTGCTGGAGCCAGCCGTGATAGATTACATCGACGGCGACGATACCGTTTTCGAAAGAGCCCCGCTCGAACGCATCGCGTCCGAGGGCAATCTCAAGACTTTCAAACACATAGATTTCTGGCACGCGATGGACAATATGAGAGACAAGGCGATACTCGAGAATCTGTGGAACTCGGGAAACGCGCCCTGGAGGATATGGTAACGGCATGAACGTTCTGATAACGGGCAACATGGGCTATGTCGGCTCTGTTCTCGCCCGCGAGATAAAAAGGCGAAATCAAAAGACCCGTGTCACCGGACTCGACAGCGCTTACTTCGCCGGTTGTCTGCTCGACAGGAAATCCTCGCCGGAGAGATACGTCGACATCCAGCTTCACAAGGACGCGCGGGATATAGTCCCCGCCGATTTCGAGGACACGGACGCGGTGATATGTCTTGCCGCTCTCTCCAACGATCCGATGGGCAACCGCTACGCCTCTCAGACGTCGGAGGTAAATTACCGCGCGATTGAGCGCGCGGCCGCCGCCGCGAAGGAAGCGGGAGTCAAGCGTTTCGTGTTCGCGTCGAGTTGCAGTGTGTACGGATTTTCCGAAAACGGGGAGTGCGACGAGTCGTCGCCGATAAATCCACTGACCGAATACGCGCGTTCGAAGGTATCCGCGGAACATGCCCTGGAGCGATTCGCCGGCGGCGATTTCAAAGTTACTTGTTTCAGGTTCGCGACGGCTTGCGGGGCGAGCCCGAGACTGCGGCTCGATCTCGTGCTGAACGACTTCGTCGCGAGCGCCGTCACGCGCAATAAAATCGAGATACTGAGCGACGGCACCCCGTGGCGTCCGCTGATCGACGTAAAAAACATGGCGGAAACGCTGGCGTGGGCGTCGGCACAAGACATCGGCGAACCATACGTGATCCTCAACGCCGGCTCGAACGACTGGAATTTTCGGGTAAGAGACCTCGCCGAAAAAGTGCGCGAGGTCATCCCCGAGACCGATATTTTCATCAACCCGGAAGGTCAGGCGGACAAACGGTCTTACAGGGTGCGGTTCGACAAATTCGCCGAGATGTCGGGGGGACAGGTTAAAATCGGCGACGTGAGGGATACTGTGCGGGAAATACGCGGCATCCTGACGGACAGCTCCTTCGCCGACGCCGATTTCAGGAACTCGGAATATATGCGGCTTAATATGCTCAAACACCTGGAATCCGTCCGGGCCGTCGACGGAGACCTCAGGTGGATTCCATGAGAGTGAGGCGGATGAAATGTGCGCGCGCAAAAAGAAAGAGACTGTTCTCGTCACCGGGGCGGGCGGATTCATAGGCCGTTACGTCGTCAAAGAACTCTCCGACAATTATCCTTACGACATTCACGCGTTCCGGGGGGATTTATTCTCGACGAATCTCGATTATTATGTCGGCCGTCTCGCGCCTTCGTACCTCATCAATCTGGCGTGGGTGACAGGAGAAGGATATCTGGATTCACGGGAAAATCTGATGTTCGTCCAGAAAAGCCTGGAGCTTTACGACGCCTTCTACGGCTACGGCGGGCGTAGAGCGGTGTTCATAGGCACGGAACAGGAATACGGGCGATCGGACAAGCCTCTCTCCGAGACGGACGAGATATCCCCTATTTCGTATTACGCCGAATGCAAGGCGGATCTGGGCCGCATACTGCTCAAAAGCAGCGAGGTGGGCGGGAACGGTTTCGTGTGGTGCAGGATGTTTTTCATATACGGCGCGGGAGAAAAACCGAAGCGCCTGGCGCCGTCGCTGATAAGAGGGCTGCTCGCGGGCGAACGCGTGAACTGTTCATATGAGGGGCTTGTGCGCGACTACGTTTACGTGAAGGACGCCGCGGGCGCCATCTGCCGCTGCCTCGCGTCCGATTTCAGCGGCGCCGTCAATATATCGGGCGGCAGGGACACGACCATCGGCGAGATAGCCGAATTGGTCAGAAAAAATACGAACCCCGAAGGCGAGGTCGTCTTTCAAAGCCGGGAGGAGTGCTCCCAATTCCCCTACATAAGAGGCGATATCGGCAGGCTGGAATCCCTCGGATGGACGCACAGGTATCCGCTCGAATCGGGCCTGCTAGAGGAAATAGATGAAATCAGGGCGGAGACGCGCGGTGAAAAGTGATTTCTGGCGGGGGAAACGGGTTTTCATAACCGGACACACCGGCTTCAAGGGACTTTGGCTCGCGAAGTGGCTGGATATGTCGGGCGCAGTCGCGGCGGGTTATTCGCTCCCTCCGGACGAATACAGCCTTTACGAAGAAGCGCGTTTCGGCCCGGATTTCAGCGATCGCGGCGGCGACGTCAGGGACCTCGACAGTTTAAAAAAAGCGTTTCAGGAGGCACAACCCGAAATCGCGTTTCATCTGGCGGCGCAGGCCATCGTCGGAACCGCGTGGAAATATCCGGCGGAGACGTTTGACGCGAACGTGATGGGCACAGTCAATTTCCTCCAGTCCGTCCGCGAGACGCAAAGCGTCAAAGCCGCTATCGTGGTGACGAGCGACAAGGTGTATGAGAACGCGGAGACGGCGCGTCCTTATGACGAGACCGACCGGCTCGGCGGGGACGAGCCTTACGCCGCGAGCAAAACGTGCGCCGAAATGGCGG
>JAISXR010000172.1 GCA_031270375.1 Synergistaceae bacterium | reverse complement strand
TATCTCTGTTGTGTACGCCGAAAACGATTGAATCATGACCTCAGCCCCCTTATGAAAGCGCTATCACCCGTCTGTACATATCCATATAATTTGCCGCGGCAGCCGTCCAGCCGTTGTCGCAGCGCATCGCGCGCCGCACCAAAGAAGCCCAGCCGCCGCCGCCATCATGATACAGATCCCTGGCGCGCAGACAGGCAGAAAGCATGTCCCAGGAATCGTACGCGGAGAAGGTAAAACCGTTGCCCTGGCCCGAATTTTCCCGCACGGTGTCGCTAAGTCCTCCGGTTTCACGGACAACCGGCGCCGCTCCATAACGGAGCGCCGCCATCTGCCTAAAACCGCAGGGTTCCGTCTTGTTCGGCATCAGAAAAATATCGCTTCCGGCGTATATAAGGCGCGTCAACGCCTCCGAGCTACCGAGGCGCGCTCCGGCTTCCCCTCTCCGGCGGGAAGCGAGTTCCGTGAAAAATTTTTCGCATTTTTCATCGCCCGAGCCCGTGACCGCCAGCTGAAACCCGAGATCGAGCATTTCATCCGCGACGGGCATTACGATGTCGAGGCCTCTGTCCTCAGTGAAATCGGCGGCCATGCCGACGACCGGCGCGCGGTCCTCCGCGAGGCCGAATTCCCTCCGCAGAGCCTTTTTGCACGCGGATTTTCCCCCCGAGACGTCGTCTATTCCGTAATTGGATGGAATATGCGGGTCCGTCAAAGGGTTATAATCGCTGATATCAATGCCGCCGAGTATACTGCGGAGTTTGCGCCGTTTTTTTTGCAGAAAGTCATCCAGACCGCAGCCGTATGCCGGGTCTAGCAACTCGCCGGCATAGGACGGCGAAAGCGTGCTGACGAGATCGCTCGCCTCTATGGCGCCCTTCGTCAGATTCAGCTCTCCGCCGTATTCCAGCATGTGCATGTTCTCCCGCCCGATGCCGAAAGTCCCTTCGAGTATACCGGTGGGCGCCGTATACTGCCGCCTGATGTCGTGGATGGTAAATATAGTCTTCATTCCGGCGAATTTCCCGATACGCCGGTAATACAGGTTGAGATATACCGGAGCGAGGGCCGTTTGCCAGCCGTTGCAATGGAGTATGTTCGGCTCGATCCCCGTGTGGAAAAGCAGTTCGAGAACGGCGCGGGAGAAAAAAGCGAATCGCTCGCCGTCGTCATAAAACCCGTAAAGCCCGGGCCGTTTGAAGTAGTATTCGTTGTCGAGAAAATACCACGTCACGCCGCGCCAATGCAACTCGAACATACCGCAGTATTGATTGCGCCATCCCACGGGCACGGTAAAACTGACGACGAATTTCAGTTTTTCGCGCCAATAGGCACTTAAATCCTCATATAAAGGAAGCACCGCGCAGACCGCCGCGCCGCGCCGGTGCAACGCGGCCGGCAGTCCTCCCGTCATAACGCCGTCGCTGTCCGAAACAAAGAAAGGCCGCGCCTCGCTTGCCGCAAAAAGGATTTCCATCTGAGGCCTCCTTTTATTATTTCATGTCGCGGCGATCAGAGAAACGGCCGCGCGATTGTCACGCCGGGCATGGGAATCGCGCGAACGCCGCCTCGAACGCTTCTTCGAGGGCGGGATCGAAGTGGCTGCCGAAAGAGTCATGAATGATCCGCCCTGCCTCATCCATCGTGAACGCTTTCTTGTACGGGCGTTCGGAAATCAGCGCGTCGTACACGTCGGCGATGGCCATCAGGCGCCCCTGCAAAGGGATATCCTCGCCGGCGAAGCTGTAAGGGTATCCGGAACCGTCCCACTTTTCATGATGCGTGCCGGCCATGATCTTCGCGTGCGTTAAAAACGCGCTTTCCCTGGTGTTTTGCTGTATCCTGTCGATTATCTTTTCGCCGAACGCGGCGTGTTTCTTCATCTCGTCAAATTCTTCCCTGGTAAGTTTCCCGGGTTTCATGAGGATATCGTCGTGGATGGATATTTTGCCGACGTCATGGAGCTGGGACGACTGAAGGAACAGTTCGATGTCCCATTGCCGCAGTTCGTCGAGGTAGACGCCGATCCTGAACATTTCCTCCGTCAGGACGCGCAGGGTTTGCGCGGTGCGTATGACATGCATGCCCGTGACGTCGTCCCGGCGCTCCACCAGTTCGCTCACCGTCGAAAGGATAGCTCCCTGCAGCTCGACGATCTCGCGCATCTTCGCCTCCACCAATTTCTCGAGGTTGGCGTTTATATATTTCAATTCCCTCTTCTGCGATTCGATGAGCATGTGTATTTTGGCCCGCTTCAGCAGCAACTGGGGGGTGAACGGTTTAATGATGTAATCCACGGCGCCGAGGGAAAGCCCCTCCAATTCGCTGATCGCGTCCGCCTTTGACGTGAGGAATATGACCGGTATGCCGTTCGTCCGTTCATCGGCCTTCAGCTCGGCTATCGCTTCGTATCCCCCGATTTCCGGCATGAGCACGTCGAGCAGAATCAGGTCGGGAAGGATGCTCTCGAGAAGCTGCCGCATTTTCGCCACGCTGGGAACGGTGAACACGTCGAACGCGCTTATCAAGGCGTTCCGGGCCATTTTAAGGTTGACGGGGTTGTCATCCACTATAAGCACTTTTTTTCTGTCGTCAGACATAGGGCGTCACCTGCAGTATCTTGAATTATTGTATTTTAAAATGATACAGCGCTTTTCTAAAGTACCCATAAAGAGATGGGAGTCTTTACGCATTATACACCTCTCCTTAATTAATAACCGCCGCGCCGCTTCGTATTATATCACTCTGCGGGCGCCGGCGACGGTAATTGTATTCGAGCCGTTCGCGGCGCGCGTCCGTAAAAAGCTCTTTAAAAATTGATATTTATATGTATAATAATTTTTTCAGAAATTCGTGGTGGCGTAAAATAAACAATAGGGAAGTTGCGCCTCATGAAAAAACATATTGCGCGTTCATATTCCTGTCCGGACAAACTCTCGTTACAATGCTCTCAAAATCCTTCGCTTCCGAATATATTCCGATCCGGGGAAATTTGATTCGCCGGCACAGTTGCCGACGGCTACTGACGTATGGCCGGTTTTCTGTGGTAGGCCACTAGGAGCGCTATCAGCATCGCGCCCATTATTATGTAGCGGAGGGCTACCGATGTGTTGAAGGCTATCAGGAACTGGCTCAGTACCGTGAGGAGCAGGGCGCCGAATACCGTGCCCGCGTAGTTCGCGCGGCCCCCCGACAGGAGCGTGCCGCCTATCACCACTGCCGCTATGGATTGCATGGTGTAGCCGTCGAACGTGGCGGGCTGCATCTGGCGGAAATAACCGGCTCCGACGTAACCTCCCAGGCCGGCCAGCATTCCGCCGATCACGTACGCCAGCATCTGCGTCCGTTTCGCTCTGACGCCGGACAATCTGGCGGCCTCGAAGTTCGTCCCTATCAGGCTCAGCCTGTAGCCATATTTTGTGTATTTCAGAAACAACACCACCACTGCGTAAAAAACGGCCGCCCAGATCGCTATTCCGGGTATCAGATCCGGCAGAAGCGGCGTGACGCCGTATTTCGCGGTCAGACTCCTGGTAAGGACACCCGCGACCGTACCGCGCGGCGCGCCCTGCGATATCACCAATTGGAAGCGGCCCAGGATGTTCGACACGCAGAGTGTCATGATGAGCGCCGGTATTTTGATATAGGCCGCGCCGACGCCATTGAGGAGGCCGAACAGCGCTCCCGCCGCGAGACACAGCAGAAACGACGGAACCAGCATCGACGGATCGCCGTTCATGGTTTCCACCGTTATCACGGCGGCGGTGGACATTATTGCCCCGGCCGAGAGGTCGATGCCTCCGCCGCCGGACGTTATTATTATCATCTGCCCCGCGCAGGCGAAAATCAGCATCGACGTATTCGCCAACACCGTCGACAGGGAACTCAGCGTCGCAGCGTTCGGCTTGATGACCCGCAACACGGCGAACATCGCGACGGACAGCAAAAACGCCATCAGCGCCGTATTGCCGAAAATTTGCCGCAATATTTTCACGGCATTCATGCCGCGGTTCAAGCGAGCGGACACGACCTCATTCCCCCTTGGGAGCGGACGCGCCTTTGGACCGCGCGGCCCGGTTGTTCGCCATTATCGTCGCCACTATCCCCAGCAGTATTATTATCTGCGAGACGAAGTTCTGATAGTAGTTTGGCAGTGAGAAACCCGGAATCAGCCGGGGCAAGAGGTTGATGAAAAGATACGTCGCGGTGTTGGTGACAAGCGCCAGAAACAGCGCTCCCAAGACACCGCATATCATGCTGCCCCACCCTCCCGATATCAGAACGCCCCCGAGAAGCGCCGCCGCTATTGATTCGAGGGTCTTGACATCTCCGGAAATCGGGTTTGAGCTGCTCAGCATAGCCGTCCACAGCAACCCGGCGAAACCGGTGAAAACGCCGCATATAGCGTATGCCCTGACCGTGACGCGACTCGTGGACACGCCGGTGAGGTAGGTGTTTCTCTCGTTTCCGCCCAGAGCGTATATCTCCTGCACCCCCGGCCGTCGCCTCATATACAACCACACGAGCGAGAAGACGAGCACTATCGCGAAAGAAGCCGGTACGCCAAAAAAATCGGCGCGATAGAACGTGCGTATGGCCTTGTCGATGCGGCCCTGCGGCCTGTCGGACACCAAGAGCGACAATCCCCTCACTATATAGCTCATCCCGTAGGTGGCGAGCATCGGCGGTATCCTGAAAAACCCGACCAGGAAACCGTTGGCGAGCCCTATGCCCACAGCTATCAAAAATCCAGTGGCAAAAGCGAGCCACACCGGAAAACCGGGGTAATATTCAGGCATCATGACGCACCACACGTTCACCAACGACATGGTTATGCCCGTCGAAATGTCGATGTTGCCGGATATCAGGACGGCGCATTGGGCCATGGCGAGTATGACGAGCGGCGTGTTGTTGGCGAATATGTTGACGAAGTTCGAGGAACTGAAGAACTTGCCCTGCTGAGTTATCACATTAAGCACAATTATTATCGCCAAGAGCGCCGCGCCCATGAATTCGGGCCTGCCCCTGAACGCCTTGAGTCGGTTTTTTGGAACAATCCGCGCAGTCACCGCACGCACCTCATCATAGCCCCATCATGGCCGATATCAGTTTTTCCTCGGTCTTGTCGTCGCCAGCAAGCACGCCGTAAATTTTACCCTCGTAAAAGACATAGATGCGTTCCGATATCTCGAGCAGCTCATCGTTGTCGCTTGACGAGATGATCACGGTCATACCCTTGTCCGCCGCGTCTTTGAGAAAATTATGCAGTTCACGGCGCGCCGCGACATCGACACCCTTCGTGGGGTCGTCCAGGAGCAGTATATCGGGAGTGACCAATATCCACCGTCCGAACACGACCTTCTGCTGATTGCCGCCCGACAGGGAACTTATCGGGTCGGTGACGCGCCCTATCTTGATGCCGTAATCGTCCACTATTTTCTGGGCCGACGAGCGCATACGGCCCTCCGATATGAAGCCGAACATGCCGCCGTAGGACATCTTCGCGCTGTACAGGTTCTCGCGGATCGACATGATAGGGAAGATCGACTCGCGGTTGCGATCGCCGGAGACAAAGCCAATCCCGCGCCGCACCGCGTCCGAGGCGTCGTGTATCCGCACGGGACTGCCTTTTATCTTCATCTCGCCCGCGGTTTGACGCTCCACTCCGTATACCGCGCGTATGAACTGCGACTGTCCCTGCCCCTCCAGGCCGCCCACGCCTATTATCTCGCCCCTGTTGACAGTCATGCTTACATCTTTCACCGCGTCGCCGACCGCCATTCCCTTTATCTCGAGAACGGCATCGTCTCTGGCGGCTCCGCCGGCTTCGCGTTTATGGGTCTCCGGGATTTTTCCAGTCATATGATAGACTACTGTCTCTATGTCGCAGGATTCGAGGGGGGTATCGGCCGCGACCTCTCCGTTTCGCAATATCACGGCACGGCCTGCCACCTGATATATCTCTCCCAACCGGTGCGTCACCATCACGATCGACACACCGCGGCCCGCTAGCGTCCGCATGAACGCGAACAGGCGCTCCGCCTCGTCGTGGTGAAGCGCGGCCGTGACCTCGTCCAACAGGAGCACGCCAGGGTTCCACGAGACCGCCTTGACTATTTCCACGATGCTCCTGGCCGAAGGGGCGAGATCCTGCGGGTACGCGTCCAGGTCGCACTCGACGCCGAGTTCGGCAAATATGGAAGCCGCGCACTCCCTGTTTTTTTGGATATCTATTCTTCCAAATTTATTTTTGACGTAATGCCCGAGCATGATGTTCTCGATCACCGTCATGCGCGGGATGAGGCTCAATTCCTGATACGCGGCGGATATTCTGTTAGCGCGGGCCGATCCGCTGCCATTTATGTGAACGCGTTTCCCGCCGATGTAAATTTCTCCGGAATCTTCCTTGACGGAACCGCCAAGTATTTTGACGAGCGTCGATTTGCCCGACCCGTTCGCCCCCAAAAGCGCCGTTATCTCCCCCACGGCAAGCGAGAGCGAAACGCCCCGCAGCGCCGCGACTGCGCCGTAAGTCTTATTGACGTGCTTTATTTCCAGCAAACGCGCGTCACTCCCAAAGCAGAAGCCGACGCGCGTAAAACGCGGCGGCTCCTGCAGCTATTATGCTCAAACAACTACTCGAACGCGGCGTCAGCGGTTTCGTCGGTGATGAACGCCGAGACCTGGTCTGTGTCGGCCATGTCTTTGGTGTCCTCGACGGCCTTAGCTAGGGTATCCGGCGTTACTACGTAGCTCGGCTTGTAGAGGTAGCTGCCGTTCTCCAGCACGCCATCCTTGAATTCCCAGCCGGAGGCCACCCTGACCGCCAGTTTAAGGGCCGTCGCGCCGATTCCTGGAGGATTCTCTATGATGTAGAAGCCGATAACCGGCTCGTCCTTGTTTATGCGGGCAAGCATACGCAAGTAACCAACTTCCTCGTCGGATGTCATGTATTTGGGATATGGCGCTTTCGCTTCCTCTATCGCCTCCAGTATACCGACGCAGCCTTCCTCGGTGAGTATCGCGTCATACGCCGTCCCCGAGGCCAGAAACTCGCTCATGACGCGCTTGCTTTCGACCTGGCTCCAACTGTGGGCGCCCTTGAACACCACTTCGATATCGGGATAATTCGCGAGAATCCCTTCCCATGTGTCGTAGCGGACGGAAGAGCCGGTGGCGCCGAGAATACCGTTCAACATGATTATCTTGCCCTTGCCGCCGAGAAAATCGACAAGCGCCTGACACGCGTTGCCGGCCCATATCCTCTGGTCGGTCTGGATACCCAGCACTCCCTCATACGGATAGAGGTTGTCCACGAAGATTACGGTGATTCCAGCGTCGATGGCCATCTCTATCTGGGTGTCGAGCCCGGATGAGCCGACGGCGTTGAGCAGTATCACGTCGTACTTCTCGTTGACGCACGTCTCGAACATCTGAGCCTCGACGGCCTGATCCATATTGGGACACAGTTCCGTGAATTCTGCTATTATTCCCTTGGCCTTGAGTCCCTCGGCCACCTCCCGCATCTGCTTGTCGTATACGAACCGCCAGCCGTGCGTGTTCGTGGCGTTGATGCTAGCCACCTTCAGGCCTTGTTTAATCTCCTTGGCGCCGGCCGGAGCCGCCGCCGCGAACACACACACAATAACGAGCACTGCCGCCAATATTGCCGTAAATTTCCTCATACTATCTCCTCCTTACGTATTTTTAATGCTGCCATGGAGCGATGCCCCTCGTGGCCTTTTTACGCTTCCCCCGCAATCCGGAAAAACCGAAGCGGCTTTTTTGTCCGCATGGTCAGTCGATTCCGTCGGGCGCGATATCACCGACATACTTCAGCGCCTCGTGGATTATCTCCCGATATTTGCCGTGAGCGCCGGTGACGTGGTGGATATACGGCCCGGTGACGAATTTCCGCTCCCATTTCGGCCAATCGCCCGTCTCTATCCACACATACGTTCCGTTGGTCTTGGGACCGTCTACGCCGCGAACCTCACCGGCGAACATGGTGTATTTGCCCTTGAGGCTCCCCATGCGAATCAACGTTATATCGCCGCCCGCGATCTCGAACTGTCCCTTGCAGCCCACTACTCCGGGCCTTGCCTCGCGGGCGAGCGACGGCGGAAAGGGGCCGCAGTGCCACAGCAATTCCGCGTTATCGTTCGTGGGGTGCCGCACCGTTATATCCGCGAAGAACGGGACGGTGTCGCCCCGTGCCGCGCCAGCCATCATTCCGCAGCCGAGGGCGCCGAGTACATCGGTCTCGCACGTGACGGGAAGCCCCTCGTCGAATAGCGCGCCCCACAC
>JAISXR010000157.1 GCA_031270375.1 Synergistaceae bacterium | reverse complement strand
GCCTGTCCCCGTGAATACGCGTTTGCCGTATATCACAAGGACAGGCGTAAATACACCTGCGGTGCCACCTTGTTTGGCGGTCGATACCGCCCGCTCTATGGGACGCCAACACATCCCTCGCCATATTACGCCGGCGTTGCGTCGCGAAATACTGGGGAATAGCAATCCCTTTCCTCCGCGCCCTCCGCAGTCCATTTGCCGTTCCGCTTTCTACCGGGCTCTCACCTTACCCCGGCTCTCTGTCGCGAGGTTCGTTCATCGGGAAATATTTTCCCGCGTAAGTTCACGTTCCCCATATCGTACCGAAGCGCGCTAACGGTTTGATCTCTGCATCAACGGTTTCAATAGCTCAGTATGAAACCACATCCTCGAAAATCTGTCAAGAAAAAATTTACATATGTCTGCGCAACAGGACAAATTTACCAAACCACTCTATTTCCTTTAACAATGGAATATTGCCGAAAGCCTTAAGCTCTCTGCGACGCGTCATGTATTCATTAAACGTTCTTTCGCCCCTAGCAATCTTTTTGATAAAATCGCGTGCAAAACGTGATAGCATATAATCGTTCAATGTTTTATCATGATTTGAAGGCGTTACAAAGTCATATTCGCCTTTTCCGCACAGTTCGGCGTTGCGAAAGCCGTCCCGCAGTCTCAAGAGCGCCCTGTCGTCGAGGCGCGCGTCGACGTAATATCTGTTGATTCCGTAGGATAAAACATACTCATATCCATTGCCGATGAGCAAATCTTCCCATCTTTCATGGCTTGGTATAGATGTACCTGGAAGAGTAGCTTCGAGAAGCATAACCCATGGTCTGTGTGCTTCAAAATCCATACCTTCCAGGACGGCTCTTTCCGATCCTTCCACATCTATTTTACAAAAATGTATTGTTTGTCTTCCGTGTTCATCCTCGTACTCTCTTAATATCTCAGATAATTTTCTTATAGGTAAGGTCTCTTTATTCAATATACTAATTTCGTCTTGTACTTTAAGTATTGCATTCATGTCACAGGTCGTGCCCATACCCAAAATCGCGAATTCCATTTCTCCGTTCTCTCTGCCGGCGCCAATGTTCAGATTGATATCGCGCGGCCGGTCATGACAGAGTTTGCGGTACTCGTCCTTCAATGGTTCAATGTTTATTCCGTTCCAGCCACGATCGTAAAATGCTTTGGTCACCGAACAAATTGCAGGATCGCTTGCGCCTACGTCTACATAAAACCCTTTTTCAACCCAGTTCAGGGCGCAAAATAAAATGCAATCCTCAAATTCCTGCGCAAAGGATACGAATTTCTCTTTCAATCATTCATCACCCCAGCAAATATAAAATGTTATAAGTATTATAACTCATAATTGGCTATACAAATAATCCCGGAATAACCCAGGGCAACAGCATTTACTTTCTATAAAGTCTTGCAAGCACTGGTTTCGCATTTTTGTATAAGTATTTTTACGTATTGGCTAAAACAGCTCATATCAAGGGTTTATGAATAAATGCTGTTGCCCTGCGGAATAACTCCGGCTTTCTAGACGGGATTTGTTTTTTATAATAGAATGGGCAGGTTAAATGCGGATATAGGTATCCGAAAGGAGTTGTAACGTTTGAAGTCGGAGATTATCTCCCAGGAAAACAACGTCGTGGTGGTAAAGACCGAACATGAGGCGGGCGAGGTCGATAAAGCGGTAAACAGGACGATTCGGGATTTCTCGAACAAGGCGAATATAAAGGGTTTTCGCAAGGGACACGTCCCAAGAAAAACGCTCGAGCTTTTTATGGGAAAGAACGTCATTTACAAGGAGACGCTGGAGCGGCTCGCTAACGAGGCGCTGGAGGCGGTTGTGAACGGATATGAAATCGACATGATCGCCGAACCGAAATTTAAACTCGGCGATCTCGCCGAGGGGAAACCTCTCGAAATAGAATTCACGCTCGAGGCGCGCCCTGAGGTGGAGCTTCCCGATATAAGCTCGCTAGTTGCCGTGAAGAAAATTTACAACGTGCACGACAGTGACGTGGAGGCTGGCCTTCGTCAGGTGCTCGAATCGAACGCCAGGGTAGAACCCACGGACGAGGACAGACCGGCCCAGGCAAGTGACATCGTGGAGGTGGAATATACGTCCTACGTAGAGCGGGCGGGCACCACACACGCAGTGGAGAGGGACAGGAAAAACACGTTCTTTCTGTCGAGCCTGAGAGACGACATCGCGGGTGCTATAATAGGACACGGGCCGGGTGAGGAATTGTCTTTCGATATAGTGCTCGAGGACGATTATCCCGATCCAAAAATAGCCGGACACACGGTGCATTACGAATTGAAGATATTGAACCTCATGAGACGGATATTGCCGGAGATGAACGATGAGACCGTGTCCGAGATATCGCGCGGCAAGTACCGTACGGTGGACGAACTCAAATCCGACATCAGGCGTCAACTGGAGGAGGACGCGTCCGCGCATAGCGAGGCCGGCCTCCTCCAGTCCGCGCTCGAGGCGTTGGTGAAAAACGCCAAGGTCGATGTTCCCGACGGCATGGTCGACAGGCAGTACAGCGCAATGCGCAGGGAACAAGACGGGCAGTTGATGCGCGATCTCAGCCAATCGCTCGACGATTACCTGGCGAACAATAACCTGAGCGTCGACGAGTTTGACGGACGGCTCAGAAAAAAAGCCGAGGAAACGGTTCGCAGCACGCTGGTGCTGAACGCCCTTGCAGACAGGGATGAAATATTGTACACGTCGGACGACATCAACGCCGAGATAATGAGTATGGCCGCCGCGCTGCGGGTCAACGCTCAGCAATTGGCCGATTCGCTCGGCAAAAACACGCAGGAATTCACCAATGTGGTATCGAGGGTCAGGACGAAGAACACCATGAAACATCTCGCGTCGCTGGTCTCGGTGGTCGAGTACGAGGAGGATTACAACGCCGCGCACGGCCACGGCCACGAAGAGGAAGCGGGCGCTGAACCGCACGCACATGATGAAGGAGACGCCGAACAATGACCGAAGACCGTATTCCCACCGCATCGTATCTCGTCCCGATAGTCGTCGAACAGACCGGACGAGGTGAACGTTCTTACGATATATACAGCAGGCTGTTGAAAGACAGGATAATTTTCATAGGGTCGGAAATAGAAGACGCAATGGCAAACCTGGTGATAGCGCAATTGCTGTTCCTGGAGAGCGAAGACCCCGAGAAGGACGTATTTCTTTATATCAACAGCCCCGGAGGCTCGGTCTCCGCCGGCCTTGCTATGTATGACACGATGCAGTACATAAAATGCCCGGTTTCCACGATGTGCATGGGGCTGGCGGCGAGCATGGCGGCCGTGCTGCTCGCCGGCGGAGACAAGGGGAAACGCATAGTCCTCCCGAACGCCAGGATATTGATTCATCAGCCGAGCGGAGGATCGAGAGGGCAGGCGAGTGACATCAAGATACAAGCCGATGAAATACTGAAGACCAGGAAAGTGATAAACGGCATACTGGCCCGCCAGACGGGCCAGCCGATCGACAGAATAGAACGCGACACTGACCGTGATTATTACATGTCCGCCGAGGAGGCGGTAGAGTATGGGCTCGTCGATAAAGTCATACAGAAACGATAGGGCAGTGCTCCGCGAAGGGAGGATTGAAACGCATGTTTCCTTACGATAACAGCGGCGACGGACGCAAGAGAAAAGTGCGCTGTTCGTTTTGCGGCAAGAGCCAGGAGGAAGTCCCCAAGCTGATTGCAGGTTCCAGCGCGTATATATGCACGGATTGTGTGCAACTGTGCAACATGATTATACGCGACGAGCTGGAATCCCCGCGCCCGCAGTCGGAAGCTCTGCCGATCACCCGCGAAAAGCTGCCCAAACCGTACGAGATCAAGGATTATCTTGATAAATATGTCGTAGGGCAGACAAGAGCCAAAAAAGTGCTTTCGGTGGCCGTGTACAGCCATTATCAGCGCATTCGCTCGCTAGAAGCGCCGGCGCGGGATGAAGTCGAGCTTCCCAAGAGCAACGTGCTGCTGTTGGGGCCCACGGGTTGCGGAAAGACGCTCCTGGCGCAGAGCCTCGCGAACTTTTTGCACGTGCCGTTCGCCATGGCGGACGCCACGACGCTGACCGAGGCGGGATACGTCGGCGAGGATGTCGAGAACATACTGGTGAGGCTCCTGCAGGCGGCCGAATATGACGTAAAGGCCGCTGAGCATGGGATCATCTACGTCGACGAAATAGACAAAATATCGCGAAAATCGGAATCGCAATCAATCACGAGGGACGTGTCCGGCGAGGGCGTGCAGCAAGCCCTTCTGCGTATCCTGGAGGGCACGGTGTCGAACGTGCCGCCGAAGGGCGGGCGCAAACATCCGAACCAGGATTTCGTCCAGATCGACACGAAAAACATACTCTTCATATGCGGGGGCGCTTTCGACGGCCTCGACAGCATAATAGCGCGCCGCGTCAACAAGAAGACCATAGGTTTCGGAGGGGAACTGGTGGGCAACTCCGTGTCGGAGGACAGGGACGTGCTGAAGGAGATACAGCCAACGGATCTTACCGCGTACGGTTTCATCCCCGAATTCGTGGGGCGGCTGCCCATTCTGGTGCCGATGGATTCGCTGGATCACGACACCCTCGTCCGAATACTGCGCGAGCCGAAAAACGCCCTCACCAAGCAATATAAGAGGATTTTCTCGCTCGAAGATGTCGGCCTCGACTTCACCGACGAAGCCCTCGACGCCATAGCGAAGCTGACCATGGTTCAAAAAACCGGGGCCCGCGGCCTTCGGAGCGTCGTGGAGACCGCGATGATAGACATGATGTTCGACCTTCCGGCGAAGAGTTCCCGCATAGGCAGGATTCTGATAACGGAGGATTTCATCAACGGGACCGGTGAGGCCGAGATAACGGAAAGAACGTCCCGGGAGGTCGCTTGATGCCCGTTATCCCAGTCCTGCCCGTCAGAGACATAGTCATCTTTCCGGGAGTGATAGCGCCGCTTTTCGTCGGGCGGCCCCGCTCTCTTAAGGGTGTGGAGGAAGCGTCCATAAGCGACAAAAATCTGCTGGTGGTCGCGCAGAAAGACAGCGTTTCGGAGGACCCGGGCCCCGATGAGCTGTATTTTATGGGTACCATGTGCCATGTCATTCAGATGGTGCGGCTTCCCGACGGCTCCACCAAAGTCCTGATCGAGGGGCACGCCAGGGCGAGGGTAAACGAGTACATAAACGCCGGCGAATACCTCGCCGCGGATGCCGTGGCGGTCAATTTCGACGGCAAACCATCGCCGAGGGCCGAACCGCTGCGCAGGGCCGTGTTGGAGCAGTTCGAACGCTATGTCAACCTTCATCCGAAACTTCCCATAGAGATAGCGTTTTCCCTCTCCAGCGTTGAAGACCCATTTCTCTTTGCCGACATCATAGCCTCCCATATACAGGTAAAACTGAACGAGCGCCAAGAGCTGCTGGAACTCCTCAACCCAGAGGACAGGATGGAGCGCCTTTTGCACATACTGATGCGCGAGACGGAGTTGCTGGAAATGGAGCATTCCATCCATGACCGGGTGAGGAAGGAGATAGAGCGGAACAACAAGGAATATTACCTCAAGGAACAACTGAAAGCGATACAGGCGGAACTGGGGCAGCCCGACGCCGTCGGCGAGCGTGACGAGCTGATGGCGAAGATAAAAAAAGCCAAAATGCCGAAGGACGTGGAGAAAAAGGCCGTGGCGGAACTCGACCGGCTGTGCAAGATGCCCTCCATGTCGGCGGAGGGTACGGTTTCCCGCACATATATAGAGTGGCTGTCCGATATGCCATGGAAAAAGCGCTCACAGGACAGGCTGGACTTGGGCATTGCCCGCTCGGTTCTGGACGAGGACCATTACGGGCTGGATGAGGTCAAGGAGCGAATTCTGGAATTTCTGGCCGTTCAGCGCCTCAAAGGGCGAGAATCGCGGCGGGGACAGGTGCTCTGCTTCGTAGGGCCGCCGGGGGTGGGCAAGACCTCTCTCGGCAAATCCATAGCCCGTGCGCTGAACCGGAAATTCGTCAACTTTTCCCTGGGCGGTATGCGGGACGAAGCCGAGATCAGGGGGCACCGCCGGACATATATTGGCTCCCTGCCCGGACGGATAATACAGAAGATGAAGCAGGCGGGGGTCAAAAATCCCGTCATGCTGATGGATGAGATAGACAAGGTGGGAACCGATTTCCGGGGAGACCCTTCGTCGGCGCTTCTCGAAGTGCTGGATCCCGAGCAGAACCGCGACTTCACCGATCATTTTCTGGAAGTGGCGTTCGATCTGAGCCAGGTGATGTTCATCACCACGGCTAACGTGGCTCACACTATACCCCGTCCGCTTCTGGACAGGATGGAGACCATCTCCCTGCCCGGGTACGTGGCCGAGGAAAAACTGCATATAGCCACGAACCATCTCTGGCCGAAAATCCTGAAGGAAAACGGACTCTCCAAATTCAACGTTAAAATACCCGACAAGGTTTTAAATAAGATAGTGTCGGAATACACGAGAGAGGCCGGGGTTCGCGGGCTCGACCGCCAGATGTCGCGCGTCGCGCGCAAATTGGCAACGAAAATAGTGAAGGACTCCGAGGCGGGCAATAAACTTCCACGAAGCGTGACGATTTCGATGTCGTCGCTGAAGGACTATCTAGGGGCGCCGAAAACGCACGAAGCGCGCCTGCCGAGGCACGATTCGTGCGGCGCCGCGCTTGGGCTCGCCTGGACAGAGACGGGCGGTGATGTCCTCGTGATAGAGTCGGCCGTGATGAAGGGCACCGGCAAGGTCATATTCACGGGCAACCTCGGGGACATCATGCAGGAGTCAGCGCAGGCCGCGTTGGGATACCTGCGTTCGTGCGCCGACAAATACCGTTTGAATGACGTGGAATGGGAAAAGACGGATGTCCACGTTCACGTTCCCGAAGGCGCCATCCCCAAAGACGGGCCTTCCGCGGGTGTTACCCTGGCGCTCGCGATGCTCTCCGCGTTTTCGGGCCGCGTAATAAACTCGCGGGTAGCGATGACCGGAGAAATCACCCTGCGCGGTACCGTGCTTCCCATAGGCGGCGTGAAGGAAAAAGTGCTCGCCGCCAGGAGAAACGGCATTACGTCGGTGATACTGCCCAAGGAAAACAAAGTCGATGTTGACGAACTGGCTGAATGGGCCAGGGACGGGATGGTTTTCAACTATGTCTCGGAGGTCGACGAGGTTTTCGGGCTCACTCTGGAGAAAAGAGCCGCCAATTGACCCACTGGCAGCACGATGCCGTCCGTACAGCGTGGAGCCGCGCCCAGTTCCCAGCGGCGGAGCTGCCCGAGGTCGTTTTCGTGGGCCGTTCGAACGTCGGCAAATCGACGCTGATAAATGTTTTGTTGGGTAGAACCCGAAAAAAGGTGGCATACGTCAGCTCAAAACCGGGCAAGACGAGGAGCGTCAACTTTTACAGAGTGCTCGCGGGCGAAGAAAGTTTCTGTCTCGTGGACATGCCCGGTTACGGATACGCGGGTGTGAGCGCCGGCGAGAAAAAAAACTGGTGGAGGCTGATCAACGATTTTTTTTCGAATGACCGGCACGTGTCTTTCGTCATTCATCTCGTGGATTTCCGTCACGGATTTCTCGAAGGGGACAGAGAACTCACCGGTTGGCTTGACGGAATGGACATGCCCAGGCTAGTGGTTTTCACCAAGGGCGACAAGGTTCCGAAAGGGCGCGCGAAGGGACAATATGAAAAATATGTTCGTTCCGGGCTGGTATCAGTCCTTCCTCCGTTTGTGACGAACGGAAAAAACGACGAAGCCGCGGAATGCCTCAGACAGGCAATTCCGCAAATAATACGCGAACTTAACGATATATAATCCGATTACAGGAGGCAGGTTTTTATGGGAGCAGGTCGAGCGAATGTGGAGGACATGGCGAAAAGTTATGAGCCTGGCCCCATAGAGGACAAATGGTACGCCAAATGGATCGAGGACGGCATCTTCAAGGCCGATCCGAACCAGGACAAACCTCCTTTCAGCATCGTGATCCCACCTCCCAACGTCACAGGTTCCCTTCATCTGGGACACGCTTTGGACAACACACTACAGGATATCCTCTGCCGCGCAAAGCGTATGCAGGGTTTCAAGGTGCTGTGGATGCCGGGAACGGATCACGCCGGCATAGCCACGCAAAACGTGGTGGAACGCTCTCTCATGAAGGACGGCGTAAGCCGCCACGAACTGGGGCGCGAGGCGTTTGTGGAACGGGTATGGGCATGGAAGGAAGAGTACGGTTCCCGCATAATCGGCCAGCTCAAGAAGCTGGGCGCTTCCTGCGACTGGGACCGCGAGCGTTTCACGATGGACGAGGGCCTGTCGCGCGCGGTGCGCAGGGTATTCGTCGACCTGTACAATAAAGACCTCATTTATCGGGGAAAATATCTGATCAACTGGTGTCCGAGATGTCTCACGGCGCTTTCGGACCTCGAAGTCGAACATAGGGAGCTGGAAGGCAGGTTCTACAGTGTCCTGTACAGGTTCGCCGACGGCGGTGACGGCGGCATAACCGTCGTGACGACGCGCCCCGAGACCATCCTCGGCGATACCGCCATCGCCGTGCACCCGAGGGACGAACGCAACAGGCATCTCGTGGGGAGGCGCGTCTGTGTTCCCATAACCGGCCGCGTCATACCCGTGATAGAGGACAACATGGTGGATCCCGAGTTCGGCACGGGCGCGGTCAAGATAACCCCGGCGCATGACCCCAACGATTTTCTGGTCGGCGCGAGACACGGGCTCGAATCCATACAGGTGATAGACGCTCATGGAGTGATGTCGGACGAAGCCGGAACGTACAAGGGGCTCGACCGTTTCGAGGCGAGGCGCGCCATTACGGAAGAGCTGAAAAACCTGGGGGTGCTGAGCGCGGTCGAGGAACACAAACACTCCGTCGGGCACTGTTACAGATGCAATACGATAATAGAGCCGTATCTCTCGGAACAGTGGTTCGTCCGCGCCAAATCGCTCGCGCGGGCGGATATCGAGGCCGTGAAGGCGGGCTCTATACGCTTCGTGCCGGAAATGTGGACACAGACGTATTATCAGTGGATGGAAAACATCAGGGACTGGTGCATATCCCGCCAGCTCTGGTGGGGACACAGGATACCCGCGTGGTACTGCCATGACTGCGGCGAGGTGACCGTGTCGCTCGAAACTCCAGCCGCCTGCAAGTGCGGCCGCGCAGATCTGAAACAGGACGAGGATGTCCTCGATACTTGGTTTTCGAGCGCGCTCTGGCCGTTTTCGACAATGGGCTGGCCCGACGATACCGACGCGCTGTGCGCTTTTTACCCGACGAGTGTCCTCGTGACCGGGTTCGACATAATATTCTTCTGGGTCGCCCGCATGATAATGATGGGCATGGAGTTCATGGGACGCGAGCCGTTTCATGACGTTTATATCCACGCGCTGGTTCGCGACGAACACGGCCAGAAGATGAGCAAATCGAGGGGCAACGTGATAGACCCGCTCGTCGTAATCGACAAATACGGGGCGGACGCGCTTCGGCTCACGCTGACCGCTCTCACGCTGCAGGGGCGCGACATATTCATGTCGGAGAGCCGGATAGAGACTTATCGGTTCTTCCTGAACAAACTCTGGAACGCCTCGCGGTTCGCGCTGATGAACCTGAAAGACGCGCCATGCGATATCGCTCTCCCCGGCGGCGATGATGAGCCTCATTTGAGGCTGCACGACAAGTGGATAGCAGCGCGTGTCTCGGGTGTGACGTCTGAGATGACGCGGCTGCTCGAAGGTTATTTCTTCGGCGAGGCTGCCAGGCTGATGTACGATTTCGTGTGGAACGAGCTGTGCGACTGGTATCTGGAGATGTCGAAACCGGCGCTTCGCGGCGACGAGGGACCTTGCCGCAAAAACGCCGCCCAGAAGGTGCTTTATCACGTTTTCAGGGACGTACTGAAGCTCCTGCATCCCATCATTCCTTTCGTGACGGAGGAACTGTGGGAGGCGTTCGCCTTCGGCGGCGGAATAATAGGCCGCGCCGCGTGGCCCGAGGCGAAAAGCCCCGCTGGATCAGAAAGCGCCGAATCTGACATGGCGTTCCTGCAGAATATCGTGAGAGCCATCCGAAACCTGAGGTCCGAGGTGAAACTGACCCCTCAAAAAGCGGCTCCGAAGGTCTCCCTGAGGCTCAAAGACCGGGACAAAACCGCCCTCGTCAGTGAGAACGTCGGCATGATAAAACTGCTCGCCAAAGTCGACGATGTAGAACTGAGCCCGCTTGACGCCGCAAAACCGTCGAAATCAATAGCGACCGTCACCTCCGACTGGGAACTGTTCTTCCCCGTCGGCAGCCTGATGGATGTCGGCAGGGAAATATCTCGCTTCGAGGATGAAATCAAAAAATTGGACGCCGAGATGAAAAGGATCGCCGGAAAACTCGGGAACGAGAATTTTATCCAAAGGGCGCCGGCCGAAGTGGTGGAAAAAGAAAGAATGGCCCTCGCGGAAGGCGAGGCGAGGAAACGCCGCGTAGAGGAAAATTTGGAAGGTCTTCGCCGGCAATAGGTACACGATGAGACTTTGCGCCGATTTGGAGAATTTTGACGGTTTCGAAGCTCTCACCGGCGAGATAACGCGATTTTCGAGCTTCGGCATCCGTCCGGGATTGAGGCGGATTTCGAGGCTCCTTCATTTGTTGGGGAATCCCGAGAAGGATATGTCCGCGATACAGATATTGGGTACCAACGGCAAGGGTTCGTCGGCCGCGGTGATGGATGCCATATTGACGGCGGCCGGAATGAAAACGGCCCTTTACACAAGCCCGCACTTGGTTTCCCTTCAGGAACGGCTGCGCCTGTCGGGCGGTTTTGTGCCGTTCTCCGACTGGAGCGCACATTGGAGGAAAATCGTCCGCACGGTCGAGTCCGACGCCGAGCTGCGCGAGGACAAGCCCAGCTTTTTCGAGCATTTTACGGCGACGGCCCTGTCGATCATCCGCGAGGCGCGCGCGGACGCCGTGATCCTCGAGGCCGGAATGGGCGGACGGTACGACGCCACCTCGGTCTGCGACGCCGAGGCCGTCATGATCAACCCCATCGGAATGGATCACATGCAATATTTGGGCGATACGCTGGAAGCGATAGCGGGTGAAAAATTCGCCGCCGCGAGAGGCGGGCGTCACGCGTTCTACGCCGGGGACGACGAACGGTTGACCGGGCTTTTTGCGGAGTATTGCCGGGAAAAGGGCGCACTTCCGCATCTGCTCGACGGCATGGCGCGCCCCGAGTACATAAGATGCGACGTGGAAGGGACTTTTTTTTCGTACAGGGTTTTAGATACCGAAGTCATGGGGAACGTCGATATGCCGGACCTCAGAATACCGCTGCCCGGACGTCACCAGGCATTCAACTCGGCGCGCGCGATCACCGTCCTTTTGTACCTCAAAAGACATGCCTCCCTTTTTCCTGCTTTGAACGAGGAAATTATCCGGCGCGGCCTCGCTCGGACGGACTGGCCGGGAAGGATGGAAATTATACGAAGCGCGGACGGGCATATGATAATGCTCGACGGCGCTCACAACGAACATGGCGCGCGGACGCTCGTTTCCTCGCTCGGAAACATCAGGCGCGACGGCGAAAAAATCAAAGCCGGCGCCGCGGTGTTCGCGGTGATGAACGACAAGGATTTCGTTCCCATTCTGAACGTCCTGAAAAAACTGGACTGTCCGATGTTCTGCGCTCAACTGCCCATGGAAAGATCGCTCCGCGCGTCAGAACTGGCAGGATACGCCAAAGAAGCCGGTCTCGCTGTCGCGGGCATCTTCGAAAACCCGGGCGATGCGCTCGAATCCGCGCTCACGGCGACGCTGGCAGATGAATTGACGGTCTGCTGCGGCAGCCTTTTTTTGGTGGGATATCTTAGAAGGGAACTGAAATACAAATATTGAATCTAACTAAGGAGGTTCTCTATAAATGATGGGCCGTTCAAAATTTAACAAATTCACCGTGCTGTTGTCTCTTGTGATTTTTTTCGCGGAGATATTTACGCCGATCATGGCGCCGCCGCCCGTTGCTTCTTACGCCGGTGAGGAATCAGGCGGACAGTTGGAGCAGCCGGCTCCGCGGCAAATGACGGCCACGCGGAAAATTTTGGACCGTTTTTATCGCACGATGTGGGGATTCAGGAAAACAACTGTGGGGAACATTCTCGTAAAAACGGGGGATCAACTTCAAATCGCGACGCCGGTTGTTTTTTTAATTTATTCGGCCTGTCGCCTCGGAAGTCCTATTACAAAAGTATTCGTCATTTCTTACGCCGTTTCCGAGGCCATTCAGGGCTCTCTGAAAGTATTATTCAACAACCCGAGGCCGAATAGGGTGGAAGGAACGGTCAACCCTCCTTTGAAATTGGAATGGTCGGTCAATGAAGGGGATTCTTTCCCGTCCGGGCATACAATGTCCGCAATGACCGGAGGAATATTCTGGTTTCAAATGCGATATATATGCGGTTATCCGGTTATGGGAATCATAGGAGTATTATTGGGGGTCGTTACCGGATTATCCAGAATTATTTCAAGATCTCACTGGCTAAGGGACGTAGTCACGAGTTGGGTGACGGCGGTATTGATTTATTGGGTGGCAAAAACCTGTTTTATCGGGCGTACATCGGGAGGTACGCTGGAATGGCGAAGATTTTTCCGGAGGCGCGGCGATTCACGGCGATCAGGCGGGTGAAAGCTGCGGGTTATTTAACCCGAATCAAAAAAATATCGATATAACATGCCACAAAATGGGGTCGCGCAGTGACAATATATTATAGTGTCGAAGTAAATCACACGGGTACACGAGGGAGCGCGGTTTTTCATGAATGACGTGAGAGTTGGAGTGGTTGGGGTAGGGCATCTTGGCGTGCATCACGCGCGCGTGTATACGGAGATACTGGGGGCAAACCTGGTCGGCGTTGTCGATGTCGACGAGGAGAAGGCGCATGACGTGGCCGAAAACCTCGGGACGGCCGCTTATTCCGATTTGGACAGATTTCTCGACGAAGCGCGTCCTGACGCCCTGAGTATAGTGGTCCCGACCGTCAGCCATTTCGAGGTTTCGAGAACGGCGATGGAACGGGGAGTGAATCTCCTCATCGAAAA
>JAISXR010000154.1 GCA_031270375.1 Synergistaceae bacterium | reverse complement strand
CGAATGTGAGGGGCTTCCGCGGGGAAGCCCCTTCCGCCGAGTGCCGTTCAAACGCAGGTAAACGCGCCGTCGATCACGAAATCCGATCCTGTGGTGTAAAGGCTCGCGTCGCTCGCGAGGTAGACGCTTATCGCCTGGAGTTCGTCGGGCTGCCCCAGACGGCGCATGGGTATCATCTTCTTCCACTCCTCAATAAGGGCCTTCAGGTGCGGCGCGTTCATTATCAGTTCCGTGCCGATGTAACCAGGGCTTATCGTGTTGACCCTGATGTTTTTGTCGACCCATTCGACCGCGAGCGATTTCGAAAGCTGTATGACACCCGCTTTCGACGCGTTGTAAGAACATTGTGGCTGCGGGTAGTTCACGATGTGCGCGGACATCGAGGCCGTGTTGATTATCGAACCGCCTTTACCCTGTTTTATCATCTGGCGGCCGGCCGCCTGAGCCGACAGAAACACGCCGTCGAGGTTGATGTCCATGACCTTGCGCCATTGCTCGAAGGTCATGTCTTCGGCTTTTTCGTTCACGCAGATGCCGGCGTTGCAGAAAGCAATGTTGAGTTCGCCCAGACCGTCGACCACCTCGCCCGTCATACGCTCCACATCGGCCGGTTTTGTGAGATCCGCGCCGACGGCGAATACCTTGGGGCCTATAGCCTTCAATGCCTCGGCGGTTTTTTTCGCCTCGTCGATATCGATATCGACAATGGCCACCTCCGCGCCTGCCTCCAATAACGCCGTCGCGATGCTCTTCCCTATGCCTCTTGCCGCGCCCGTCACAAAAGCTTTTTTGCCGTCAAGCTTGAATTTTTCCAGAATACCCATGGTTACCCTCCCGCAAATTGACGTTTTTGAGTTTCTAATGATACCAACAACCCGTCGCGCAATCAAGACGCATCGCGAAGCATTCAGCGTTTTATCGCGGCCGAGACTATTTCGCGGGCTTCTTCCTGAATCCGGCGCAGGTGTTCGGGGCTCTTGAAGCTCTCCGCGTATATCTTGTACACGTCCTCGGTGCCAGAGGGACGCGCGGCAAACCAGCCGTTTTCAGCCGCCGCCTTGAGACCGTCTATCGGCTGCCCGTTGCCGGGGGCTTTCGTCGTCATCACGGTTATCGGCTCGCCTGCCAGCGTACTGGCTCGGACATCGGCGGGGGAAAGTTTTTTCAGCGCGGATTTTTCCTCCGGCGTCGCCGGGGCGTCGATACGCTGATAGAAGGGTTTTCCGAATTTGGCCGTCATCTCGTCGTAACGGCGCGACGGGGTTTTGCCGGTGACCGCCAGTATCTCCATCGCGAGCAGGTCCATTATGAAGCCGTCCTTGTCTGTCGTCCAGGTAGTCCCTTCCGCGCGCAGGAACGACGCACCGGCGCTCTCCTCGCCCGCGAAACCGAAAGAGCCGTCGGTGAGGCCGTCGACGAACCACTTGAAACCGACGGGAACCTCGCAGACCTCGCGCCCGATATCCGCCGCCATCCTGTCGATTATGGAACTCGATACGAGCGTCTTGCCGATCTTCGCGTCTGTCTTCCATTTTTCGCGGCGCGTCATCAGGTAATCGGCCGCCACGGCGAGATAGGCGTTGGGGTCCATCAGGCCGTCCGCCGTCACTATGCCGTGTCTGTCGAAATCGGTGTCGTTGCCGAACGACACCGCGTATTTGTCCCTGTTCGCGAGCAGACCGGCCATCGCGTACGGCGACGAGCAGTCCATCCTTATCCTGCCGTCCCAGTCGACGGACATGAAGGAAAACGTCGGGTCGACGCTCTTGTTCACGATATCGAGGTCGAGTCCATACATATCAGCTATCGGCTCCCAGAACGCCGTTCCCGAACCTCCAAGGGGGTCGACGCCGGCATTTATTCCGGATTGCGCTATCGCGTCCATGTCCACGATGTTTCGCAAGTCCGAGACGTAAGGCGTCACGTAATCGATAAATCTGGTAGTATTCGCGGCGAGCGCGCGTTTCAGCGGCAGACGTTTCACGCCCGCGTTGCCCGACGCTATCAGCTCGTTAGCGCGCTTCTGTATGCGCCCGGTTATTTCGGGAGACGCGGGGCCGGCCGACGGGGGGTTGTATTTTATCCCGCCGTCCTCGGGCGGGTTGTGCGACGGCGTTATGACTATCCCGTCGGCACGCGCGGCGTGTGTGGCGTTCCAGCCGAGTATGGCGTGAGATATCACCGGCGTCGGCGTGAAACCGAAACCATCCTGCACGCGCAGTTCCACGCCATTCGCCGCCAACACCTCTATCGCCGTCCTCAAGGCCGGTTCCGACAGCGCGTGCGTGTCCATGCCGATAAAGAGCGGCCCGGCGACGCCGTTTTGCGCCCGCGTCTCGGCCACTGCCTGACATATCGCCAGAATATGCGTCTCGTTGAACGAGTTTTTCAAAGACGAGCCCCTGTGTCCGGAGGTCCCGAATGAGACCATCGTGCGGGGCTCGTCGGGCGAGGGGGCCTCCGTGTAGTAGGCCGAAACGAGTTTCGGAATTGACACCAATATTTCCCTGGGCGCCGGATGCCCGGCCAGTTCGGAATTTGCCATATCTTTATACCCCCTTCGTATCATGCGGACCCCAAAATTGGTGCTATCATTTCAACCGCGGGCCGACGCCGTTATTGTACTTCAAAATGACGGCCCGCGAACAAAATGACCGCCGGTCTTTAGGAGGATGTTCCGTCATGAAAAAATCCAATCTGCGGCACTTTTTTTTGATATTCTGCTCGCTCGCGGGCATAGTCGGAATATTTGCGATAAGGATGATGGACCCGCGCAGGACGGTCTCGCGCGATGGCATATCCATGGACACCGTGGTGCGGATGACCGCGAGCGCCGCGAAGAACGAGGCCGAACTCGGCAAAATACTGGAGGGCGCTTTCGGCCTGCTCGCCGATATGGAGAAAAAATTTTCCATGAGCGACCCCGATTCGGAGATATCAGCCATCAACGCCGCGGCTGGCGCCGAGTGGGCAAAGATATCGCGCGATACTTACGCGGTGCTGGCGTCGTCCATAAACGCATCGCGCCTCACCGACGGGGCGTTCGACCCGACAGTCGGGGCCATTACGCTTCTTTGGCGGAAAAGGCTCGCCGAAGGCAAAATTCCAGGCGACGGCGAAATATCCGATGCCGTTACGAAAACCGGCTTCGCCAAACTCTCGCTGTCCGCCCCTGACGGAGCTTTCCTCGATATTCCCGGCGGGGCGGTCGACCTGGGCGGTGTCGCCAAAGGCTACGCATCGGCTGTGGTGCGCGATTATCTGCGTGAAAAGGGCGTCACGTCCGCGCTCATCGATCTAGGCGGCAACGTGATGCTGATGGGCGGAAGGGCCGAACGCGGAGAGACCGAGCGCACCCCCTGGCGCGTGGGCATCCAGCATCCCGCGAAACCGAGGGGCGCGCCGATATGCGTGCTCGAAATCAGCGAGGGCGCGGTGGTGACCGCCGGAGTCTACGAGCGGTTCCGCGAGGTTCAAGGCCGGCGTTACACGCATATATTCGTCCCAAAAACTGGCCGTCCCGTGGACGGCGAACTCGAATCCGTGACAGTGGTGTCGAACGACCCGGCACAGGCCGACGCGCTGTCCACAGCCTTCATGGTGATGGGCGAACGCGAGGCGCTGCGGCTCTTATCCATAATTCCCGGAGTCGATGCCGTTTTCGTATCGCGCGGCGCGAACGGTTACAGAATCGCCGCGACAACAGGGCTTGACGGCATGCTGCGTCCGTCGGAGGGCGAGGCGCCCGTGGAATTTTTCGACGTGCAATAATACGTCACGAAACGACCCGGCACTTTACACAACTTGACTAAAGCGGGCTACGCCCGCAACCCAATAATGCGGCTTAAACAACTCGTTTTTTATTTGCGTTCGGGGGAAGTAAGTTACTAAACATTCCATTTTAGCGAAATAAATCTTACTTTTCGGCGTATTATTTGGAAATTTTTGTCAAACTTGACGTATATCTTCTGAAACAGATAATGAACCCACTGAACGCATACATGACGCGTCTCCGTATACGTCACTCGAAGGCAGGCATCCCATCATGAAGAAGATATTGACGGCTATTTTCGCGATCG
>JAISXR010000151.1 GCA_031270375.1 Synergistaceae bacterium | reverse complement strand
TACCTGAACAATTTGGGCCGCGTGGAGGTAACGAAGCGTGCCGACGGCAGTTACGCTCTTTCCGCCGGGCTCATTTCCGCGTCCGAGGCCCAATCCGTCGTGCCCGACGCCGGAATGGCGGCGGCGCTGAAAACACTGGGCGACGAACTCAGCGTCACGCTGAACGTCGTTGTCGCCCGCGCGCCCTTCGACCTGGACGGCGCTCGCGAACGTGTGCGCACCGAGAGTACGAACCTGGGGCGGCTGATCTGCGAATCGCTGATCCGAGCCACGGGCGCGGATGTTGGGTTCGTCAACGGCGGTTCGATTCGGGCTTCTATTTCCAAGGGCGACGTCACCCGCGGACAGGTGCTCTCCGTCCTTCCTTACGGAAACTACATCTGCGTCGTCAAAATGAAGGGAAGCGACCTGCTGGCCGCTCTCAACTTCGGGCTTTCGCGGCCCAAAGCCGGAGGGTTCCCGCAGTTTTACGGAATGACGGTGAACGCCGCAGAGAAAGAAGGCAAGCTGGCTGACGGATCGTCTTATACCTATTACGAGGCCGAGACCGTGACGGTGGGCGGCAAGCTTCTGGACGAGGACGCCATTTACTCCGTGGCAACTAACGATTTCCTCGCGGTGGGCGGCGACGGATTCGAGATGTTCTCGAAGTACGCCCGCAGCGAGTTCGGCACGTTGGAAGAAGCCCTCTTGAGTTGCCTCGCCACGGCGGGAGACGCCGCGTTGCAAGCCGTCAACGACACCAACGTCCTGACGGTGAAAAAATGACCCCTGACGGCATAAAACACAAAAAGGAGTGAGCCGCATTGAATTTAAATTTGAAGAAGAGATTGTACACGGGCGCTGCCGTCTTGGCGTGTTTATTGACCATAAGCCGCGTCAGTGATGGCGTATCCGGCGCGAACGGGCCGGCTCCAGGCACTTGAACCGGCACTTTCCGTCCAACTGCGTTTATTTGAGTTTTCATCGAAGTTCCTCCCCGTATTCGTAAAGAGACGCCATCTCGACGATGCGCTCAGCCCTGGCGGCCACGGGCGCATCCACCATCCTGCCGTCGACGGATATAACGCCTTTTCCCTCATGCCGCGCTTTCTCGGCGGCCTCCACTATCCGCTTGGCCTTGATTACGTCGCTCGCGTCCGGTCGGAACGCCTTGTGAATGATTTCGATCTGTGAGGGATGGATCACGGCCTTGCCGTCAAAACCGAGATCGACGATCTCCCTTGTCTCGGCGAACAGCCCCTCCGGGTCGTCGATATCCGTCCAGACCGTGTCGAACGCCATGATCTTTGCCGCCCGCGCGGCCGTCACGACGCGGCTTCTGGCGTAAAACAACTCCCGTCCACCGCGTGTCTTGCGCGCGAACATATCCGCCGTCAGGTCCTGCCCTCCCAGAGTCAGCGCGGATATCCGCCGCGTGGCGCGCGCTATCGCGTAAGCGTTCTCAACTCCGAGTGCGGTCTCTATCATCGCGTGAATCCGGACGCTCCCCCTCTGGATTCCGTTTCCCCATTCTATTTTCGTGATAAGCGAGGCCGCTTCGATTACATCCGCGGGCTTGCCGCATTTTGGTATGCGCACCGCTCCGGGCCTGTACGGGATGATCGCCCGCAGGTCTTTCTCGAAATAAGGCGTATCCGGCGCATTGACACGTACAGTCACGAACAGATGGCCGAAATCGAAATCCGCGAGAAATGCGCCGACCATTTTACGGGCCGAATCCTTCCCGCTCTCCGTGATAGAATCCTCCAGATCGAGCAAAATACTGTCGGCGCCGAATACCTCCGCGTTCTGTATCATTCCGGGGCTGTCCCCCGGTATGTAAAGCATGGAACGGCAGGGACGCCTTTCACCATTCGTTTTTCCCCACCGCATCGTCACGCGCCCCCTAACGCGCGCTCAATCGCGGTTTCGACGCGCGCCCGCAGCGTCAATTCGAGCGCGCCCTGATCCTGTATACGGATGGACGCGTTATCGACGGAATATTTTTCCATCGCCTCACGCACTATTCTCTCGGTGCGGCTCAAAAAAATGGAACTGTTCGCCCCCTCGTATTCGATTCCGTTTCCCGATAACGTGACAGTGACCAGGCAATCAGAAGATTCAAGCGTGCCCGCGCTTGCCGTCTCTGTGGTCATTGGACCCACCTCCGTTTTTTCAGCTCGCCGCAAATCAATAATATGCCGGCTATTTCGTTAAAAATTCCAATGTGTCGACCGCTTTCTATATGAATATCCGCGGAACTTGCGCCGATTCAAAAAAATTTATCTCTTCTCTCGTTCCTCCCCCTCGATCCACTTTATTTTTCTCTCCAAAAAAAATACTTCCCCCTGATTGCGGGAAGCACACCGGCAGACACTCGGCTATATAGCGGTCTTACCGTGGACCGATAAACGGAAAAGGCCCTCCCTATAAAGGAGAGCCCCGCACATTCATCGTTCAATACGGCACAATACCACACAAACCGTAAGTGAATATTTAGTGACTCGCTAAACAGGTTTCACTCGGTTGCGGTGTCCGTATTCTGACTTGAGCATCCTCGTTTCAGGCAGTCTTCCCAGCCTTATGGCCAGTGACCTCGGGTTAAAGACCGAATCGCCGGAAACTCCGCTCTCACAGCGGCGAGACCGTACAGGTTTCACACCTGTTTCCTTGCGCGTGAACGCGCACACACCGCAACCAACATATTAAATTTTATTACGTGACAAAGAATATTACAGAATGGTTCGAATTGTCAAGCGAATTTCGAAAATGCGAAAGGAGATATCTGACCGAGATATCTGACCGGGGATGGAAAGAGCAGACCGGGAGGTATGCCCGGCCTGCTCTTTCTCATGTTATGATGAAATCATCGAACGTCTTTCGTTATATTTTCATACCATGACGGATGATATTTTTTGAGTTCGTCCGCACGCGAGAAGTTGTAAACGAGTTCCTTCCATTCCTCGTCCGTCATGCGGCCGGCGTCGCCCTGGCGCTCAAACTCGTAGTACGAAAATACGAATCCGCGGGTGATCCGCGCGCCTCCCGACGCGTCGTTAACGAAGACGTAGATTCTATTGGGCCTGCCGGAGGCGATCTCCAAAATCCTGCCGCTGATATAATCTGCCGCCACGTCCGCTACGAGCGCCATCTTGAGCTGCTCCCGATCCCGCACGCCTTCGCCGGGCAAGAGCAAATACGCGCCGAACGCCCCCGCGAGCCTCTTGATCGCGCTGTAGTCGTCAAGACCGATAGCTGCTCCCTCAGCCTCTTTTTTCGCTATGTCTCGGGCAATCGCGAGCAGCTCGGCGAATTCTTTCAACTTCGACGAGTACGAGCGGCCCTCTTTTTCGTCCCACTCCTCATCGTTTTCGACGCCGAATTTTTCGATGAACTCCAGAAGGCGCCGGACGGCCGCAAGAAGCGCACCGAACGTCTGGTGATCGGGCTCGACATAACCCCTCGGATACGGCGGCGCATATGGGCCGGCGACATATTCGCCGCCGTTGCCCATCTCCGCCCCGCTCTGCTCAACATAAAGGATGGTGTCGTGTTTCAGTTCGGCCCATGACGCCGACTGCGTCGAAAGTTTTTTCCACTGCCACGCGGGAGAGTTGTAGAAGAACTGGTCCGAGCCGGAATCCTCGAAACCCGATTTAAGCGCCGCTATCCAGAGCGAGTAGACCGTCCCGTCGTCCGCGAGATATTTGTCGATTCCATCTTTCAACGTTTTCATGTTCTCCGCGTAGTTTTTGAATCCGTTGTTCTTCCCGGCAAGCCCGTCCGCCGCCTTCGAGCCCAGAACGGCCATTACGTCCGTCCCCTCCGGCAGGTTGCGGGGGTTTTCGTCCGTCCCAACCCGCGGGGACGTGAGCATGTTCATGACGTAGGCGTCGTAGGTGAACCGCTTGCCCGACACGCGGAATACCGGAAGGCGGTTTTCGAAATCCGTAACATTTTCGTCACTTCCCGGACGGCTCTGTAGGACCGGGCCGGGAACGGTCTCCCTTATTTTCCGCGCGAAATCGGCGATTTTACCGGCATCGGACAGACGCTCGGCTGTCGATTCGCCGAGCGTCCCGAAAACTTCTTTCGCGAGTTCCCTGTAAATCTCAGATCCTCCGGTCGCCGGCGCGCCTACGAGAAAATCCACCGGCTCCTCGAACGCATTCCATTCCTTACCCCGCGCTTCGAGCGCGAGGGATATGAGAGCGCTTGCCGCGGCGTTTTTGGCTATCGGCACGAGACGCTCGTCGAACAGCGGCAGTTCCGCGCTTCCGAGCCAGCTCATGGCGCGAAAATAACGCTCGAATTCCGGAGAGAGCGTATAGTGTCCGCGCGGTTTGAAAAGAGTGTAGTCGAGCATAGCGCCGGTCACTATGGAATTTGTCACATCCTGGGCGGCGATCACCTGTTGCGCCTCCGCAGCCGCGCGTTCGGAAACAGCGGCATCTCCGGGATTTTCATTCAGCAGCGCCAGGGCGACGCCGAACATGTCCCGGGCCGTGTCGTAAACCTCCTTCTCGCCCGCCTGGTAAAAACCGGAACTCAGTTTATCGAGTTCCGCGACGGCGGATGCCATGTTCTCTTCGAGCCTTGGAGCGAGGTACGTCCGTTCGAATTTCTGGAGCATGTGGTCGAATATCAGGTGGAACGAGTGCAGAAATATGTCCGTCGTTATGAAATCCGCCTCGAATTCCCCTGAATCGCGGTACAAATCCGCCATGTCGTCGACGTCTATCGTCTCGCTCATTCCCCGCGCGGTGAAGCCGATCTCGAAACCGCGCTCGGCGATCGAGCGGCGAAGCCCCTCAGTCACCGGCAGGTAATCGAGCTTACCCTCCCGGTATTCCCCTTCATATCTCTCGCCGCTGTTCCACGGGTAGTTGCCGAACCTCATCCTCGTCGGGACGAGACCTTCGTCCGCGCGGGAATTGTCCGGCCGGTATCCGGCAAGGGCGGTGAAATTCTCCGCGCTCGACCATGCGTACCGCGAGCCGACCCCGCCATCGTCCGCCGAAGTGGAAAATTCCAGCAGGAGCCAGGTTTTTCCGTCTTCCTCGCGCGTTCCGACGCCTGTCGCGACCTCGCCTTTGGCGAGGGAAAAACCGTAATCGGACAGGCTGTATTTCTTGCCCGCCTCGGCGTTTTTCCCCGGCATGAGCAGCATCTCCGGGTCGTCGGCCTTCACCATGAAGTATTCCGCCGCGGTCTTCCTGTACTCCGGGATCCGCTCCACGCCGCTTTTTTCCACATAGCCGAGAACGCTTCCATCTTCCGGGGACGTCAGGGCGAACCATTCGTCCGCGAATTTTTCGGGCGCCGCGTCCGTTAAGGGCGTCAGATTCAGTCTGTTTCCGTATACTGCGACGCCCTCGATGTTATCGTTCCATTCTATGGATTCTCTCCCGTCGTATGCTATGGTTTTTTCGTATTCGACGCCGGGGGATTTCATTATCGGCAGCAACTCCGCTACAACGGCGTACTCGCCGCCGGGGACTTCGGATGAAGCCGTCGGCGCGCAAAAACCCGCCGCCAGGAGAACCGGGAGAAGCACCCGGCTCAGTGAACGCAAACCTCCCAAAATCGCTCTAAACTTCACAAGATCACCCCACCATCAAAGTATGCCGTCGCTTCAGGAGTCATTGTACGCCGGCATCGCTCCGATTATACCCCTAGAACTCCTCCTCCAGCGTCACGCCGAGCTGTCTGTTGCGGTCTCAAAAAAAATAAAACCGGGGCGTCTCGCCCCGGCGTGTTTCTGTTTCTATACGGCTTTCCTCGTGAGGGCGTTTACTGCCTCTGTCCCAGAACAGCGTCGAGATTGAAGAGGAAACCGGGATTGCTGCCAGCCGCGGTGAATTTGCCAAGGATATCGTCGGCGGTGGAGACTTCCTCCACCTGTTCGTCGACGAACCACCGAAGGAAACTGTACGTGGCGTGGTCACGCTCGTCAAGCGCCACGCTCGCGGCGGCGTCTATGAGATCGGTGACGTGGCGCTCGTGAGCCGCGACTTTTTTGAACACGTCTTCGAGGCTCTTATACTCGGGCGGCGTCGCCTTGATGTCCGCGAGCGCCGGGGCGTCGCCGCGCTCCAGGATGAACTTGAATATCTTCTCGGCGTGCTCGCGTTCCTCGTGCGCCTGACGCAGAAGCCAGCCGGCCGTCCCTTTGAATCCGGCCCTGTCGGCGTAAGCGGACATGCCCAGATACAGGTATGCGGAATAGTACTCGGCGTTCATTTGCTCGTTTAGTGTCTTCAACACTTTTTCCTTCATCTTATCGTTCTCCTTTCATCTTGCAAGCGGACGTTTTTCTTTTCAACGCGGATAATATATCACAAATCGCCCTGATTGCGGAGTTTTTACCACGAAATGCGGAGCGGTATTCTCCAATATTTTTCTGTTTTTCTTTACCTTCGGGCCCCATTTTCAAATTGCTATAACCCGCCGTTTGTGATATGTTTTCCTAAAATCGACAGGAGGCCAGGCGGAATTATGAGATATATTTACGCTCAGCTCATGCAGGCTGTAAAACGCGGAGAGGAAGCCATCATGCTCACCACGTGCTCCGGAAAAAATATCTCGCATGTCCTGCACACCGCGGACGCCGCGAACGGATGGGCCGGCAAACGCGGCAGCGAAGACGCGCTTTATATGGAACACAACGGGGGAAACACGATAATACTCGAACGCTTCATGCCAAAGTCGCGCATGATTGTATTCGGCGGCGGACACATCGCCGTACCCCTAGTGCGTGTCGCGTCGATGCTCCGTTTCGACGTGACGGTGTACGACGACAGGCCGAACTTCGCGAACCGTGAGCGCTTTCCCGACGCAAGCGAAGTTATCTGCGACTCGTTCTCGCGCGTGGCGGAACTCGTTTCGATACGCCCGTCGGACTACGCGGTGATAGTGACGAGAGGGCACAAGCACGACGAGGATTGCCTGAGGGCGATTCTCTCGGGTATCCCGCCGTATTACGCCGGAATGATAGGTTCACGCCGCAGGACGGCAATCGTCAGACAGCAGATGAAACACGAGGGGTTCGACGCGGACAGGGTCGACGCGCTGCACTCCCCCATCGGGCTCGCCATCGGCGCCGTGACGCCCGAGGAGATCGTCATCTCGATAATGGCCGAGGTCGTGAAAGAACGCCGAATGAAATTCTCTTGGGCCGACGGCGGTTCCGCCGTTTCGCGCGGCGGCGAATCTGACGCCGATATGGAACTGCTTGAATGCCTCGCCAACGCCGACGAAGAGGACTGCGCTGTGATCACCGTCGTGTCGGCCGAGGGCTCCACGCCGCGCTCGGCGGGAGCGAAAATGATCGCCCGTTTGGACGGGAGTTCCGTCGGCAGCATAGGGGGAGGCTGCGCGGAAGCCGAGGTTCTCAGAACCGCGAGAGAGATAATAGTGGACGGCGGCTGGAAGTTCCAGACCGTCGACATGACCGATTCGGCGGACGAAAACGGGATGGTTTGCGGCGGCGTGATGACGGTGCTGATCGAACGCATTGCCGCAGCGAAACCCGCCTGATGTACTGGAATTTTGGCGAGATAGTGCCGCCCCAGCCCGTTGAGCCTTTCGGCGCTAAATCCGGCCGCGTCGCCGTCGAAATAGGGTTCGGCAATGGGGAATTCCTGCAGTATCTCGCCGAATTGAAAACGGATTCCCTCGTCGTCGGAATGGAGATATCCCAATGGTGCATAACCAAAGCCGCGAGACGCGCCCTCTCCGCGCGCGCTCAAAACGTCAGGCTGCTGCACGGCGACGCCAGATATCTGTTGAAATACGCGTTTGAGCCGGGGTCGATATCCGAGGTGTTCATGAATTTCCCCTGCCCCTGGCCGAAAAAACGCCACGAGGGACGCAGAGTAACGCACGGTGAATTTGTGGGGCTTTTGTGGTCGCGCCTCATTGAAGGCGGCATTTTCAGCCTCGCCACCGACGTGGATTGGTATGCCGAGACGGCCGCGAAAACCTTTTCGGAAATGCGTGGTTTTGCGGTGTCCGGGCCGGAACACAACGGAACGAGGGATTACGCGACCAAATACGAACGCAAGTGGCGCGCCATGGGACGGGATATATACACCATACGAGCGCTTAAAACAGCTATGCGAACCGGAGGGGGAACAATAGTGGAAGAAGCAATGCCATCCATTGAGGAATACGGCGCCGAAACAGCGCTTGCGCCGGCCGCGCGCGACTTCCGCAGAGCCGTAACGGCGCTTGATGGCGAGAACATCGAAGGGCCGGGCTACATCGCGGCCTTTCGCGACACCTTCACCGGAGAGCGCGGACAATCTCTCGTAAAGGTCATTTCAACGGACGAAGGATTCGAGCAGCACTTCTACATCAGAATACGCGAAAACGACGGCAAAATACAAGTATCCGCCGACGCCGTCGGCAGGCCGTATCACACCCCCGGCGTCAGGGCGGCTGTCAGGCATGTCGCGAAAAGACTGTCGGCGTGATAAAGAGGTTCTTCCCAGCTATTTGCGGTTCAGGTGCAGTGCGAATCCCATGAACGCGCGGTCCAGGTAGGCGAACTGGATGCGGCCGCCCTTGATTCTGACGGTTTCATCGACGGGCTTGATGCCGAATCCCGAGAACCATTCGAGAGCCCTTTCGACCGAAACCGTCGCGATCGCTATGTGCCCGTGCTCGCCGCGCCCCGGTTTTTTCATTATCTCGAACGCGTTGCCGACGAACGCGGAACCGTCTCCGTCCTTCAGGGGCATTCCGAGCAGTGCCGAAAAAAATTTCGCGTTTTCGGACACGTCTGTGCCGTCGGGGTTGATGCCCATGTGCAGCAGCGAAAAGCCGAGCGACAGGATGCGGGCTTCGCGGCAGAGGCGCTCCACGCCCGCGTAGTCGCCGGCGTCAATCAGTTTGGCGGGCACCATCCAACTTCCGCCGACCGCGTGGACGTTCGGGAGGGACAGATATTCCGTCACGTTTTTCTCGTTTATTCCTCCGGTCGGAATGAAGGAGACCTTATCACCGTAAGGTCCGGCGAATGCCTTCAGCATGCCGGTGCCTCCGGCGTTTTCGGCGGGGAAGAATTTCAGCACTTTGAGCCCGTACTCTAGAGCTTGCTCTATCTGAGACGGCGTGGTGACACCGGGCGTCACGGGCACGCCCTTTTTGACGCAGTATTCCACCACTTTAGGATTGAATCCGGGCGACACGATATAGCGCGCGCCGGCGGCGACGGCCGTGTCGACCTGGCCCGGAGTGAGCACTGTGCCCGCGCCGAGTATCAGTTCGGGCAGCTCTTTCGACAGTATCCTGATCGATTCTTTGGCGGCGTCGGTGCGGAACGTCACTTCAGCGACGGGCAGATTGCCGGCCAGAAGCGCTTTTCCCAACGGCAGGGCCTGGTCGGGCGATTCGAGTTTGATAACCGGTATGAGACCTATGTTGCCCAATTTTTTAAGCACGTCTTCCATGTTCACACTCTCCTATCTCTGTACCCTGCCCGAAGCATCCCCGGCGGCAAGGTTTTTTACGTCATCAAGCGATATTCTGTTGTAATCGCCGTATATCGTGTGTTTCAGCGCCGACGCGGCCGCGGCGAATTCGACGGCCTCCTGCGGGCCGCCGAGGTTATCAAGGCCCCATATCAGCCCCGCGCCGAACGAGTCGCCCCCGCCTATGCGGTCGACGATGTCGCGTATCTCGTATTTTTTGCTCACGTAGAAGCCGTTTTTGTCGGCCATCACGACCGACCAGTTGTTCCAGTCGGCGCTCTTGCTCTCTCTCAGGCTCACGGCGAAATGCGTTATGTTTGAGAAACGCGCCGTGACGAATCGGGCCAGTTCACGGTATTTCGACGATTCGAGCAAGCCCTTGGTGACGTCGACGCCGAGTTTTATCCCAAGGCATTTCTGGCAGTCCTCCTCGTTGGCTATCAGCACGTCGACCTGCGACGCCAACTCCGTCATGACTTCTTCGGGCGAACGTCCCCACTTCCACAGTTTTTTTCTGTAGTTGAGGTCGCACGATATTTTTACCCCGTTCGCGCGGGCGGCCTTCATCGCTTCAAGCACGGCCTCCGCGGCGCCTCGCGACAGCGCGGGTGTGATGCCGGTCGTGTGAAACCAGTGAACTCCTTTGAAGATGTCATCCCATTTGAACTCCGCTGGCGATATTTCGGATACCGACGAATGCGCGCGGTCGTAGATGACCTTCGACTGCCGCATCGACGCGCCCATTTCCGTGAAGTATATCCCCATGCGCTCGCCTTTTCGCAGAATGTGCGAAGTGCCTACACCGAACGCTCTCAGTTCCTTTATGGCGGCGTCGGCGATGGGGTTTTGGGGGAGCGCCGTCACAAACTCCACGCTCTCTCCGTAGTTCGCGAGCGACACCGCCACATTGGCCTCCGCCCCTCCAAACGTTGCCTCCAGCCGGGGCGTCTGAAAAAGAACTTCGTGCCCGGCCGGCGACAGACGCAACATCAATTCACCAAACGTAACGTATTTTCGGGTCATGTTCATCTCTCTCCTCTTCACGGTTTATAGATAATCATCGAAATTATTTTTCATTATTACGCCGAGCCTGATCGGTTCGACTTTTATCGGCTGTCCGGAGAGATACTGGTGAAGGGCCGCTACCGCCCGTTCCGCCTGCGACTGCTGATCCTTCCAGATCGACGCGTCGAGCGTTCCGTCGTCGAAAAATGGCTTCATCTCCTCGAAAACATCGCTCCCCACTATCCTGACGCGGGACGACAGGCCTAGTCCAGCGACAGTCATGCAGGTGTTGTACGTGTCGCGGGCAGTGATGGCGTAAATGCCCGTTATTTCGTCCGCGTCCGTGAGGGCTTTTCGCAGGCTGTCCGTATATTGGTGGGGACTCGTGTGGTAGTTGTATATTTCGGTGATTTCACTGGAAGGATGGACGCTTCGCATGTACGAGGAAAAACCTCTCCTGTTGGCGGCGAGATTCTCGGCAGGCTTTATGCCTCCGGCCAGCAGCACGCGGCCCTCCGGCATTATATAGCCGAGCACCTCGGCCGCGAGCCTGCCGACCCTTTCGTTCGGAGCGCTCACACAAGCGACGCGCTTCGACGCCGGGGCGTCCGAGTTCACTGTCACCACCGGTATGCCCGCATCGAACAGATTGTCTATGGCGCCTTGGAGTTTTGTCTCGTCCCAGCAATGGAGAATCACGCCGTCTACGTCGCCGTTGCGTGCCAGATCGCGGAGTATGATGTCCTGGCTCTCCCAGTTGTCCTCGCACTCTATACGGATTATCCTGACGCGGTAATCGCTAAGGCGGCTTTCCGCCCTGTCGACGCCCTCCCACATCTTGTGGAAAAAAAAATTGCGCGGCTCGTATTTTCCGCGAAAGACGGCCGCTATCCTGATTGCTTTGCGCTTGAGCGACGATGCGGCCATGTTGACCGAATATTCCATATCGCCCGCGATGCCGAGGATTTTTTTTCTGGTGTATTCGCTGACGCCATCTTTGGAGTAAAGTACCTTATGTACAGTGACGGCGGAAACCCCCGCGCGTTTTGCGATATCTTTCAGAGTCGTGCGCTTATCCATGACAGCCCGCTCCCCAACGTAGCAGAAATAAACGTTTAACCGCAAAAGATATTATCATCATGGGCGTTTCTGTGTCAATTAAAATGAAAACGCATAAAATATTCGACGCGACCGTATTCCATACTTTCGATCAAGCCCGCGGCGCCGCGATCGGAACGGCTCTCAAATCCGTACCGAACGGCAGAACATTTTCCCCAGTGTAGAGGACAATGCCGGTCGGCAATGTTCGAAAAACGCGCGTAATTTTTCCCGGCTTTTCACCAATTCTCCACATTTTTCTGATATGCTTTCAACATCTGAAGGAGGGGGACATCAATGGAAAAAGTTACTATAAAAGTGGACGGCATGTCGTGCGAGCACTGCGTGAAGGCCGTGACCAAGGCCGCGGAGGAATTGCCCGGCGTCGGGGACGTCAAGGTGTCACTCGAAGCGGGCACGGCGGAAGTCGGGTATGATCCTGCCAAGGTGACGCTCGACGCTATAAAGGCGGCGATCGAAGATCAGGGATACGACGTGGCTTGAGGGCAGGCCTGTGGCTGAGAGGCCTTCAATCCTCATAGTGGAGGATGAGACCAAGATAGTCGACGCGCTGCGCGCTTATCTGATCAACGCCGGTTTCGAGGTGCGGGCGGCTTACGACGGCGAGGCCGGCTTGGCTTCGTTCAACGAGGCGAGGCCGGACTTGGTCGTCCTCGACCTGATGCTGCCCAAGCTTGGCGGGGAACGCCTGTGCACAGAAATACGGCGCGTTTCGAGAGTTCCGGTGGTGATGCTGACGGCGAAGGGAACCGAGGACGACAAGGTCTCCGGGTTCGCCCTGGGAGCGGATGATTATGTGACGAAGCCGTTCAGCCCCAGGGAACTGGTGGCCCGGATAGAGAGCATATTGAGGCGCGCTTCCGCGACGGGGCCCGCCCTTTACAACGTCATGACGTGGAACGGCGGCGACCTTGAGATAGACACGGCGGCTCGGACGGTGAAGAAACGTGGGGGGGAAATTTCCCTCACGCCAAACGAATTCAAGATTCTGGCGTGTCTCGCGTCCCGCCCCAACAGGGCGTTTTCGAGGGAAGAACTGATAAGCGCCGCGCTTGGGGACGATTTCGACGGATTCGAGAGGACAGTCGACTCGCACGTTAAAAATCTCAGGAGCAAGATAGAGGACGACACCGCGAGGCCTTTGTACGTCTTGACGGTAAGGGGCCTTGGCTACAGGTTCGGAGGCGGCGGCGGTTGAAACTGACCCTCAAATCGAAATTGGTAGCTTCCTACGTCGCCGTATCGGCATTTCTCGCGATATCCCTCTTCGCTGTGTCCGCGTATTACCTCGACAGGCAGTTTCAGATTTACGTATCTCACAAGCA
Organism: Synergistaceae bacterium; assembly: GCA_031270375.1. Taxonomy (GTDB): domain Bacteria; phylum Synergistota; class Synergistia; order Synergistales; family Synergistaceae; genus JAIRKI01. The sequence goes on along the minus strand of JAISXR010000151.1, from coordinate 1,680 downwards.
GGACATGAAAAATATGGAGGTCGTTGACGCCATCTCCGCCAATTTTGCCGGCGGCGGGAATCCCGACTCCGGGTTCCTGAATTTCGCGGACGAGTTCGGACGTTCCATGCTCGAACAGGGAGTCGTCATCATGGTATACGACGCTCTCGGCAATCTGATATACTGCCCGAGCGTCGACGCGCTGGAGTGCGGCCACATGGCGGAGGATTCCGCTCCGGCCCCGAACGACGTCTGCCCTCAGTTCGACGGCGTCTACGCGCAGGAGAGTTTCCCCATAGAACGCGGCGGGGTCGCGGTCGGTTCCGTGACGCTGGGGTATCATCATCCCTTTTATTACAGCGAGAGTGACAGGAGCTTTTTATCCGCGTACAACCGCGCCTTTTCCGGCATGTCGGCCGTGTTCTTCGCGATCGCTGTGACGATTGGGCTGGTGATGGCGGGCATGATAGCCGGCCCGATAATATCGATGACAAAGAGGACGCGCGAGATAGCGGACGGAAATTATCACGGAGACGCCGTCATCACCGGCACGAAGGAGATAGACGAACTGTCGTCGAGCGTCGCTCATCTCGCCGAGAGCCTGAGAACCCAGTTCATGCTGAAAAAGCGGATGGCGGACGCGTACTCGCACGAATTCAGAACCCCTCTGTCGGTTCTCCAGAGCAATCTCGAGGCCATGATAGACGGGATATGGACGCCAGACAGTGAACGCCTCAAAAGCCTCCTTGCCGAGACGCTCAGGATATCGCGCATGGTGTCGGACATCGACAGGCTTGTGCAGGCGGACAGCGCGGAGGCTCCGGTAGAAAAAAAACCCACAGACATCGCGGCTATGACGGAGCGCATATTGAAGGGATTCGAGGCTTCCGCCGCAGAAAAGGGCGTGGAGCTGCGTTTCGGAGGGGGGGAATGCGAGGCGCATGTCGATCCCGACAAATTCAGCCAGGTGATAATGAACCTGGTGTCGAACGCCGTGAAGTACACGAACTCGGGAGGCCGTGTGAAAGTGACCGCCGGCGAGAACGAAAATAACGCCCTCCTGTCGGTGGAGGACGACGGAATCGGCATCGACGGGCGCGACATGCCGTATGTTTTCGAACACCTTTACAGGACGGACGAATCGAGAGCGAGAGACTCCGGAGGCAACGGAATCGGGCTCTCCGTGGCGAAGGCGATCGTTGAAAACCACGGCGGCGTTATAGAGGTAAAAAGCCGCCCGGGGGAGGGCAGCGTCTTTACGGTGAAGGTACCGATTGGGAATAAAGTATACATATAGATATATCCAGCTGAAAAACGAACCTGCGGTTGAAATCAAAGCAGAGGCATTTACTTTTGAGCGGGAAGGAGTCAAAATAACCGACATATTGTGAGTATGCAGGCGGCGATCGGAATGGGCATCTTTTGGGAAAGGAACTCGGAGTCGCGTGATGGCAGCTTTTAATGATTTATTGAACAGAATGGCGTTCTTCGTCAATCTGCGGATTGGGTCATTCATCGCAAAGCTGTTTGGCAGGGAACCGTATGTCAGTTGGGGGGCTCTTTTCAAGGAGCATCTTATTGAGTATCCATATCTCAAAATACTCAGGCTTATCAATAATAACAATATAGAAGAAGTCCCTTATGAGGAAATTGAGTACAGCGATACGCTGAAAATTATAAGTGTCGCTGGTCATAAAATAT
>JAISXR010000115.1 GCA_031270375.1 Synergistaceae bacterium | reverse complement strand
GGGGGCGCGGCGTTCGCCGCCGACAAGAAGATCGTAGTGGGGTTCGCTCAGATAGGCGCGGAGAGCGACTGGCGCGTGGCCAACACCAAGTCCATTCAGGACGCCTGCGCCGCGGCGGGGTTCGACCTTCGCTTCGTCGACGGACAGCAGAAACAGGAGAACCAGATCAAAGCCCTTCGCGACTTCATCACGCAGGATGTCGATTACATCGCGTTTTCTCCGGTGGTCGAATCGGGATGGGACGATGTCATCGAGGAAATCAACGACTCTGGTATCCCTCTGATCCTAGTCGACAGGACGACCGATATCAAAAACGACGATTACTTCGTGACCTGGATGGGTTCTAACCCCTTTGAAGAGGGTGAGAAAGCCGGTAATTGGCTCGTAGAGTATATCGCGAAACAGGGCAGGGATAAGGATCAAATAAACATCGTTGAACTTCAGGGTACTGTGGGCAGCGGTCCCGCGATCGAAAGGCAAAAGGGTTTTGCCAACATAATAAAGGACTATCCGAACCTAAAGATCACGCAGTCCCAAACCGGTGACTTCACCCGCGATCTGGGCAGGACCGTCATGGAGTCCTTCCTCAAGAAGGGCGAAAAAATAGACGTTCTCTACGCTCATAACGACGATATGGCGCTCGGTGCCATCCAGGCCATCAAGGAAGCGGGCCTGAAACCCGGCGTTGACATCATCATCATTGGCGTAGACGCCGTCAAAGGAGCGTTCGAGGCGATGGTGGCAGGCGAAATGAACCTTTCCGTTGAGTGTTCGCCTCTTTTGGGGCCGCAGTTTGTCGACGCGGTCAAAAAATTAGAAGCGGGAGAAACCCTTCCCAAGAAAATATTTACCGTTGAAGGGATTTTCCCCCAGGAAGTCGCAAAAGACGTAATCGACAGCAGAGTGTACTAGACAGGGAATATTATGGGCGGAGGAACAGGGTTGTCGTTTATTCCCTGCCCTTCGCCCTGTCCGTCCCGCGTGGAAATCAATTTACGATGTACAAATTAAAATGCGGATAGTTCGGGAAAATTTCAGAATTTTCATTGTAAATTGTACAATGTAAATTGTATTTTTTGTTATGTGGAGGTGTGACCATGAAAGAAACTCACGGCGTCCCTCAAGATGATATACTGCTTGAAGTATCGAAGATAGACAAAATTTTTCCCGGGGTGCACGCCTTGAAAAGTGTGGATTTCGAACTGAAACGCGGCGAGGTACATTCGATCATGGGGGAAAACGGTGCGGGGAAATCCACACTCATAAAGTGTATCACCGGGGTTTACGGGGCGGACGGCGGTGTCATAAAATTCAAGGGACGCGAGATACATCCCGAATCCCCCCTTCACGCTATATCCATCGGCATTTCTAGCGTGTATCAGGAAGTGAACCTGTGTCCCAACATCTCGGTGGCCGAAAACATCTTCGCGGGGCGTCAGCCGATGAAGGGACCCTTCGTCGACTGGAAGACGCTTGAGGAACGCGCGGGCAATGCGCTCGAAAGGTTCGATATAAATATCGACGTGCGGCGCTCGCTCGACTCGTATCCTATCGCGATACAGCAAATGGTGGCTATCGCGCGGGCGCTCGATATTTCGGCGCAGGTTCTGATTCTGGATGAACCGACGTCGTCGCTCGACAAGCAGGAGGTCGCGAAGCTCTTTGAAATAGTGCGCAAGCTGCGCGACGATGGCATGGGCATAATATTCATCACGCATTTTCTCGATCAGGTATATCAGATATCCGACAGAATAACCGTCCTGCGGAACGGCGAGCTGGTGGGCACTTACAGTACCGAGGATCTGCCCAAGATCGACCTCGTCACCAAAATGGTTGGCAAGGACTTCGACGACCTCGCTAACGTCTCCCGCGTGCGCACGGAAACCCCGCGCGACGTCATAATAGAGCTTGAGGAAGTATCGGCCTACCAGTCGGTGGAGAACGTTTCACTGGAGCTGAGGCGCGGCGAAGTACTGGGTTTCGCGGGGCTTCTGGGTTCCGGCAGAACCGAGACCGCCAATCTGATGTTCGGCATCGACCACAACAGTTCGGGCGTTATAAAGCTGAAAGGCGCCACCGTGCGCCTGGCGTCGCCCAAGGACGCCATTCTGCGCAGAATCGCGTTCTGCCCCGAGGACCGCAAGCGCGACGGCGTGATCGGCGAGCTGTCCGTGCGGGAGAACATAGTCTTGGCTCTTCAGGCGAGGCTGGGCATTTTCAAATTCAAATCTCTCAAGCAGCAGTACGAGCTGGCAGACAAGTACATAAAACTGCTCGGCATAGCGACGCCGGACGCGGACAAGAAGTTAGGCGACCTGTCGGGCGGTAATCAGCAGAAGGTGATACTGGCCCGTTGGCTTGCCACGGAACCGGAGGTAATGCTTCTCGACGAGCCGACTCGCGGTATCGACGTGGGCGCCAAAGCTGAGATAATGAAACTGACGCTCGACATGTGCGGGGAGGGAATGGCGATAGCGTTCATCTCCTCCGAACTGGATGAGGTAGTGCGCATGTCAAACAGGGTGATAGTGATGCGCGACCGCGCCAAAATAGGAGAAATAAGCGAGGACGGGCTCGACCAGGAGAACATTCTAAAAGCCATAGCGGGAGGAATCGCGGTATGAAGAGCGGCGTCTTGCAAAAAATAACTTCCTCAAAACTGTTTTCGTCGCTTGCCGCGCTGTTCGTCATCCTGCTGTTCAATGTCTTTCTGAATCCCGGATTTTTATCCATCACGATAGTCAACGGACATCTTTTCGGACAGTTGATAGATATCCTGAACCGAGCCGTTCCGGTCATGCTGCTTGCGATGGGCATGACGCTCGTCATCGCCACAGGCGGCACAGACCTCTCCTGCGGCGCGCTTCTGGCGCTCGCCGGGGCGATCTCCGTCTCCTTGATAAGGGGAGACTCCACGGTGTTAAACGCCGAAACCGCAATGCCTCTCGCCTTTGTAATATTGGTAACGCTTGGCGTGACCTCCTTGTGCGGCCTGTGGAACGGTTTTTTGGTCGCTAAACTCGGAATACAGCCCATAGTCGCGACCCTGATATTCATGACGGCCGGCCGCGGAATAGCGCAGCTCATCACCGGAGCGCGCAATCTTACGACAAGTTACGTCCCATATTCCGTGATTGGGCAGGGGTGGTTTCTGTTGCTGCCAGTCCCTATTTTCATCGCGGGCGGGGTCTTCCTTGTCGTGTGGTTCTTCACGCGGCGAACGGCGTTCGGTCTCTTCGTCGAAGCCGTGGGCGTGAACGCGTCGGCCGCAAGATACTCCGGGATAAACTCAACTCTCGTCATCATGATAGTCTATGCGATCTCTGGATTATGCGCGGGGATCTCCGGACTGATATACGCGTCCGGCATAATGTGCGCCGACGCGACTAATGCGGGACTCAACTATGAACTCGACGCCATACTCGCCACAGTGCTTGGAGGCACCTCGATGACAGGCGGTAGATTCTACCTTGGGGGCAGCGTTATAGGTTCGCTCATCATAATGGCGCTCACCAAATCCATCTACGCTTTTGAGGTGGCGCCAGAGAGCGCGCTAGTCGTAAAAGCGTTTGTGGTTGTTATTGTCGTCCTCATTCAGTCACCGTTCTTCAAAGCGTGGCGCGCTTCATCCAAGAGCCGCGCGGTCCGCGGTTCGGCGATGGGAGCGTGAGAGATCATGAAAAAAAATAGATTTGCCATCGACCTGAAATTTATCCCGGCGTTAGCGGCAATACTGCTGTTTTTTGTCGCGTACGCGATTGGGGGGGCGCTCTACGGAGACAGGGGTTTTCTCCGTCTGCGCACGTTCACCAGTATATTCACCGACAACGCGTATCTGGGCGTGTCGGCGGTCGGTATGACTCTCGTAATAGTCTCCGGGGGCATTGATCTTTCGGTTGGTTCAGTGGCGGCGCTCTCCACTATGCTCATCGCGTATTGTACGGCGGAACTGGGGATGAACCCGGTGCTGGTTCTTTTCCTCGTGCTTTTGGTGGGAACGGTTCTGGGTTTTTTGATGGGATTCCTTATCGATAAATTCAGCGTGCCTCCTTTTATATCGACGCTGATAGGAATGTTCCTGGCGCGCGGGCTATGTTTCATAATCAGCATACAATCAATTACCATAAAAGACCCTTTATTGCGCGAACTCGGCAAGTGGAAGATAAAAATGCCGCAAAACTCCTATATAAATTTGAGCGTCATCATTTACGCCGTAATGCTCATAGCCGGGATAATCATCATGAGGAACACAAAATTCGGACGCGGCATATATGCCTTCGGAGGCAACAGACAGTCGGCGATACTGATGGGGCTTCCGACATCGCGAATACAGGTAGGAATATACATGTTCAATGGATTCTGCTCCGCGATCTCCGGGATACTCTTCGCTCTTTACATGTTCTCGGGCTACGGGAGGCACCTGTACGGCATGGAGATGGACGTCATATCGTCGGTCGTGATCGGCGGCACGCTTCTGACCGGCGGCGTGGGATACCCAATAGGCTCGCTTTTCGGTATAATGATATACAGCGTGATCCTGAAATTCATATCTTTCAACGGCTCGCTGTCGTCGTGGTGGACGAAGATAGCGGTAGGTGTATTGCTTCTGTT
>JAISXR010000110.1 GCA_031270375.1 Synergistaceae bacterium | reverse complement strand
GTCCATTTTTTATCGCTCATGACGAACAGGACATCCCGCTGCGTTATGCCGGATTTTTCGGCGAGCGCCCGCAGCGCGTCCTCGCTCAAAAATTTCACGAGAGGGCCCTTCAAGGCTCCGTCCTTCATCTGGAAATTGGCCATGCCGGCCGCGCCCAGCTCCTTGGCCCTGTTCTCCCACTCGCCCAACTCCCTGCGCGACAGCGAGCCCCCTCCGGGCAGAAGAAGCCCCTTCACAGCGCCTCCCGCGGCTATCGTCCCCGCGAACGGATTTTCGCCCTCCCTGAAGACGTCCGATAGGTCGATTATCTCCATGTCAATCCGCAAGTCGGGCTTGTCGCTGCCGCAGCGCTCCATCGCCTCCTTCCACGTGAGGCGGGGAATGGGGAGCGCTATGCCGGCGCCGGCTGTCTCCTTGAACAGCCCGGCGAGATAGGGTTCGATGAGCGACATGATATCGTCCTCGGTCACGAAACTCATCTCGACGTCCACCTGGGTGAATTCGGGCTGCCTGTCGGCACGGAGATCCTCGTCGCGGAAACATCTGGCTATCTGCATGTATTTATCGCAGCCGCTCACCATCAAAATTTGCTTGTATATCTGCGGCGACTGCGGAAGCGCGTAAAAATCCCCCGGGTTTACGCGGCTCGGGACGAGGTAATCGCGCGCGCCCTCGGGCGTCGATTTCGTGAATATCGGCGTCTCCACTTCGAGGAAACCGTTTTGGTCGAAGTAATCGCGCGTGTATTTGAGCACCCTGTGACGGACGCGCAGGTTCTTTTGCATCCCCTCGCGGCGCAGGTCGATATAGCGGTATTTCATCCTCAAGTCCTCGTTCACGCCGTCCGCTCCGTCGGGGTCGAACGGGGGCAGGGCGCTTGGGGAGAGCAGGACGAAATCGCGGACGGCCAGTTCCACCTCGCCGGTGGCCAGATTCGCGTTCTCCGTCCCTTCGGGACGCTTGCGCAGCGTGCCGCGCACGGCGAGCACATACTCACTCCGAAGGTCTTTTGCCCGCGCGTGCGCTTCGGGCGTCGTCTCGGGGTTGAACACTATCTGACACACTCCCGTATAATCCCACAGCTCGATGAAGATGATGCCTCCGAGGTCGCGTCTCGCGCGGAGCCAGCCGTTCAATACGACCTCCCTGCCCGCGTCGCTCATTCGAGGTTCGCCGCATTTGACGGTTCTTTTCCACTCGTCCGTGAACGTTCCTGATATCATCTGAGTTCCTCCTTCCGTGACACGTTTTTTTCGATTTTCTCAATAGCGGCGGCGCGCGGCGCGGTCTCCTGCGTCCCGGCGCTCATGTCCTTGACGGTGACAGTGCCGGCGGAAATTTCGTCCTCTCCGAGTATGCAGACGAATCTGGCGTTTGCCTGCGACGCGGTTTTCATCTGCGCCTTCATCGAACGCCCCATGAAATCGAGATCGGCGGACACGCCGCGCGAGCGCAGGTCGTGAGCCAGCGACACGGCCTCGTTCTCCGCTCCCCCTCCCGATGTCACAACGTAAATAAAAGGCGCGGGCTCTTTGCCCATGTAAGCGCCCTGCGCCTCCATCGTGATGACTATCCGCTCTATGCCGGACGCGAAACCGACGCCGGGGACGTGCGGGCCGCCGATCGACTCGGCCAGGTTGTCGTAGCGCCCGCCTCCGCACACGGCGTTCTGCGCGCCCAGGTCGCCCGACAGTATCTCGTATGCGGTCTTGGTGTAGTAGTCGAGCCCGCGCACCAGCCTGTTGTCGAGTTTGATGTCCGCGCCGAGATTTTCGAGACCTCTCATGACGGCCTTGAAATGAGCGCCGCATTCGTCGCAGAGAGAATCCGTCACGGCCGGGGCGGATTCGGTGATCTGCCGGCACGCGTCATTTTTGCAGTCGAGTATCCTGAGAGGGTTTCTGTCGAAGCGCGATTTGCAGGTATCGCACAGGGAGTCGAAGCCGGACGCGAAATATTTTTTCAAAACCTCGCGGTAGGCCGGCCTGCATTTCGGGCAGCCCACGGAGTTCAGTACGACTTGAAGGTTCGACAATCCCAGTCTGCGGTATATCTCCATCGACAGGTCTATTATCTCGATGTCGGCCATCGGGCCGGGCACGCCCAGCGTCTCGAAATCTATCTGCGCAAATTGGCGGTAACGGCCCTTTTGCGGGCGCTCGTAGCGGAACATGGGGCCCCAGCCCCAGAGTTTGACCGGCTGAGGGCCGCGGCGCATGTCGTGTTCGAGGTAGGAGCGCATGATGGACGCGGTGAGTTCCGGGCGCAATGTCACGCTCCGTCCTCCCCTGTCGGTGAAAGTGTACATCTCTTTCTCGACGACGTCGGTAGTGTCGCCTATCCCGCGGCTGAAGAGTTCCGTATGCTCGAATATCGGCAACATGATTTCCCTGAATCCGAAATCATCCGCCGTGCTCGCGGTGACGTCCATCACGCGCGCCCATTTCCACGACTCACCGCCCAGGACATCCCTCGTCCCCCTAGGAGCTTTTATTGTTTCCATAGACAATGATTCCCCCATAAAAATAAAGTTCTCTTATATTATCACATACTTGTCACGGTCGAGATGATATACTTCTGAAATGGAGCGGGGCAGCGGCGTGAGCCAATAAAGATGACAATGTACGCTCGCGGACGGATAGATTTGCCGGAGAGTGAAAACCTCTTGCGCCGCGAGATTGCGGAAATAATCGCCGATATCCGGGGGAGTGCGTGATAATGGAAAATGGACTGGCCGAATACGGCTCTTTAATCAAGGAGATCAAGGAACTTGTCCATCGTCGTCAGTACGAGGCGATGAAGCGCGTCAACGCGGAATTGATGCAACTTTATTGGGAAATAGGCGAGGAGATTACCCGTCAGCAAAATGAAACATGCTGGGGAAAATCTATCGTCGAAGTTTTATCGAAAGAGCTTCAAAAAGAGTTTCCCGGCGTTAATGGATTTTCGGCAAGCAATCTTTGGCGTATGCGCAATTTTTACCTTGAATATGCGGGACAAGCAAAACCGCAAGCGTCGGTTGCGGAGAATGAAGTTTCAGATATCGCACCAGCGGCGCGAGTTTTGGGCAAACTCAATATGCCGCCATTGGTGGCAGAGATAAGCTGGACAAAAAACATAGTCATAATGCAAAAATGTAAAGACCCCCTCGACCGCGAATTCTATATCAAAATGACGAAGCGTTACGGTTGGACAAAGGATGTGCTGATCAACAATATCGAAAACAGAGCGTTTGAAAAGTACATCGCCAATCAAACGAATTTCGATGAAACGGTTCCCGAAAAGTACCGTTTGCAAGCAAAGCTTGCCGTAAAGGACGATTACAATTTTGACTTTATTGAGATGGGGATCGAGCATAGTGAAGCTGAACTCGAAGCGGGTATCATCAACAACATTCGGGCGTTCTTGTCCGAGATGGGCGGAGATTTCAGCTTTATAGGAAATCAGTTTCATCTTGAGGTCACGGACGACGATTATTATATCGATTTACTCCTATACCATCGCCGCTTGCGCTGTCTGATCGCGATTGACCTTAAAATCGGGGAGTTCATACCGGAATTTGCCGGTAAAATGCAATTCTATCTGACCGCACTCGATGAAACGCTGAAACTGCCGGACGAAAATCCGTCAATCGGCATCATTATCTGCAAGAGCAAGAACCGCACAAGGGTAGAATACACGCTCAAATCAGCCAATAAGCCCATCGGCGTGGCGACCTACTCCTATTACGACACGCTGCCGGAGAATATAAAGTCGCTGTTGCCGTCGCCGGATAAAATCGCGGAGATTGTGGCGGGTTTGGATAACGGTAAGTAAGACGATAAGTTTATAACCATTTATGTTGTTTTATATCTACGCTCCACCCGAATGTATTTGATGGGGCGTTTTTATGATAAAATGATTTCGAAAACATAGGGAGGCAATTATATGAAGCAATACAAAACATTCCATAATAGAAGCAACGAAAGCGGCGAGGATTACCGCTATGTTTTAATCGTCATTCTGGAAAAAGACGTATAATATTACATAAACTGCCTGGAGGTTTTATATCGTCATGTCATCCAAATTTTTCGCCAATCACGCAAGATTGTGTATCGTTCTCGTCTTGATGGCGGTTTTGACTTTTTGGTTGGGGGAGACGCGCGGGGCGTGGGCCGCGAAGATCCCTCAGAACTACTCGCCAAAGCAGAACGAGCTGTGGATAAAAATAGACAAAGCCAGCCGTAAACTGACTTTGAGACGCGGGGGCGATGAGGTTATAAAAAGTTATCCGGTGGCGGTAGGCCGCGGAAAGGGAGTCAAGAAATCGCGAACCGACCTCATAACTCCGGCCGGAGTTTTCACAATATGGCGCGTCATTCAGGACGCCACTCAGATCGTGTACGACCCAAAGTGGTTCGGCGAACCCGGCGAACCGCAGAAGGGTGCTTATGGGTCGAAACTCGTCTCGTTTTACAACCCGTGGGAGATAGCGCTGCACGGCACCAATTCGCCGAAATCCATAGGGAATGCCGTGACGCACGGTTGCATAAGGATGCACAACAAGGACATCGTTGAGCTGTCGAAAAGCATCAAGCCGGGGATGCGCCTCTGGATAGTGGAAAAAGACGAGCCGATCGTCGAGTACGACACCATATAAAAACAGGGGGAGAAGGACAATGATCAAGGATTACATCACGGGACTGCAGCACATAGGTATACCGACCAAAGATTTCAAAGGAACGCTTGATTTTTACGAGAGCCTGGGTTTCAAGAATATCATGCAGACCAAGCTCGGCGACGGCGACGTGGCGTTTTTGCAATTCAACAACCTCGTGATCGAGACTTACACCGGCGACGCCGTAGGTTCCACGGGCGCGATAGCCCACATCGCGCTCGACGTCACCGACGTCGACGACGTGTTCAAAGAAGCCGGCGCCAAGGGTTACAAGATGCTCGACAAAGAGGTCAATTTCCTCAAATTCTGGGATGGCGTGAGATTCTTCACGATAGAAGGTGTCAACGGCGAGCGCGTCGAATTCAACCAGAAACTGTAAACGCGATAAAAAACCGATTAAAAAAAACGCCCCTTTGGGGCGTTTTTTTAATCGGTTTTTTATCGGCTCGAAACGCGCGTCGCGGTCATTTCCGCTCCTCATGCGCGGCCTTCATGTTCACCAGCGCTTCCTCGATCTCACGCGTCCAGCGCTCGCGCTTTGCGGGTTCGATTGCGAGGGCTTTGGGGTCGTTTTTCAGGAAGTCGAGTTTCTTTTCCTGAATCTTCAGCCATTCGAGGGTTTTTTTATCGTACGAAGAATCCTCGCGATAAGAGACCAATTCCTCGTCGGTCTCTTTTACGAAAGCCCTGCTCATCCCGATCAATCCTCCTGACGCGCGCCGCGGACATACAACCCACTTCTCACGCACAAAACTGTTTGCTAAATTTTACGTCTGTCCGCGAAAAAATCAACCGGTTTTTGAAACTACAAATGCCTTCGATAATCTGTTTGTGCGTGTCTGCCCGCGCGCTCCATCTGCCCCGTCAATCGAATTTGCGCACGGAAACAACGGGGCCGGTAAACGCGCATAGGTTCGCCCCTGCGTAACTCCTGTAAAATGTCGTCAAGCAGCGATTTTACACAAAAGATACAAAATATTGAATTGTTTGTTACATATAAAACTTACACTTTTCCCACGGCAATAAAATGCCGGCAAATAAAAATTGGGAAGGTGAGAATCATGCAAAAACGCAATATCCTCAAAACAGCCTCAACGGTTCTGCTCGTCGCCATCATGGCAATAGGAATGGCCGGCAGCGGTTTCGCGGCAAATACCGGGCCGATCAATGTCGTCTGGTATCCCAACGAATCGTCAAACACCCACAGTGACATACGCGCGGAAGTCGGCAGGCTCATCGAGCAGGCCACAGGCAGGAAGGTCGAGCACAAACTGACGACCGATTATACAATAGCCATTGAGTCGATCGCGAGCGGCGCCGCGGATATCGCCATGGCAATGGGCGCGGTCGGATATATCGAGGCGAAAAACAGAAACCCGCGGGTCAACGTCATGTTTGTCAACGGCGACAAAAACGGCAAGCTCGACGAAGCGAAATATTTTTCCTGGATTTGCGTGAACATGGGAGACGCAGACAAATACAAGAGCGGCGGCACTTATGCCATCGACAATATAAAGGGCAAAAAGATGTCCTTCGTTTCCAACAGTTCAACGTCAGGCTTCAGAGTGCCCACCGCGGCGATTATCTCGCACTTCGCGGGCGACAAGCTGAGCGAGGACGATCTGCTTCCCGATGGAAAATTCTTCCAGGAAGTGTTTTTCGGCGGCTCGCACCAAGGTTCCGCGGTCAATCTGGTCAGCGGCAATGTCGATGTCGCGGCTTTCGACGACGTTGATCTTCTGGCTTACATCGAGCTTAAATCCGGTCAGGAAAACACGGTAGGCGCCGTATATGTAGTCAAGAAGGGCGCCGACGCTCCGTTCGACCAACACACGGGGAAAGAATTTGTAATTATCTCATGCACGCCCGTTTTCAACGGCCCGAACGTTTATAACCCCAAGAATTTGAGCGATGCCGAAATAGAAGCCATTTGCTCCCTGTTTACGTCGAATGAAGTCGCTAATAACAAGATACTGTTCTTCGACGCGAGTGTAGAAGGCGCCGTCGGACTGTATAAAACCTCATCCAGCAAAGGTTATGTCCGGGTGGATGATTCTTGGTACGATCCTTATCGTTAGAAATATAAGAGGAAACAGAGTGAGCGCATGTCCATTTTAGTTTTCCAAAATGTGAGCAAAACATACGACAAAATGACACATGCGCTGACCGACGTATCATTTTCGGTGGACGAGGGCGAATTTGTGTCCATCATCGGACCGTCCGGATCCGGCAAATCAACTATCCTGCGTTGCATCAACCGGCTTGTCGATGCGACGCAGGGTGAAATATTTTTTGACGGACATGACATCAACCGAGCCGGCAAGAAAGAAATCCGTCAGGTTCGTAAAAAAATCGGCATGATCTTTCAACATTACAATCTCGTAGACAGGCTCAGCGTGATCGAAAATGTGTTGCACGGGCGATTGGGGCATAAGTCGTCCGTCCTCGGCGCCGTAGGATATTATTCGGAGCAGGAAAAGGAAAACGCGTTTAAAATTTTATCGAAACTGGGCCTCACCGAGCAGGCGTATAAACGCTGTGACGAATTGTCGGGCGGGCAGAAACAGCGCGTCGGCATCGGCCGGTCTCTCATGCAGGAACCGAGACTTATTTTATGCGACGAACCGATCGCGTCCCTCGATCCCAGTTCGTCGAAGGTCATTATGGATCATCTGAGCACAATCAATAAAGACATGAATATAACCTGCATCTTCAACCTGCATCAAGTCGACGTCGCGATGAAATATTCCAGGCGGATCATCGGTCTTACATTGGGCCGGATCGTTTATGACGGCCCGCCCGACCAATTGACCAAATCCAAAATTCACGAAATTTATCAATCTAACGAAGGTGAGTTAATCACAGATGTCAAGTGAGCATACGGATATAATCCCAAAACCCCAAAATCAAACGTCCATATTTGTCAAAAGAAAACGGACATTTACACTGGTTTTTCTGGGAACGCTGGCTATTTTTTCAATTTCTTCCGCTGTGACCGATTATGACACAATCGGCGGCTTCGAATCAATACCTTTGGCAATTGCATGGATCGCCAAAAATTTAGTTCCGGACGCAAAGGCCCTGTCGCGGCTGCCCAATATCTTAAAAAAATTGACGGAAACGGCGCTCGTGTCGGTGGCAGTCACGGTATGTGCCGGTATTTGCGCTTTTTTCTTCAGTCTGCTCGGCACGAGAACCACTAAAATCAAACCTTGGATCGCGAGAACGGTCAGAATTGTCGCCGCGTTCTTCAGAAACGTGCCGGATGTGGTTTGGGCGATGCTCCTGCTTTTTTCGTTCGGGCAAAATATCCTGACCGGATTTTTCGCGCTGTTTTTCGCCACTTTCGGGATGCTGACCCGCACATTCATAGAGACGATTGATGAAGTGTGCCAGGACTGCGTCGAAGCGCTGTACGCCACCGGCGCGACTTACTTGCAGACGGTATTTCAGGGCATCATCCCGTTCTCCATGCCGGAGATAGTTTCATGGGTCTTATATATGATAGAGACCAACATCAGAAATTCCACCCTGATCGGAGTGCTCACGGCAACAGGCATAGGAGCGATGTTTGACCTGTATTACAAGCGGATGGACTACGGTTCGGCGAGCATGGTCGTCATTTCGATCGTGATACTGGTCATCGCTATCGAAACAATATCCAATCAGATCAGGAAGGTGATCATGTAATGAACAGACTTTTCATCGCAAACCAGGCGCCCGTTTCCATCAACTTGTACAAATATATGCGGAAATCCCGCGGAGGCAAAATCAAAACGGCGGTGATGTCCAAAAGCAGAATCGCCATAAATCTCACGGTCATAATCCTGCTCGGGCTTACCGCGTACGGTTTTTTAACGTTCGACTACAAAAACATCGACATCGCGAAGGCGGTTTCCAGCACCATCAACAACGCCAAAGCGCTGTTCTGCCGTCCGCGCCTGAAATACAACACGCTGTCCGGCGCGGCGAACGCGTTGATGATGACATTTTCTCTCGGCGTGCTCTCCACGATTTTCGGAGCTGTCATCGCCTTTTTCGGCGCCCTTTTGTGCGCGAAGAACATCGCGAATTCCGCAACCGCGAATGTTATAAAGGGTTTCGTCGCTTTTATCAGGGCCGTGCCGACGATTTTGTGGGTTCTCATTTTCACGGTAGCGGCCGGTTTGGGGAGCGTCGCCGCCGTCGTCGGCCTCACCTTCCACAGCGCCGGTTATCTGATCAAGGCATACGCCGAATCCATCGAGGAGATGGACGATGGCGTGATAGAAGCGCTGAAAGCCTGCGGCGCGGGTTTCTGGCAGATCGTCTTTCAAGCTGTCGTTCCGTCATCGCTGAGTCATATGACAGCGTGGACATTCCTTCGGCTCGAGATCAACTTTACAAACGCGATCGCGATAGGTGCGGCCGCCGGAGCGGGCGGCATCGGTTTCGACCTGTACATGGCCGGCAGCCACTACTTCGACCTGCGGGAACTGGGGTTTATCACATATATCGTCGTCGCCGCGGTGATTTTACTGGAATTTGCCGCGACGAAGATCAAAGCGAGAATCAGATGATATGAAAAATATGGAAAAAAAACGGCTGACCAAAATACTGGCGAAAGCGGACAGAAAAGATGTCGCGGCCATGGCCGCCGATATACGAAAAATACACAGCCCGGTCATCGTGAAAGAACCGGGAAAAACTTTGGCCATGATCAAAATGCGCGAGCCTGTCAGGCAGAGCCTGTTTTACATCGGGGAAGTCATCGTCAGCGAGGCGGTTGTGGAAATTGACGGCGTGCGGGGCGTCGCTGTCGCGATGGGCGACGACGCCGAAAAAACCCTCGATATGGCCATCATCGACGCGGCGGTCAATAAAGGCGTTTTCACCGGCGCGGAAATGCTGCTCGCGCTTGAAAAGGGACAAAACGACAGGGTGATGCGGGAAAATGCCATGCACTTAAAGACGATGGTCAGCTTCGAATCCATGGATCAGGAGACGCCCGATGATCTCGGCGCTTTCAAAAAAGCATAGCTTCGACGCGGTATTCGACAGTCAGAAGGTATTCCGGCTCATCCTCGAAGCCGTGTCGAATCCCGCGAGGGTCGTCGATATGAGTGAATACGCGGCAAAATTGTCCGGCAGCCATCCCGCTTTTCTGGCTGTGGCGATGACGCTGCTCGACAACGAGGTCAGTTTCAATACCTGTGAGAACGACGCGCTGTCCGACGAAATCGCGTCCTTGACCCTCGCGAGAAAAGATGAAATCGAATCGGCGGATTTTGTTTTTGTCAGTTATCCCGACGATCTCGAAAACGCGATAGAAAAAATAAAATGCGGCACCCTCGCCGACCCGCATAAAAGCGCGACCGTGGTAATCCGAAACGAAGACGGCCCCGCCGGCCGCATGAAACTGTCCGGACCGGGCATAGACGGTCACACCGCGGTTCGCGCGACACAGATGGTCAAATACGCCGTAATGCTGCGTGACGCGCAGCATTACGAATATCCGCGGGGGATCGACCTGTTATTCCTCTCGGACAATGGCGAAATGTTCGCCGTTCCGCGCCTGACGCGGACAGAGGCGTAATAAATGTCATATGTCGCGGTATCAGGGGGCAGCGAGGCCATAGATGAGAGCATCCGGCTGCTCGGTTTTTACAGAAGCGGCACGGATAAAGGTGTCACGGTCGAAGCTATCGAAAACAAACTGTCGCTGCTCGTGGATCGGGTGATGAGCGAAGCCGGGTTATACGCAAAGACATATGCCGCCCTCGCGCTCAAACAGTGCGAAGGATCGTTGGAAGAAGCGGTTTTTTTGCTGCGGGCCTACCGTTCCACACTCACGAGAAATTATTACACCGATACGGTCGATACCGAGGCGATGCGTGTCGTGCGGCGCGTATCCGCGGCTTTTAAGGATATAAAGGGCGGACAGATTCTCGGAGCGACTTACGACTACACCCACAGGCTGATCAATTTTGATTTGGAGAGGGAAAGCCCGACCGAACTACGGCGGAGAATGTTGGCCGTTCTCGCGGCGCAAGCGCCGGAGGAAGTCGTGCCATGCCCGCGTCTGTCCGGCGAACTCAAAAGAGAAGGGCTTATCGAGGGCTTTGACGAGGACAACCGAAAACCTGACGACATAACCGTGAACATGCTCGAATTTCCGGCCGGCAGAAGCGCGCGCCTGCAAACACTTTCCCGCGCGGACACCGGCTTTGTTTCCGGCCTCGCGTACTCCGCGCTGCGCGGCTTCGGGCAGGTGCATCCGACGGTGGGCGAGCTGCGCTGCGGTTATGTTGAACTTTATGTCCCTTATCCGCCGGACGGGGACGAAAGCATCTACATCGGCGAAATCCTGATTACCGAGGTGGAGTGTTTCAACGCGGCGGATGACAAAGACCGGCTGAAGCTGGCGGTCGGCTACGGCGCGGTGTTCGGCAGAAACGAGAACAAAGCGATCTCCATAGCCGTCATTGACCGGGAATTGAACAACGGCGGCCCATACCCGGCACAGGACGAGGAATTTGTGCTGACGCACGGCGACAGTCTGGAGATGAACGGATTTATCTCCCATCTGAAGCTGCCGCATTACGTCACATTCCAGTCGAAGCTGGATTCGGTGAGAAAGACGAGGGTTGCGGACGATGAACAAAAATTATAATTTCGCCTTTCTTGACGAAGGTTCCAAGAGGGAAATCCGCCGTGCCGCGCTCAAAGCGGTCGCGATACCGGGATACCAGGTGCCTTTCGGTTCTCGCGAACTTCCCATCGGCCGAGGCTGGGGCACCGGAGGCATTCAACTGACGCTTTCGCTGATAGGGCCCGACGACGTTCTCAAAGTCATCGACCAGGGCAGTGACGAGAGCGTTAACGCCGTCAGCATCAAAAAATTTATCGGGCTTTGCACCGACGTCAGAACCACAACCGATACCGGGGAAGCGACATTGATACAAACAAGGCACAGAATACCGGAAATACCCTTGTCGAACCGTCAGATTCTGGTGTTGCAGGTTCCCATTCCCGAACCGCTGCGCGTTGTCGAGGCGCGTGAGGAAGTCACGAAAAAAATGCACGCGGAGTGCGACTACGCCCCGATGTGGCTTCAGCTTTACGAGAGCCTCATAAAATATAAAAAAGTGACCGTCGCGTCCGAATACCCTTGCGTGGCCGAGGGGCGGTATATGATGAACCCAAGCCCCATTCCCAAGTTCGACAATCCCAAACTGCACGGGGCGGAATGTCTTTATCTGTTCGGCGCGGGACGCGAAAAAAAAATTTACGCTATCCCTCCGCATACCAGGGTCGTCCCCCTCGCCTTCGACGACGTGCCCTTCGAGCGGGAAAGTTTCGCAGGCAGACGCTGCCGCTTGTGCGGCAGTGAAAACACGTTCCTCGACGAAATATTCGACGCCGAGACCGGCGAAAAAGTCTATCAATGCTCCGATACCTCGTATTGTCATGAGGCGAGAAGCCGTGTTTCTTGAAGAGACGCCGGTGCTGTCGGTCAGAAACCTGGTCGTCCGTTACGGCGATGGCTGCCCCGCGTGTCGGGAGCATCTGGAAAAACTGGAAAAAAACCGCTGCGCGGTCTGTAAAACCGTTTGGGCGGTGAACGATATCTCCATTGACGTTTATCCCGACGAAGTGCTGGGCATCGTGGGAGAGAGCGGTTCTGGGAAAACGACGCTGATGAGGTCGCTGTATTTCGACTTTGTCCCGACCGCCGGCAGCGCCGTACTGCGCGATTACAAAGAGGGGCGGAAAAACATATGGGACGCGAGCGCCGCCGAGCAGCGCATGATTAAAAACAGCATCATGGGCATGGTCTATCAGAATCCGGTCACGGGGCTGCGTATGGATTATTCCGCCGCGTCCAACATCGCGGAAAAGATCATCGCGGCGGGAAGCAGGAACGCGGGCCAGATGACCGCACGCGCCGCCGGACTTTTAACCTCCGTGGAGATAATGACCTCGCGCATGAGCGAGGCCCCAAAAAATTTTTCCGGCGGCATGCAGCAGCGCGTTCAGATTTCAAAAGCCCTCGCCAATAACCCCGCGCTGCTGCTGCTCGACGAAGTGACAACGGGCCTCGACCTGTCCGTGCAGGCAAAGGTGCTCAATCTGATACGAAAAATCAAATCAATGTACGGCATATCCATCCTGCTCGTGTCCCACGACCTCGCGGTTGTCCGAATGCTCGCCGACAGAACGGTCGTCATGCTGGATGGGAAAATAGTGGAGAGCGGGCTGACGGATCAGATACTCGAGGACCCGCGACATGCCTACACGCAGCAGCTCGTGCATTCGCTCATTTAAGGGGAAAATACGTTGATCGCGATAGAAAACGGAAAAATAGTGACGCCCGGCGAGGTAATCGAAGGGAAAACACTGCTTTTGGAGCGCGACAGGATTTTTGCGTTCCGGGACGGCACAGACGATGCCGGGACGATTACCGACGCCCGCGGATGTTATGTCATGCCGGGGCTGATCGATATTCACTCGGATAAAATCGAACAGTATATACAGCCGCGCCCCACATCCCAGATGGATTTCGAATTCGCGCTGAAGGTATGCGAGCGCGATTTGCTCAGCGCGGGGATCACCACCATGTACCATTCTTTATCCCTGTACAAGGACGAGTTTTTTGGAAAATGCCCGTTGAACCTGAAAGAAAATGTGCAAAAAATAGCCGATTTGATATCGGATATTTATTCGCGCAATCACTTGATTCATCACAGGCTCCACCTGCGCATTGAGATCGACAATCTGGAAGCGTTCGACATTGTTAGCGACATGATCGGTCAGGGGAAGGCGCACATGATATCGTTCATGGATCACACGCCCGGCCAGGGACAATACAAAGATATGGCGATATATCACGACACCATTTCCGGGTATAAAGGCAAGGAAATCGAGACTCTCGGCTTTGACGGAGTTTTAGATTATCACAAAAACAAAAATACCCTGTCTTTCGGACAGCTCAAAGAACTAGCGGCGCTGGCGCACGCAAAAGGGATCGCTGTGGCCTCGCATGACGACGACACGGAAAAAAAGCTCGCGCTGAACAAAAACATCGGAGTGGATGTCAGCGAGTTCCCAGTCACGCTCGATGCCGCAAAATCCGCGAAATCGCACGGTTTTTACACTGTCGTGGGTTCGGCGAACATTTTGAGAGGCGGTTCCCACGCGGGCAATTTGTCGGCGTCGGAAGCCGTGCTGGAGGGTTCGGCCGATATCATCTGCTCGGATTATTACCCGGCCGCGATTTTACACAGCATATTTCACATGCATGATAAATACGGGGTGCCGCTGCCGCGGATGGTGAACAAGGCAACGCTGAACCCGGCTAAAGCCATGAGGACGGACAAAGATTACGGCTCGCTGGAGCCCGGGAAAAAAGCGGATTTGCTGATCGTGGATATGCTGGACGGCTATCCGGTCATCACCCATGTGTTTGTGGACGGCAATCCGACTGCGCGCGTCGAATACCGGAGGTAAGGAGATATGGAAATTTTACGCGTCACTAATCTCGCCAAAAACTTCTACCTGCATAATCCGGGACGCGAGATAAAATCCTGCCGGAACATCAGTCTGGCGCTCGAACACGGAGAATTTATCGGCATCGCCGGAATCTCCGGCGCCGGCAAATCTACGATATTGAAATGCATCAACCGTGGTTACCTGCCCACGAAAGGTGATATAATCTACGATAGTGAGGCGTTCGGCAAGATTGACCTTGCCGCGGCTTCCGAGCGGGAAATTCTATATCTGCGCCGCCACGAAATCGGCTATGTGTCGCAGTTTTTGAACGTCATGCCGCGGACGACGGCCATTGAGCACGTGATAAACGCCCTGACCGGCATAGGAATAGATGCCGGGAACGCGGAAACCGACGCGAGAGAGATGCTTATATACTTCCGGTTGCCGGAAAACCTGTGGGACATATACCCGGCCACTTTTTCGGGCGGAGAGCGGCTCAGGTTGAACCTCGCCCACGCGATGGTCAAAAAACCGCGCCTGCTCATGCTGGACGAGCCCACGGCATCCCTCGACAGCAAAACGAAAATCCTCGTCAGGGATATGCTCCAAAAACTCAAGGACAAGAGCACCAGCATGATCGGAATCTTTCACGATATCGAGTTTATGGAAGGCGTGTGCGACAAGGTTTTCAATATTTCCGATGGGGAGATCATATCGTGAAAACCGACGTGCACATCCACTCGACCGTCTCGGACGGCAGTGAAAGTATCGAACGAATCATCCTTTTTATGACGGAAACGGTGATATGAATCAACAGAATCTTCGGCGTAGCCTTTCTGAGGCGTGTTGAGGCGTTTTTTCAGCTGAATTTCATGATTGATACAGAGCACATTGATGACACATTGTTCTTACGATGTACAAGGAGGCGGGAAACGTTGATTAAAACCCTGACGAAACACGGCAACAGTCTGGCTTTGATACTGGACAAGCCCGTTCTTGAACTGCTGGACATAGAACCGGACACACCGCTCTCGGTAACGACGGACGGCAAATCCCTCAGCATCACTCCAATCCGTGACGTTGAGCGTCTGGAAAAACTGAACCGTGTTCGCGCTTCCGTGAACCAAAAATACGAGAGCACGTTCAGGCAACTGGCGGATTGAATGCCGCTTTTCTTTGATATTTCTGACGTTCTCGACTTTCACATCGAGCAAATCGAGCTTTACGGCGGCATCCACGGCGTTAGGGATATCGGACTTCTCGAATCCGCGCTGGCTGTACCCATGTCCGGTTTCGGCGGGGAGTATCTTCACAAGTTTCCATTCGAGATGGCCGCCGCATATTTGTTCCATATCGTTCAGAACCATCCGTTCATTGACGGCAATAAACGGACGGGCCTTGCCGTGTGCCTTTATTTTCTCGGCATGCACGGGATAGAGATAGAGACTGACCCGGACGGGTTGGAGCGCTTTGTCAGGTACATAGCGGAAGGGAAGTTTCAAAAACCAGAGATAGCGCGCTTTCTTCAGGAACACAGCAAAGAAATCAAAGATTTTCAGATTCCGAATATCTGAGAGGCAAATCCAGTCCGTTTTTCCTCATGAGCGCGCCGTCGGTCAGTATCTCCTTCGGCGCGCCTTTCGCGGTGATCGCGCCGCCGTGCATGACCAGAACCCTGTCGCAGAGGCCGAGAGCCATGTCCAGATCATGAGTGCCGATCAGCATCGTCGAGTCCATATTTTCGAGCGTCTTTACGATGTTTCGTCTGGCGGCCGGGTCGAGCCCGGAAGTCGGTTCGTCCAGGATGAGGATTTCCGGTTCGGTTACGAGTATGCCAGCGAGCGCAGCTATCCGCTTTTCCCCTCCCGACATGCGGTGAGGCGGGCGGGCGGCAAGGCGGCGCGCGCCCAGCGATTCGAGGCACGAGACCGCCGCGTCTCGCGCCTCCCGCGCTGGAACGCCCTTGGACACCAGCCCGAAGGCGGCGTCCTCCGCAACGGTCGGCATGAAAAGCTGGTCGTCCGGATCCTGGAACACCAGCCCGGCGGCTTTGTTCAGTGCGGAGGCGCGGCCCGACACGTCCTCCCCTCGCAGGAGGATTTCGCCGCCCCTTGGAGCCAGAGCGCCGGACAGGATCAAGAGCAGCGTCGTCTTACCCGAACCGTTGGCCCCTACCAGCGCGATCTTTTCGCCCGCGCCGAGAGACAGCGAGACCCCGTTCAGGGCGGGAGTCCCGTCGGGATAGCTGTAAACGATGCTTTTGGCTTCCAGAATCGGAACGGTCAAATCCACAGCCGCTCGGCGGCCACGAGCACCAGCATGAAGAGCGCCTCCGCGCCGCAAAAAACAGTGTCCGAAATTTTCCATCCCCCTGCGGAAGACGGTGAAAAACCGTCCAGGCCGCCGCGAAGCGAGAACGCCATCGAGGCGCGTTCAGCCCTGTCGGAACAGTGTATCAAAGTGGTGCCTACCATATACGCGAGCGAGCGCATGGAGGCTGCCGCGCGCTGATTCGGCGCGCGGAGGCGTATCGCCCGCGCCATCGTCGACATCCTGCCCGACAGAAGGAAAATATACCTCAACGACAGAACGAGTATGCCCCTCATCTTGGCCGGCACCCGAAGCCCGGCCAGCGCGTCGTTTATCCTCGCCGCCCCCATCGAGACCGCGAGGCGGAAAACCGTCACCGAGATGATATTCAGCTTCCACGTGATAAGAAAAGCGGCCCGCATACCGTCGATCGAAAGAAATCCCCATATCCTGGGCCCTGGATACGCGACCGGGAACAGAAACCACGTGAGCATTGCCATCTTGTTTATGCCTAGCAGGAAGGGCCCCATGGCCGCCGCCCCGCGCCTGCCGTCGAGCATCAGGAGCGCTCCGGCCGCGGCGCTGGCCGCGGCGAGGAGCGGGGCGCTGTCGATGTATGATATCGTGAAAGCCGCGGCGAGCGCGCAGAAAACCCTGCCCCGGCCGTCGAACCCGTCGAGCCTGGACACTGCGGGAGCGGCGGCTTCGCCGCTCAAATCCCTCAGTATCACGACAATCCACTCGGTTTCAGGACATCGGGGAACGTGCGGCGCAAAAAGACCGTCATCATCGCGGTGACCGCGCCCTCAATGACGGCGACGGGCAGATGCGCGGCGAGCAGGATCCCAACTGAAGCCGTCATATCGCCATCCGACAGGACGAGCCACGTACCGGTGAGCGCCGCCCCGCACATGACGCCGAAAACACCCGCGGCGAATGCGGCGGCCGCGGAAAATGCCGCGCTCCCGCTTCTCGACGCCCTGCCGAACAATATATGCGACAGTACGGCCGCCGTTCCCATCGAGGCGGTATTGACGCCGAGGACGGCCAACCCCCCGAACCGAAACAGCACGGCTTGAAGCAGCAGCGCCGAAAACACGGCGGGATACGCGCTCCAGGCGAGCAAAATTCCCATCGGCGCTATGAACGACAGATGCGCGGAACCGGGGCCGATGTCCACCTTGACGAGCGACGCCAGAAAAAACGCCGACGAGAGCATCGCGGTGCGCACGATTTCGCCAGGGGCAGTCTTTTTCAGGCCGTAAGCTATCCCCACGCCTGATATGGCCCATCCGGCGGCGAGCGTCTGGGGCGAAAGAAATCCCTCGCTTATGTGCATTACACGCCCGCCCCCCCGATTTTTTCCGATATTTTGGAACTTCTCAGCATCAGGAACGCGGCTATGTTGAATATGACGCTCACCCCCAGAAGGGCCCGCAATATCAGTTCAGCACCGCGCGGGGAACCCCCGGATGCCGCGACGCCGCCGGTGTCCGTAAAAAAGTCGTCCCCTACCTCTATGGACGCTTCCGCCCTGTGACCTTCCGGATCATTTACCGTGACGCGCCATTTTCCCGTGGTATCGGGTATGAACGAATATCGCCCGAACTCGTCCGTGCGCCCCGACTGGAACGAATTTTTGGGGTCGGACGGCGAGGACGGCGAAAATACCCTCGCCTCCAGATATGCCATCGCCTCTCCGGTGGAGTAGTAAAATTCGAGGGGCACGGCCCTCATGCCGGGAATTCTGTAGCCAACACCGTGGGCATGGGCCGTTCCGCGGCCGGCGCACGCGGCCGACACGATGACAAAAACCGCCAAAGCCGCGCGAAAAACAGACCGGCCGCGGACTGCCCGCATCGCTATTTCACCTCTACCGTCAGTATGGAGCGGAGATTGCGGGCGTCGTACTCGCCCTCGGCTCCGGGAAGGTTGTCCACCGCCGCCCTGATTATCCAGATGCCGGGTGAGGTTATCTTGATATTGGCGATACCTTCCTGGTCGGACTCCGTATAGTAAGCGTAGGTGTTCTCAAATTCGGTCACGAAGCCGTCGTAGGTCGCGTACACGGGAGTGGACGACGGCTGGCCGTCATGGAGTATCCTGACTTTGAAAAACTGCCCCGTCTTGGCATCCGCCGGATTGGTCACGGGGACGACCTCGAGTTCCTGCCCTACGACGGCCGCGAAGTTGTTGTCCGAGGCCGAAGGATTTATTATCGCCTTTGTGAACTTGTCGGTCATGGAGGCCCTCGTCACCTTGAAGCCCTCCGCCTCGACGGCTTTGCGCGTGCCCGGCTTCCAGCCGTCGGGTGTGACGCACCACACGTCGCCCGTTTTATTGGCCGCGATGAGCGCCGACGAATTTCCCTCCGGTACCTTCACGGAAAAATCTATGCGCAGTTCCGGTTCGTTCCCCCTCAATTCCGAGGGAACGACGACGCCGTCGCGCACGATGCCCGCCGTGATTTTGGAGACGTCCTCGACCTCTTCCTTCACTATGAAAACATGGGTCGATTGCAATTCGACCGCCAGTTCAGCGCCTTTCTCCGCCTCGAACGAAGACGGCTTTAATATGAGTTCATGTCCCCACATCGGGACAACGCCCAGCATCGACGCAAAAACCAACACAAACAGCACCTTGCGCACGAAAATCACCATCCATTTTAGATTATTTTTTGTTTTCGCCCCAAGGACAAACAAAAGCCATGAGGCATCCCCCGCTTCTGCGGACGATTGCCCTCATGGCAATTAAATTCCTTCAGGAAATATTCTCAGTATATAATATTCGAATGATTTTTCGTTGTCAATACAAACGCTTCGCCCTCATACCACAGACAAAATCTCGGGGCCCGTAGGTCCGACGCGCCTGCGGAGCGCCCGAGATTTTGATCCTGTGGTTTAAGGTCCGCCTGTGCCGTTCGTCTGTGTTGATGAAAATACGTTATTTACTTCAGTTTGCCCAGTGCGGAGTGAGCGGCGGCGAGGCGCGCCACCGGGACGCGGAAGGGCGAACAGCTCACGTAGTCGAGGCCGATCGCGTGGCAGAAGGCCACGCTCGACGGGTTTCCGCCGTGCTCGCCGCAAATGCCCACGCTCAGACTGGGGCGGACGCCGCGGCCTTTTTCCTTCGCTATCTTCATCAGACCGCCGACGCCGTCTCTGTCCAGGACATGGAACGGGTTGTTATCGATAACCTTGTCCTCCACATAGAAACCGAGGAACTTGTTCTCGGCGTCGTCGCGGGAGTAGCCGTATGTCGTCTGCGTCAAATCGTTGGTGCCGAAGCTGAAAAATTCGGCGTATTCGGCGATTTCGTCGGCTACCATCGCGGCGCGCGGCACTTCTATCATCGTGCCCACCTTGTAATCGACCTTGACGCCCTCCGATTTCATCACTTCGGCCGCTATCTCGCGCGCCATCTTTTCGAGACGCCTCATCTCTTCCTTTATGCCCACGAGCGGCATCATTATCTCCGGTTTGACCGGCAAACCCTTGCGGGAGACCTCGCAGGCCGCTGCGATAATCGCCCTTATCTGCATCTCGAAAATTTCCGGATACACGATGCCGAGACGGCAGCCGCGGAAACCGAGCATCGGGTTGAATTCGTGCAGCTCCGCGGAGCGCGCGATTTCGACCTTTATCTCCCTGCCGCGGTCGCTGTCCGCGCCGACTTCGGACAACTCCTTCTTCAAATCGTGTATATTGGGGAGAAATTCGTGCAGCGGCGGGTCAAGCAGGCGGATGATGACCGGATAGCCGCCCATCGCCTCGAATATCCCCACGAAGTCGGATTTCTGCATCGGTTCGAGGCTGGCAAGAGCCGCGACGCGGGCTTCTTTGGCGGAGGCGATCACCATCTTCTGCATTGAAGGCAGACGGTCGGCCGCCATGAACATGTGCTCCGTGCGGCAGAGCCCGACGCCCTTGGCGCCGAAATCGAAGGCTCGCTTCGCGTCCTCCGGCGTGTCGGCGTTGGCCCAGACCTGTAATTTCGACTCCTTGTCGGCCATATCCAATAGGGCTTTGAAGTCGTCGGAGAAGGTGGGCTCGATGAGCGGAACCTTGCCCACTATCACCACGCCCTTTGTGCCGTCGAGCGAGATAAAGTCACCCTTCTTTATCGTGACATCGCCCACCGTGAATTTACCGGCCTTGAGGTCTATCTTGACCGACTCCGCGCCCGAGACGCAGGGGCGCCCCATGCCCCGGGCGACGACAGCGGCGTGGCTGGTCATGCCACCGTGACTCGTCAGAACGCCCTTCGCCGCGAAAAGCCCGTGTATGTCGTCCGGGGTGGTCTCGGGACGCACCAGTATGACAGGAGTCGTCTTGCCCTTCTCGGCGGCGTCGTCTGCGTCGAACACCACTTCGCCGACCGCCGCGCCGGGCGACGCGGGAAGCCCTTTGGCGAGCGCCTTGTATTTGGCCTTGGGGTCTATCTGGGGATGCAGGAGCTGTTCGACCTGATCGGGCGAAACGCGGGAAACCGCCGTGCGAGCGTCGATCAAACCCTCACGGTAGAGATCCATGGCTATTTTGACCGCCGCCGCCGCGGTGCGCTTGCCGTCGCGCGTCTGGAGGATGTAGAGTTTGCCGCGCTCGACGGTGAACTCGATGTCCTGCATGTCCTTGTAATGATTTTCGAGCAGTTTGGCTATGCTGAAGAACTCCTTGTACACGTCGGGCATGACGTTTTCGAGTTCGGCGATGGGGCTGGGCGTCCTGATGCCCGCCACCACGTCCTCGCCCTGCGCGTTCATGAGGTATTCACCGTAGAGCCTGTTCTCCCCGGTGGAGCCGTCGCGGGTGAAGCACACGCCCGTCCCGCAGTCGCTGCCCAGGTTGCCGAACGCCATGGTGACTATGTTGACGGCGGTGCCGAGATCCGCCGAGATATTGTTGAGCTCGCGGTAGGTATTCGCGCGCGGCGTGTTCCAACTGCGGAACACCGCTTCGATGGCAAGCCTCAGTTGTTTCTCGGGGTCGGAGGGGAATTCGTGTCCGGCTTTTTTGACGATTTCCTTGTAATCGGTTATCAATTTCTTGAGGGAGTCGGCAGGTATCTGGTGGTCGAATTCGACGTCCAGGGATTTGCGCAGGGCCGACAGCTTTTCCTCGAACGGATCCTCCTCGTCTTTTCCGGCGCTCACATCAAGCACCACTCCGGAGAACATCTGGATAAACCTGCGGTAGCTGTCATACGCGAAACGCGCGTCGCCCGAAACCTTTGCGAGCGCTTCGACGGTAGCGTCGTTCAACCCCAGGTTCAGTATAGTGTCCATCATCCCCGGCATGGACACCGGCGCACCGGAACGCACCGAGACGAGGAGCGGATTGTCGAGAGACCCCAGCTTCTTCCCCGAGGCCGATTCGACGCGTGCCACCGCCGACAGCACATCCGGCCATATCTCGTCGATCAAACCCTGTCCCTGTGTCCAGTAAGCTTTGCAGGCGTCGGTCGTGATGATGAAACCCGGCGGCACCGGAAGCCCGATCTTGCTCATCTGAGCCAGGTTGGCTCCCTTGCCTCCGAGAAGCGCCTTCATGCTGGCGTCTCCCTCGTTGAAGTCGTAGATGTACTTCTTCCCTGCCATCAATACTGCCTCCTTAAATATATTAAAAACGTCGGTCCAAAAACCGAACGTATTATAAACCCAAATCTCCAAACAACGACGCCCGCAGGGGAAAAAGGGTATAGCATAAAAGCTCAAAAATCGCCGCCGCCGACATCTCCGAGCAGCGCTATGGAATAGATATTGTCGGCCGCGAGGTTCGCGGCGGCGGTCACGAACAGCCTGGCGCGGAATTTGTACTTGTCGTCGTAGCTGCCGGCCAATATATACGCGGTTCCGTCGGGGACGATTTGTCAAGGAAGGTTTTGATTACAGTTTTTTGAGTATCGCGGTTTTATTGTGTGGGAATTTTTGATCTTAGATATATATTGATCATGGCAATATTTTATTAAATATTTCTGTAATTATGGCCGATTCGCTTGTAATATCACTTTAACGGCGGGCGGTGTTTTGCTGTTGCCCGCCGATTTTTTTACCCGTTGGTGTTGGGTAGACGTCGATACAAAGGCATTGATTGAGGCTAGACAGATAATGACACAAGACAAAGTGTTCTACTGAATTGATAGTATATCCCGTTCATTCAACCCAGTTATGTCAACGATATCGCTGACAGACATTTTGCGGGCAAGCATTTTACGAGCAACCTCAAATTTTCCCTTTTCCATGCCCTTTTCCATGCCCTTTTCCTCGCCT
>JAISXR010000195.1 GCA_031270375.1 Synergistaceae bacterium | reverse complement strand
GCAGTGTACGAACGCCAAAACCTGATAGATAAAATCGGTCCCGAAATAAACCTGCAGTATTCCGGGCTTGTCGACGAACGTCTCGCCGTTGAGATCGGCAATATCGCCGGCGTCAATTACATGCTGATCGGCGCCGTCTCTCCCATCGACAACGAGAATGTGGATCGTTGGGAGTTAGAGTCGACCGAAAAAGATTCCAAAGGACGGAAGCGCCGCGTCATCCACAGAAAGGTGACGGAGAAACACAGCGTCAGCGTCACCATATCGGCGCGAGTAGTGGAAGTGGGGACATCCCGCGTGGTGTGGAGCGGAGCCGAAACCAGCGACAATAGCGTAAAAGGCAAATATATAAGTAAAACCGTGGACGCCCGCAATTATCGCTATGGATCGCTCGAAAACGAGGTAGCCGCCTTGATGGCCGATCTCGCGGACGAAGCGGCGTATTTCCTGGCGTCGAGGCTGAAAAGGGAGTTTGTCGGCGAATACATACACGTGGTCGAGCAGAGCGGCGGCGATTTCATAATCGACGCCGGGTACGCTCAGGGGTTGAATCCGGGCATGGTGTTCCTGATCTGTGCCGAAGAGAAGACTGTCCGGGGCATGGACGGCAGGGTGCTGGGCTCTTCGCCCGTGATCGTGGCGGCTCTCAAGACCAAAATAGTGAACGACCTGTTCAGCGTCTGTTCAGTCGCGCCGCCGAGCGTCGGCAAGGCGATCAGAAGGGGAGACATCGCCCTCCCGATCAGGTTCAAGAACTCGAGCAAGCTGAAATACCCCAAGGAGCGGCCGGCCGGACTTCCCGGCGACCGAAAGACGGAATACGGCGACGACGGAGTTTCCGTGCGAGGAACCGCCGCGCCGGCAGATTATACCCCAGCGCCAGTCTTCAATGAAACGCCTCCGTCTCCTCCGTCGTCCCCTTCGGCCGAACCGCCCGTACGCGGTGGATACGCGTGGAAGGACGCGCCGGGAGTAAACCGGGACACTGAAACCGGCTACAGGCTCATAGACGTGTATCCTCTCGATTCGGGAACAAGAAACACCATAAGCGTAATCCAAAGAGGCGCGTACGACCTGTACACGAAAAAAAACTACAAGGACGCCTTCGAAAAATTTTCTAAACTGGCCTCCGATTACGAATGCAACTACCTTTCGGCTTACTGGGCTGGAATGAGCGCAATCAAGATAGGCGACGCCAAAAAGGGCGACGCGAAAAAACAGAGCTATAAAGAGGCGCTCAGGTGGTTCGACCGCGCGCTTGCTGTCAACCCGCACTACAAACCGGCCCTCGACGCGTCGGACATATACAGAGAGTATGTAAAATGACGAAGAAAATCGCCCTTTCGCTCGTAATCTGCGCGGCGCTATGCGCCGCGGCCGCGGCGGCGCAGGCCGCCATCCCGAAAAAGGGTTCCGTGGCGATAGTGGTCGGCGGCTACGACGAACAGCACATATTGTCCGTCCAGGCCATTTTTGTGAGAGAACTGCGCGCAAACGATTACAAGGTCGTGGACGAAAAAAAACTGGCGGAGATGCGAAGAAACGAGGCGGCCAGGCTGGCGCTTGAGGGCGATGTCGACGCCATCCTGAGACTGAGGTCGAAATACAAGGTCGATACCGTAATTACCGCGAACATCGAAGCGGGACGGCCGATGCTGAATCCGTTCGATCTGTTCACCGGAACCGCTTCGATAGTGGTGTGGGCTTCGTCAGGGGCGAACATGATATATGGCGATACTTCCTTCGGGAAGAAAGTCGGCTATACCCCTAACGAGGCGGCCCAAAAATCCGTCGAGGCCGCGGCGTCAATCGCGGCTGAAAAACTTACACTGTAGATTCTGTCTGTAAATCGGGTCGCATCGCCCAACGGCATTGAACTCATGAATTTACGAAGGGCTCATTCATCCCCGCCGCCATTATTGTCAATTTTATGGAATCTGACATGTTGGGATCATGGGCGTGCCCCCATAAAAACTTGGCGTCGGAATCCAGGTTCAAAGCGTCGAATAATAAAGAGGCCGCTTGTTCTATATCATGCAAGCCCAGGTCATTGCCCCCTTTAATCACCGATAACACCGCGGCCGCGCCTTTCATCGGCGTCAACGATCCGTTTACAGCTTTCTCGACGGCGTCGCGGACTTTATTTTTACCATATCCTTCGCCGACACTTATGGAGAAGACGCCGGCGTCGCCAAGTATAGAACAAATATCGCCGATGTCGAAAAGCGCGTTCCCGGCAGGTAAAAGCATCTCGGCTAAAGCTCTTATATCGTAATAAAGCACATCATACAGTGATTTGATCGTATTTTCATGGTTATCGGTCAGCTTTTCGCCGGGGCAAATCATCAGCGCATCGGAATTTTCCATGAGAAGAAACACTCCGCTGTTCGCGGAATTGGGGCATTCGGTCTTTTCATCAGAGAATGGTATCACCGCGAACGAGACGATCAAAGCGCCGGTATTTTTCACGATGTTTGCGATTACAGAAGGCGCGGCCGCCTCAGTTTCATTCCTGACGCCGGAGACAAGCACAATTAAATCGGCGGATGCAAGCGCGTTTGAAATCGCTTTGTTCTGTTCAAAAAAGGGAATCCCTTTTTCGAAGTCGGGTTCGAGCAAGATTTTGCGATGAGCCCTCGATCCTTCCAAACGCGCGGAGTCCGTATCCATTGAGATAAACTCGACATTTTCAATTATCTTGAGAATAATATCATCGAGCACTTGCACGCCAATTTCGCCTATCCCAACGATTTTGATAATTGTACCCACGGGTCGGCACATCTCCCTTTTATCTGTTGAGGACCGACAACATTTTTTCAATTCCAAATCATGAAATATATTCGCCCCAATTTCGGCAGACGAATTCCTGCCGCAAGCAAAAGTCTACCCCACGAAACCGAAATACTCCAATCTGTCCTTGCACTCCTCGCGGCCCATGAGGGCGGCGATTTCGAACACTCCTGGGCTGACTTTTCGGCCCGACAACGCGAAACGCAGCGGCATGGCTATCTCCTTGAGCGAGACGCCGTTTGCCTCGCACCATGAGCGCGCGAAATTCTCCAGTTTTTCCGCTTCCCAGTTGTCGGGGGAGAATTTCCACAGCATTTCCCCGAAACAATTTTTAAGATAGCCGCGATGCTCCTGAGTTATCTCTTCGGCCGCGTACCTTGATTTCACCACGTCAAAATCCAGAAAATAATCGCTGAACTCGGCGAGTTCCCTCGTGGTTTTGCCCCGCCCGCCCATCAGGACGAGGGCGTTTTCGAGGTATGCCGGGGGGAATTTGCCGATGTCGAAACCAATCTCGCGCCAGAACGGCTCTATCGCCTCGTATCTGGCCTTCGGGTCCATAGCTTTTAGGTGTTCCTGGTTCACGAAATCGAGCTTTTTCATGTCGAACACGGCCGGTTTTTTGGTCACTTTCCGCAGTTCGAACTTTTCAACCGCGAGCAGCCTGTCGAATATCTCGACGTCGTTTCCCGGAGTCCATCCCAACAGAGCGAGGAAGTTGAACACCGACTCGGGCAGGTATCCCATGTCCTTATATTCGAAAACGCTCGTCGCGCCGTGGCGCTTGGACAATTTTTTCTTGTCCGCGCCGAGTATCATGGGCAGATGGGCGAAGTTGGGCGTGTCCCAGCCCAGGGCGCGGTATATGAGAATCTGCTTCGGCGTGTTGGCTATGTGATCCTCGCCCCGGATGACAGTGGTCACGTCCATGCCGTGATCGTCGACCACGACGGCGAAATTGTAGGTCGGCGTGCCGTCGCTTTTGATCAGCACGATATCCTTCACCGTTCCGTCGGTGTTCATGGAGGCTTTTTCACTCGCCACGCTGATCTCGCCGTAAATGATGTCGCCGAACGTTATTTGTTCGCCGGCCGGCACACGAAAGAGCACGGCGTCGCCGACCCGGTAGGCTTTGCCAGATTTTATGAGACTGTCCGCGATCTCGGTGTATTCGCCCATCTTTTCCGATTGGCGGTAAGGCCCTTTGGGGCCTCCTTTTTGGGGGCCTTCGTCCCAATCCAGCCCGAGCCACGCGAGGCCTTCCATTATCGTCCGCTCGTACTCGGGAGTGGAACGTTCGCTGTCGGTATCCTCTATGCGCAGTATGAAAGTTCCGCCGGAGTGTCGCGCGGCGAGCCAGTTGAAAAGGGCCGTGTGGGCCCCGCCTATATGAAGCGCTCCGGTCGGGCTGGGTGCGAACCGGACCCTCATTTTTCCGTCTTTGAACATTTTTATTGCCTCCCAAACGTTTATAATAATCTCGTTATCGTTTCGATTATACCTCAATTCTGAGGGTGGAGGTCTCTTATGATGGATGAAACGGCGTCTAAACCCAAAAAAATTAAAAATTTTCTTCTCGTGGACGGGCACGCACTCGCGTTCCGGGGATTTTACGCTCTGCCGAGGATGAACGCGCCCGACGGAACGCCCACAAACGCCGTTCTGGGATTTTTCAACATGCTTCTGAAAGCGTTGGACGAATGGCAGCCCGACGGCATCGGGCTTTTTTTCGACCCCAAGGGCCCCACCGCGCGCGACGTGATGTACAAGGAGTATAAAGAAGGCCGCCAGCCCGCTCCCGAGGATTTCAAGGCGCAGATGCCCGTCATCCTCGAACTGGCCGAAACTCTGGGATTTCCCGTTTTCATCCGCGACGGGACGGAGGCCGACGACATGATCGCGTCGACAGCCCTCGCCCTCGAAAAAGAAGGTCATGGGACGCTCATTTTTTCCGCGGACAAAGATATGTTTCAGATATTGCGGGGCGGCATCAAGATGGCCCGGCCGTCGAAGGGCGTTTCGGAGTTCAAATTGTACGACGAGGCGGTATTCAGGGAGGAATACGGTTTCGAACCCGCGGCGATGGCCGATTATCTGGCGCTGGCGGGAGACTCGGTCGACAACATCCCGGGAGTAAAGGGCATCGGCGACAAGACCGCGCGGGCGCTCGTCTCGTCTTACGGTTCGCTCGACGCTATTTATGAAAATTACGAAGCCTCGGATTCGATCTCCGAATCCACTCGCAAAAAACTCGAAAAAGGCAGGGACGCCGCGTACATGAGCCGCGGCCTCGTCGTGCCGCTGCCCGTCGAAGCGGTCATGTCGGACTCCATGACGATGCGGCTTCCGCGCAAAACAGAGGCCTCGGCGCTCCTCGGACGCCTCGGCATGAAAAAACTTATGGAAAGGTTCGATCTCACGAGGGATGTCCCCCAAGAGATTTCCGCCTCGCGCATACCGTTGGAAAACGCGGCGGCTGAACAATCGGAAGCGGAGGAGTGGAGCGAAATATCGCGGCATAATTGCCTCGCGTTGACGCATGGCCCTGACCGGCTGACGGCGCGCGACGGGATATGGAAACTCGTGCCGGCCGGCGCCGCGCAATTGGAAGAATGGCTCGAACGCCCGGGGAGCGAACTGATTCTGTCGAACTACGGCGAATCCTGCGACAGGCTCGATTTTCTGGCGAGATACAGCGATAAAATCCGCGATATAGTTCTCGCCGATTATTTTTATCATCCCGACGCGGGATCGCATGCGGCGCCCGATGACGCGGAAGAAATATGGAGCGTGTGGGAGACTTTCAGGGGCGGCAAATTTGGGGACGATATGCTCGGCGTCATGGAAAAAATCGACGCCCC
This sequence comes from Synergistaceae bacterium, assembly GCA_031270375.1. Classification (GTDB taxonomy): domain Bacteria; phylum Synergistota; class Synergistia; order Synergistales; family Synergistaceae; genus JAIRKI01. The sequence continues at coordinate 5,041 of JAISXR010000195.1, read as the reverse complement.
GCTGGTTCCGGTTCTCTCAGCACTCGGCAGGCGCGGCCTGTACGCGGACATCGAAGCGCTCAGGCGGCTCGACGCGGAACTCGCGTCGAAAATCGCGCGGACGGAGATGGAGATATACGAAGTGTCGGGCGGCGTGATCAACCTCAATTCGCCCAAACAGGTCGGACAACTGTTGTTCGAACGCCTCGGGCTTCCGGCGGCGAAAAAGACGAAAACCGGCTACTCCACCGACGTCAGCGTGCTCGAAGAGCTTTCGAAACTTCCCGAGCCGCTCTGTGCCATACCGTCGAAACTTCTCGAATTCAGGGAATGCTCGAAAATGTCCTCCGGCTTTGTGCAGCCGTTTATAAAACACGCGTCGTCGTCGCGCGACGGCAGGATTCATTCGACATTTCTCCATACCGCCACGGGGACAGCGCGTCTCGCGAGCCGCGACCCGAACGTCCAAAACCTGCCGGTTTTCGGGGAGTGGGCCGAGAAATTCAGGCGCGCCATAACGCCCAAAGAAGCGGACAGCATCTTCATCGCGGCCGATTATTCGCAGATAGAGCTTAGGGTTCTGGCCCACCTCTCCGGTGAAGAAAGGCTCGCCGACGCTTTCAGAAACGGACGCGACATACATCTCGAGACGGCCTCATGGGTGTTCGGGATCGCGCCGGAGGAGATAACTCCCGAACAGCGGCGGTTCGCCAAGACCGTGAATTTTGGCCTGATATACGGCATGGGCGCTCACGGTCTCGCGTCGAGGATGGGCATACCGAGGCGCCAGGCGGCGGGCATTGTGGAACGTTATTTCGAGGCTATGCCCAAAGTTAAAATATATCTCGAAAAAAGCGCCAAGGAGGCAAAAACGGCGGGTTACACGCGCTCGATTTTCGGGCGTATTCGGCCGCTCACGGAGGTGACGACCGTCGAGGGCAGGGGGGGAGGTTCGATGGACAGGGTAGCGGTAAATACCCCGATACAGAGCGCCGCGGCCGATATCGCCAAAATCGCACTGATTCGGCTGGACGCGGTGCTGACTGAAAAATTTCCCGGCACGAAACTTGTCCTCCAGGTACACGACTCCCTGATTTGCGAAACTCCCGCCGCGAACGCGGACGAAATGGAGCGGATACTCGTGGACGTGATGGAGAGCGTCGATTTCATCGACGTGCCCTTGAAAGCCGAACCGAAACGGGGGAAATCGCTCGCCGAAGTATAAACATACCGGCGTCATTTTTGCCTGAAAATTTACAGTACCCGCCGGATTTGAAGTCCGCGGACGATACCGGCGACATTCGATACCGTTTGCGCTACAATGCAACGGTACGACGACGTTTTTATTCGGCTCAAGACAGGGAGTGACGACCGATGATGAGAAGACAGCTGACGATAATAGGCGCGGGACCCGCAGGGCTTACGGCGGCCATATTCGGACGCAGGGCGGGATTGGATGTTCTCGTCATCGAGAAGGGCATGGCCGGAGGGCAGATAAATATCACAGCCGAGATAGAAAATTATCCCGGTTTCAAACTCGCGGGAGGAATGGAACTTGGGAAAATACTCCGTGACCACGCGGAAAAATTCGGCCCCGAGTTTATGGAATGTTCCGTTGAATCCGTTTCTTTCGTGGACGGCAATAAAACAGTCGTCACGAACAAAGGGACAATCGAGACCGACGCGTTGATCATAGCGTCCGGGGCGTCGTTCATCAAATCTGGCTGCAAAGGCGAGGACACGTTCGCTGGGCGCGGCGTGAGCTACTGCGCCGTGTGCGACGGTGCGTTTTTCGCCGACGTTCCGGTGGCTGTGATAGGCGGCGGCAACAGCGCAGTCGAGGAGGCGGATTACCTCACTCAGTTTGCGTCGAAAGTCTACATAATCCACCGCAGGGGCGAGTTCCGCGCGCAGAGGAGCATCGTGGATCGCGCGCTCGCGAATCCGAAAATAGAAACCGTCATGAGTTCCGTAGTCGAGGAAATAGCCGGCCAGGACATGGTGGAGCGAGTCATCGTGCGAAACAGCAAGAGTGGAAAGCGAAGGGAAATCCCTGTCGAGGGCGTGTTCGTGTTCGTTGGCGCCGCCCCGAATCTCGAATTCCTGACAGGGGAGAGCGGGCTCGAACGCGCCGATAACGGCTGGATAATCACCGACGAGAAGATGGAGACGTCGGTGGAGGGAGTTTTCGCGGCGGGCGATGTCCGCGAAAAATATCTGCGCCAGGTCGCGACCGCCACAGGAGACGGCGCGACGGCGGCAATGGCGGCCTATGAATACCTGTCGAACGAGCATTACCTGCGAACCGAACTCTTGGAACCCGAACAGGTCGCCGTGTTTTTTATGTCGAGTATCGACCCGGCGCATATCGCGCTCGACAGGGCGATATGCGCACACGCTGCTTCGTCGGGCAAAAAAATGATCACAGTCGACGGACACATGAACCGCAGACTGAGAGAAAAACTCGGCGTCACGTCGCTGCCGGCGCTGCTCGAACTGTCCCGCGGCAAAAAAATCCGAGCCATAACGGTGAATTCTATACATGACGCTGAAGAATTTCTTGGATGAATTTATGAATTAATATGTCGCACTATCGTGAGGCAAGACTCGTCAAACTCCCTCATGGTTTTTTTATCTATCGCGCCTATCTCGAATAACGCTTGCGCGCTCTCGTGAATCGTTGCCATTAAATCACTTTTGTACGTATAAGTTTTGCGCGCCATTTTTTCTTCCAGAATTTTATCCCCAGCGTTCTGAGGTGGGTGCACATATCCGCGAATTCAACCCGATTCCCTTCGTCTCCCTCTCCTAAAAAGCAAACGCAAGTAACGGCATGGTAGAGATAAAGTAATTTCTGAAAAATATCCTTTAGGACATCGCCTTCTCCGTTCTGTAACCAAGGTGAAAAACAGTTTTCACAAGCGTTCGGGCATCCCGAGATATGGATGACCAAGCTGTGTTCCCCAGGTACCTCTTTGTATGATGTGCCGGCTTCGCTAAAAAACAACATACCTTATCTCCAGATGAAAGACTTGAATCATCTATCAGGTTCTTGGAACAATTTGGAATAAAAGAGGACTATTTCCGACATCCATTCATTTAAGGCCGAGAAAGCATTTGTCAAAGAGGTTTCATTCGACGTTCCCCGTAGGGTTTCATCCGCGTTCAGGACGCTCAATACAGGTATAGATTCTTGAGTTAGCCTCAATCCCTCATTCGCGCGAACGCATTGCCTCCGTCCTTCAAAAGTGAAAGGGGTACTGATAACGCCAATGGTCCTTATTCCTATTTCCTTGGTAATTTGTGCAATAAAAGGCAATGTATATGAGCTTTGGCCACCCATACCCGCCGTCAGAATTACCGTAGCGGAATTGATAAAACGTACGATATTTTCTTTGCTTGAATCGATCAACATCCTTGCGGTTTCTATATTCGCGCTGTCCCCGAGTCCTCGAAACTCCGGTTGTAAAAACAATTTAGATTCGGCAACAGAATAAGACAAGATATATTTGTCTGAAGTCACCATTCCAACATTAGTTGAGATCGGTGATTTTGAAAGCAAGTGGTTTGTTATCCGCATCCCGGAACTTCCAACTCCAATGATTTGCAAGGCACTTATCCTCCATTGGACCAAAGTATTCCCTTGCATTATAAATGACTGTTTCGTTTGTGTGTCATGTAATTCTTAATATCTCCCGCACCGTAGTGTTGCGGCATTCTTGCTGGTGTCGGCACGCACTAATTTAGCGAGGCGTATAAAAAGCTCCGAAGCTTGATATTTCAGCGTTCGGAGCTTTTTATAATTTACCTTGAATTGTCAGCTGGTGGCGGTGGCTGGACCCAAATAACGCCTTAAGCGCCTATTTTAAGCTGATTCACGATTTTCACCGGAATCATTCTGTACGGTGTTCAGTACGGTACTTCAAAAAATTTTTAAGCTATCGTATATCTTCATCGCTTATGAGGTTAAACGTCCAATTTCTCCACTTCTTCACGAGTTAATCCCGTGTACTTCGTGATTTTTTCGACAGATTCACCCTCGGCTATCATGTTCTGAGCTACGGCAAGCGCTCCGTCTCGCCAGCCCTCTTTCCGCCCTCTGTCCTCAGCGGTGGCTAAATTAGATTGCATGTCAGTCTCGTACATCCTGCGGCTGCGAAATACCGCGCGCTCACGTTCGTCTTTGCTCACGCTCATCAACAAACTCCCGGCCATCTGTAACGCCTCCTTCGATTGAATGACCCTGTTGACGGTCTCGCGGTACTCTGGGATATTCGCGTAATGAAGGAACAATGCCCATTTCTCCAAGTCCGTCATGTCGTCCACGGATTTTTTTATTATCCCGCCGAGTTTGCTCAACTCCACATATATTACATGAATAGCGTCGGACAGCAACTCATTGTTGGCGTTGTGGCGCATGGAAAACGAGTTTACGTAATCCGGCAGATTCGGGAATACAGTATAGGAGCAAAATGTCACCTGATAAGTCTGGGCCAGTTTGTCGTATCTCCGCAACCCTTTCGATGATTGCGAGGAGTGCAGATCGCACAGGTAATATATGCTCTTTCCCTTGAGATTCTTGTGTTTGCCGTCTGAATCCTCTTGAATACGGCTGGCCTGCATCTCCAAATCTACCTGTGTTCCGTCGTCGATTTTGCAGTTCACATCAAGCCGTTCAGCTTTTTCATCCGTGTCTCCAGGCGGAAGCTCGTTGTTTCTGACGACCACATCGACAACCGAACGCCTCAGCGTCGCCGAGATCAGGTCAATCAATACCGGCTTACCCTCCGGAGAGGTCATAAGCAACTTGAAAATCCGATCATCGGATGGCGGCAGTATTTCAATATCCATCGGCAGCAGGCCCATATAATCTGGCTCCTTTCGGCAATGCCTCTGTCTTTAATATACCACTCTTCGAGGAAGATTGTAGCGTATCGGAGAATTATCTTCAAACAAGGGAAGATATACCACCCATGAAAAACGGAGAGTGTTTATATCAATTTAACGGCTTCTATAAAAAGCGCCGAACCCTTGTTATTTCTGGGTTCGGCACCTTTTATAA
>JAISXR010000007.1 GCA_031270375.1 Synergistaceae bacterium | reverse complement strand
GGGATTTTTTCGAGCGGAACGCCTTCAGATTGATCGATGAAATTGGTCTGACCGGTTAGTGGTCTTTATAAAAAATTTCAGTGGAAAATCTTATAAAAACCTTATATACTGCATTTGAGGTGAGTGATCATCCAATGTCAAACATCATTATGCTCTATCACGGAACAAGCGAATCGAACTTTGCGCCGCGCTTTGGAGGCGGCCGCGATTATCACGACTATGGCAATGGTTTTTACACGACGGAGGACATCGAAGCGGCAAAAGAATGGGCGTGTCAGGACGTTTATAATGCGGCGTTTGTGTACTCCTATGCATTGGACAGGAACGGTTTGTCAGTATTAAATCTAGACGAAAATAACACTCTCGCGTGGATTTCTATTCTAATGGCTCATCGCCGAAGCAGAAAGATTCGAGGCGCCGCGCTTGAACGCTGCAATCGAATGATCGAGAGGTACGGCATTGATATAAATAGTTATGACGTTATTCGTGGGTTCAGGGCGAATGATTCGTACTTTCAGTTCACGGCGGATTTCGTCACGGACACGATAACAATTGAGACCTTGATGAAATCAATCATCGCGGGCGATCTTGGCTTGCAGGTTTGCGTAAAGAGCGGGAGAGCGTATCGTCAAATGGAAAAGTGCGCCGATGTGATTGCCATAAATGGCGCCGAATATGATTATTATCATAACCGTTATCTGTCTAAGGATTCCGATGCGCGTAAACTGGCGGATGATTACTCGAACGAGGCTCAAGTGGGACAGTTGTTGTCCGAAATTCTGAACGGAGGTGTGTGATGACGAAGTCAATCCCCGCGGACCCGATCATGCTGTCAGGTATGACAGACTGTCTGGCTATCGCTGTTGAGAATGCTGTGCTTGAATGGGGCGACGATCTTGAGACCTTCTTCGCGAAATTTATAGATTCAGGTTTGGCGGACTCATTTTCCGATCAGGAGCCATTTGTGACGACAGGCTGCACGGGCGAAGAACTTGTCGCGAGAGTAAACGAGCGAGTCACAGGCGAACCGCAGTCTCCGCGTCTTGGCGTGCCCGTTGCGGGGTATTCGCGGTATTATTGGGTCGGTTATGCGCTCGCGCTGCTCATGGCGGAGAAGGGCATTTCCGTGCGGGATGCCATCTCCGCGATTCCATTGAATGAATGGTTGAGGATGTATCCGACTTACCACGAATACGGCGATGAATTGCTGCTCAGCAAGCTAATCGAAGTTATGCGAACTCAATCTTGATTATGTGCCGCAAAAAGTCGCTTGTCGCCTTGAAGTGCAGTCACAAAACACGCATGAATGGATTACCAAAGAGCACGCCTAATTGTAAGGGCGGCAATCTGCCGCCCGAACCAGCATCCCGTATTCACCTACAAATTTGTCGCGCACCCGCCTCCGGCTCTTTTTTGGTTTCCGTATGGATTACTACCTGACGGTATGGGATTTCTATTCCATGTTCGTCGAATTTTTCCTTTATCACCAGCCTAGTGGCGCGCTCAACGCCCCACTGTTCGCCGGGGAACGTTCTTGTCATCACGCGCAAGAGAATGTCGCTTTCGCGAAAATTCATTATGCCGAGCACCTTCGACTCTTCCACCACGACGCCGGGCATTCTGCGCGCGACCTCCGCCGCGCACTCTTCGAGCACTTCCATCACGCTGGCTATGTCCGCGTCGTACGACACGCCCACATCCACTATGGCGACGGCGAAATCCTTGGTACTGTTGATTACTTCCGAGATGTTTCCGTTCGGTATGATGATAAGTTTGCCGTCAGTTGCGCGAAGGCGGGTCTCACGCATGGAGAAGCTCTCCACCGTGCCGGAATTCGAGCTTATCGCGACGTAATCGCCGACGTTGAACTGATCCTCGATGACGATGAAAAGACCGTTGAGGAAGTCTCTCAGTATGTTCTGAGCGGCAAGCGAGAGCCCCAGCCCGACGACACCGATGCCGGCGAGAAGAGGCTTCGGATCTATCTTGAAATGTCCCAGCATGGTGAAGGCGAAATATATGCCTAGAAGAACCCTGGCCATCTGAAGAAACAAACCTTTGAACGTTTTTACCCTGGCGTTTCGGACGAAGAGGCTTTCGATAAATGTGCTTTTCGCGTATATCTTTCGCAGCGCGTAGTCGAGCGCCGCCCATATCGCCGCGGTCAGAACCGGCCCGGTGAGGAAAGCCCAGAACCACGTAGCGTTTACCTCGATGATCGGGGTCGAGTTTATGTTGAGGTGGGTCAGCATGATGAACGCAAAATAAACGCCGACGATAAATCGCGTCCCTATCAGCAGAAAGCGTTTAAAAGGCTGTAGTTTTTCGTGTTTCACGAAGACGCGTTCCAGAAAGCCGCTTTTTGGATAGAGTTTGCGGAGGCCGTAATCCAGGGCGAACCATAAGAGCCCCACCAGCACCGGACCAGTGATGAACCTCCAGAACATAGCTCCGTCAACGAGGAATTTCGATAACATATTTGCGCCTCCCCCTAAATATACTCTATTTTGAAACCGTCCGTACCCCCCGCGTTCCCGGGATTCAGCGCGCGGGGCGTTTTATCCAGGCGCTCTCCGGAAGCAATTCTTCCAGCAAATCCTCGACTTCCCCGGCCGAATCTTTGGGGAAGGGGAGTTTCAAGACACGGGCGCCGATTCCGAAAGCGGCCGTGAAACATCCGTTTCCGGGGACGAGCCAGACGCCCCGCACCGCGTGCCAGGGCGCCATTTTTCTGACAGTATATCCCCAGCAGCGCGTTTCGCTCACTATGCCGCCGTCCGACAGATAAAACACCCTGTCCATGCCGGAACACAGGTAACATAGCACGCCCGCAAACGCGCCGGTCGCGGCTCCCCGGTCAAATCCGCCGGCGAGGTACGACGAGATCGCCCTGTACTCAAGCAGTGTCCCCAAAAAAATCCCCGCCGCAGCCATCATCCATCTTGGCGCCAACGCCCATGTAGCGCGGAGCGCCGTTATCCGGGGCTCCGGCAGATCATTGCCAGTTGGCGCGGCAGCCCAGGATGAGGGACTATCCGACGGGCCGGATGACATAGATGCTCACGCGAGCGCCGCCATAGAGTGATTTTGCATGAATTCTTCGACCTCCGGCACGCGTGGCATGGAATTCGCCGCTCCATAGCGGGTCGCGACTATGGAAGCGCAGGCGTTCGCCCAGACGAGCGTGTTTTTGAGAAATACCGGCGTCATTTCCGCCATGCCGCTTCTTTCGAGTGGGGCCAGCTTCGATATCACTCCCGCTATGAACGAATCACCGCATCCAGTGGTCTCCACGACCTCCACGTCCGGGCACGGAACCTGTATGGTCTCGCCCCTCCATATTGCCCGCGCGCCCTTGGGACCTTCAGTGACGATCACCAACCCCGCGTGGTTGCATCCTAGACGCGCGACCGCTTCCTCGATTATCCGCGTGCCGGTGAGCCAGGCCAGGTCGTCATCGCTGAGTTTCAGCACATCCACGAGAGGAATCAGGTATTTCAGGCGTTTTTTGTAGATTGGTCTGTCGCTCACATACAGCGGCCGCACGTTCGGGTCGAGCACCGTCAGAACGCCGCTCGCGCGCATCTTCTCGAATACGTTCAAAATGGCGTCCCCCACCGGATTGTCTGCCAGAGCGATGGAACCGAACGAGAAAGCCGACGTTTCCCGCGGTGTAATCGGAGGAAGCTCGTCTACGGTGAGGGATATGTCGGCCGCGTTTTCGCGGTAAAACCTGAACTCGGGTTTACCGCGCGCGTCCACCGCGGCCATGGCAAGCGTCGTGTTGTGTCCCGCGCCGTCCGCCACGCAGGACATGTCCACACCTTCCGAGGAGAGGAATTCTTTCAGCGCTCCCCCGAACTCGTCGTCGCCGATTTTGACCAGGAACGATACTTTCATCCCCAGGCGCGATAACCCTACCGCGATGTTGAAAGGGCTCCCTCCCGGTTTTTTGGCGAATTCAACTGCGCCCGCCAATCCGGTACCCTTGGTGGTCGATATGAAATCGTACAAAATCTCGCCAGCGCATATTATACGTTTGGCCACGCGAACACCCCCTACGTTGTAGCGAATTTTGCAAGTCTCGGGAACAGTTCCCTGTTTCGGTCGTAAAGCTCCCTGTAAATGCCGAATATTTCCACGTAAGCCGCGTGAGCTTCGGCGTCGGGCATTAGAATTTCGTCGGACATGCGCGTCATCGCCGCGCACGCCGTCTTTATGTCTGGATATATCCCCGCTCCGGCCGCCGCGAGTATCGCGGCGCCCGTGCAAGCTTGTTCCTTCGTGGCCGAACGCGTCACAGGCAGGTTATAAATGTCGGCCTGCATCTGAAGCCATAGTTTGCTTCTTGCCCCTCCGCCCGAAGCTATGACCATTTTCGGCGACACGCCGAGTCCGAGCGTTATTTCCAGTCCTTCAGCCATGGAGAACACGACGCCCTCCATCACGGCGCGAATCATTTCGTCAATGCCGGTTGCGCCGGTAAGGCCGAAGAACATCGCGCGGGCGTGCCCGTCAAGGTGCGGCGTCCTGTCGCCGAACAGATACGGTATGAATATCACTCCCCGCGAGCCGGGCGGCACGTGGGACGCCAAAACGTCGAGGTCTTTGTACGTGCCCGGTATGCTGGCGTGCCGCTTGAGCCACTTGAGGCAGTAACCGGCGCTAAGGTTGGCTCCCAGAGCGTACCATATGCCACTGGCGGCGTGGTTGAAAGTATTCGTGCGCAGCCGTTCGTCGTAAGCGGGGGAGGTGAGCGGCGCGAAAATCTGTCCCGCTGTTCCGATCGTCGAAAGAAGCGTCCCGAACTCGGTGACGCCGTTTCCGAGCGCTCCTGCCGGCTGATCCGCCGCTCCGGCGGCGACTGGCGTTCCCGCTGGAATCCCCAATTCTTCCGCGGCGGCCGGCGTTATCTGCCCCGCGATCCCGCTTGCCGGAACGATTTCGGGGAAAATACGCGGCGGCAGCGACAGCGCTTCCAGAAGGCCTGTGTTCCATCCGCCGTCATGCACGTTATAGGCGCATGTTCCGGCGGCGTCGGTTGGTTCCGAAGCGCGGCGTCCCGTCATCCTGAGACGGATATAGTCTTTCGGCAGCATCACGGTCTTGATTTGCGCGAAGGTCGCCGGTTCGTGTCTCATGAGCCATAGGAGCGAGGGGAGCAGAAATCCCGGCGAAGCCTTATTGCAGGTTTTTTCGATTCCGGTCTTCTGTATAGTTTCGTTTACGCCGCGCGCTTCGTCGGTCGATCTCTGATCCGCCCAGATAATGGCGGGTCTCGCGGGGGAATCGTCGTGTCCCAGGGCGACGAGCCCGTGCATCTGGCCAGAGAAGCCGACCGCCCTCACGGTCACTTCCCCTCCGTCCGCGTCGCGCGCTTCGTCGAGCCCTTCACGTACGGAGAGTACCGTCGCTTTCCACCACTCTTCCGGCGACTGTTCGGCGCAGCCGATTTGAGGGGAGTCTATGGGGTATTCTCTCTGACCGGAGCCCTTGACGTTTCCAAAGGCGTCCATAAACACAGCTTTGACGCTGGAAGTGCCGAGGTCGATGCCAAGAAGAAGTTCGGAGGCGTTCATCGTTTCGAACGGCTCAGTATGTCGCTTTTTGCGTGCTGAACATGTCGGCCGTCTCCGCGACGACATTGTATATCTCGTCTCGGCCGGCGCGCATGATGGTTCTGATGTCCGTCACTTTCTCCGGCACCGAGCGCATGCCCTTTACGAAAGCCAGCATCACGTTCGTGCCGATATTGACCTTCGAGATGCCGGCCGCGACCGCCGCCCGCACCTGATCGGCGGGGGTGCCGGAGCCGCCGTGCAGCACCAGCGGGAGTCCGACCGCCGCGTTGATCTCCTTCACCAGGGCGATGTTGAGTTTCGGCTCGGCCTTGTAAACGCCGTGAACTGTCCCCACCGATACCGCCAGAAAATCGACCCCGGTGCGGAGCGCGAAATCGGCGGCGTCTTTCGGGTCGGTGTAGATCATATTCGTCGCGTCCTCAACGGTGGGAGTGTTCTCGCCCCCTGGGACATGGCCTATCTCGGCCTCTATCGGTACGTTCATCGCGTGCGACATTTTTACCGCCTCAGCCGTGCGCGCCACGTTCTCGCCGAACTCCATGAACGAGAAGTCTATCATCACGGAATCGAACCCCAGTTTCACGGCGCCCGCCACTTCTTCGTATGCGCGGCCGTGGTCCAGGTGTATGGCCACCGGCACGGACGCCGCGCGCGCTATCACGTCCGCGCCGCGGTAAAACGCCTCCATCCCGATATGCTCTATGGCGTCATAGCCTATACCCAACAGTATCGGTATATTCAGTTTCTCGGCCGCGGCGACGAGCCCTCGCGTTGTTTCGAGGTTGATGGTGTTGTACATCGGAACCGCGTAACCTCCGTTGTGGGCGTCTTCCAACAGCATTAAAGTGGAAACTCTCATTGATACGCTCTCTCTCCTTAGCGGAATCGCCGGTTTGCCGCGCCTGTCGGCGGACATTCTGCCGTCGGTTCTCTGATATATTTTTGAAAGATACAAAACAATTTTATTATATCAATCCTGGATTGTCATCCGCACAAACATCATATCGTCAAAACAAGACGCGAAGCCGGTTAAATTCAGCTTCGCGTCATGTTTTGACCTCTCGCGGCGGAGAGCGGTTATTCCAGGTGAAATACCGGCTTCATTTCGCGGGATACAGGGCTGTTATCCGGATTCGTCTCCATGATGTCCGCCATGTAATCCCACCATTTTTTGCAGATTTCCG
>JAISXR010000303.1 GCA_031270375.1 Synergistaceae bacterium | reverse complement strand
AGTGAAGTAAATCAGTATGCGATCATCCGTTTCGAAAGCAAGCCCGCGGGCGTCTTCTCTCGATATCTTGAAACGGTATCCTCCAAGGCTGACGTCTATGGCTTTCGCTGGCAGCCATTTCCCCGACATGGGCTCGCTCAGTTCGTGTCCGATGTGAAAGACGAGCACATCCCACAGACATGATACGCGCAGAAAGTGCCTGCGCTGTATTCTTTTCGGATAGTTCACGATATCCGCCCACATTATGGGCACCCCGGCCTGCATTTCGACCCGTCTCACCGCCATCGGAAACACATAAAGGGCGCTTCCGTCCTCCATTATGAAGTCGAAATTCAATTCCCTGTAAACCGGCAGCAGCGCGCCGGATATCAGCGGATGCGCGAAGCCCACGATCTCGCCTTTGATATCCTCCACGAGGGAAGGGTAATGCCCCTTGTAAATACCCGCGTTTATCTGGATTTCTCCCTTTTTCCCAACCTGCATTTTAAGCGTGTAATCCTGCTGGGGGAGGAAATCGTTTACGTTCGCCATTTACCGCTTCTCCCTGTTTTCGGCCTGACGCAGCAGACGCAGAAGGAACGTGTCGCGCCGCGCCAATTTTTTCGACAACTGCCCCTCCTCGGATGATTCGTATATCTTCTGGGCCAGCGCCCTGAAATACGGAAACGAAGCCGACTCCGCCTCGTTCAGAAGCAGCGGCTTCCTCTTTTTGACGGACTCGCGAATCTCGGAATCCCAGAGCACACAACCGAGATACGGCACCTTGAAACTGAGAAACTGTTCGCTTGCCGATATAATTCTCTCCGCCACGAGAAAGGCTTCCTTTTCGTCGCTCGCCATGTTCACCAGAAGACCGATGCTGATGGCGCCCTTCGCGGCCTGATAAAGGCTCTTCAGCACGCCGTACGAATCGCGTATGGCGGTGGGTTCCGGGGTGGTGATCAGCATAACCATATCTGACGACATCGCGAAAGACAGCACGTTCTTGTGAATTCCGGCGCTCGCGTCGATTATGAGCAGGTCGGTATCTTCCTCCAGGGACGACAGCCTATCCATCATCCACGCCTGACCCTGTTCGTCCAATTCCGCGAGATTTCTCAAACCAACGCCTCCAGGAATTATCGACAACCTCTCCCCCACCTTGCACACCACTTCCGACAGTTCTTTTTCGCCGCGTATGACGTGCCCCAGGTTGAATTTCGGCATCACCCCGAACAGGATGTCTATATTGGCGAGGCCGAGATCCGCGTCGAGAAGGGCTATGTCGAGCCCTTTGTCGGCGAGGGCCAAGGCCAGGTTCACGGCGACATTGCTCTTTCCGACTCCACCCTTTCCGCTCAGTATCGCGATGGACCTCACGCCCGTTATTTTATCCCCTAACGGGAGAATATCCTTTTTTTCCGACACCAGCTTTCGCAAAACGGTGGCCTGGTCATTGTATTTCGCCGGCATCGCCGGCATTATCACCGGGTTCATGCCTGCCCTTTCCTTATCGAAGAGTTGCCGTAAAGGAGATCCACGAACCTTTCACCCCGCGCTACCTCTATATCGTTCGGCACGTTCTGCCCGATCGTGAAAAACGACGCCGGCAGTCCGAAGTCTCGCATGACGTTGAGTATGGTGCCGTAAGTCGATGTCTCGTCCAGTTTGGTGAAGATCAGCGCCGATATCGGAACTACACCCATGCGGTCTATCACGCTCAGCATATCGCGGTATTTTATATTAGCCGCTATCACGAGATGCACAGCATCCGGCGAGTAAACCTTGTAAAGCGCCCGCAGTTCGTCTATCCTGCTGTCGTCATAATGGCTTCGTCCCGCCGTATCCATCAGTATGAGATCCGCCTCGCGGTATTTTTTCAAAATGCCGGTCATATCCTTTTGATCCGCGATCACCTCTATAGGAATACCCAGAATCTTGGCGTACGTGCGCAATTGCTCCACAGCCGCTATTCTGTAAGTATCCGCCGTCATAAGCACCACTTTTTTGTTGCCCCAGAGGGACTGCGTCGCCGCGATCTTCGCTATAGTAGTGGTCTTTCCCACTCCGGTCGGTCCCGCGAAAAGGATTTTCTTCCCGCCTATGGCACTCGTCGGATCGACTCCCATCGTATTTACCGCGGTTGGAAGCCATTTTTCGAACGGCACCTGCAGACCGCTCGCCTCAAACTCCGCCATCATGTTGTCCGCTATACTCTTGTCGACATCGGCGTCGAGCAATTTCCTGACGTTTTCGTCGAGCTGGGAGACCTGGGCCTGTATCTGCGACGGAGCCCCTTCATTTTCCAAACGCGAAAGTACGCGGCCCAATATCTCCTTTATCTCGTCGACCTCCCGCACTATCGGCCCGGCGTCGGCTGGCACCATGGCCGATTCGTAAGCCTGTTTAGCGGATTGGACGGGCGTCACCACCGGATTCGAAAAAGCCGATGCGGTTCCGGGCTCGCGCGCCGGCACTGGCGCGGGACGCTCGGGCGGGGCGACGCCGTCAACCGCTTTACGCACCTCCAGCAGGTGCTGAAAAGCGACCATCCTCTCGCGCGATTCCTTGGCGGCGTCGTCGCGATCGGGCACCAATATGCCGGCGGTGACCCACAGGACGTCGCGCTTGAAAAAACCCATCACGCCTCCCACCTTGACCGGCCGGCTCGACAATATCACAGCCTCGCGGCCCAACCGGTCACGCGCGACCTTTATAGCTTCGGCATCGCTCGAGGCCTCGTATTCTATCTGTTGTTCCACTCTCACTTATTCCACCGTCCCCAAGGACTTCAACTGCGCCCCCTGAGCGATTTCATTATAAGATATAACAAAAAGTTGAGGAAGCGTCCCTTCAATTATTTTTCGGACGACAAATCTCACGTCGGGATGCGCGAGAATTATCGGAGTGAGACCGGCCATGGCCATCTGTTCCGCCGCGGCGGAGGCGGATTTGACGACCGACTGCATCTCGGCGGGGGACATCCCCAACTGCCAGCCCTGGTTGAGGTCGCCCTGCATCGAATCCTTTATCTTCTGCTCCAGCCTCGGGGAAAGGGCGAAGACCGACAGAACGCCGTTCTCATCCTGGAGGCGCAGGGTAATCATGCGCGACAGCGCCTCCCGCGCACGCTCCGTGAGGAAGTCCACCCCTTTCGCGAAACGCCCGAAATCCGACAAAGTCTCGAAGATGGTCACGAGGTCGCGAATCGGCACCTGTTCGCGGGCCAGATTCTGAAGCACCTTCTGGATGTCACCCAAACCCAGCACGTTGGTGAGTTCCCCCGCCACCGCCGGATTGTTCTCCTTCACGAGGTCGATCAGCTTCTGCGCTTCCTGCCGGGTGAGCAGATCGGAGCCGTAGCGTTTGATCACTTCCGACAGATGGGTCGCCAACACGGACGGGCAATCGACCACGGTATATCCCATTACCTCAGCCTGATCGCGCACCTCGGGGGATATCCACACCGCCGGAAGCCCGAACGACGGCTCCACGGTCGGTATCCCGACAAGCGTGTCGTCGTTCTGGTCGACGCTCATGCTGAGATAGTGATCGGGCAGCAATTCGCCGCGCCCGACCTCCGCGCCTTTCACCCGTATGACGTACTCGGTGGGTTTCAGTTGTATGTTGTCCCTTATCCGTATGGGCGGCACTACCAGGCCCAAATCCATGGCCATCTGACGGCGGATCGTTCCTATGCGGTCGAGCATATCCCCGCCCTGCCCCGGATCCACCATCGATATCAACGCGTACCCTATTTCGACCTCCATGGGGTCTACCGTCAAAAGCGGCAGTATGTCCTCAGGGGTTGTCGGGGCGGCTTGCGCCGCTTCCGCGGCGCTTCCCGCCGGCAAAGCGCTCCCGGGACGTTTTTTGGTCTTTCCGGCGCCGCCCTGAACCTCGCCTTCGCGGTAGATGGCGCGGGCCAGGAACGCCATGAGCGCGCCCAACGCTATGAACGGGATGGTCGGCATGCCCGGGACGATGGCCATCGCGA
Source organism: Synergistaceae bacterium (assembly GCA_031270375.1). Classification (GTDB taxonomy): domain Bacteria; phylum Synergistota; class Synergistia; order Synergistales; family Synergistaceae; genus JAIRKI01. The sequence goes on along the minus strand of JAISXR010000303.1, from coordinate 2,728 downwards.
GCAATGTGCCGGACGCTATGAAAAGCGGCCTGTGGTTAGTGGCGAGCGACGCGACTATATCGTGCCCGAGGTCGTTCTCGCCCGCCGCCCTCGTGACTATGATTCCGGTGGCGGTCGAAAACAAAAGCGCCGGAACCTGCGAGACCAAGCCGTCGCCGACCGTAAGCAGGCTGTAGGTCTGGGCCGCGGTTCCTATCTCCAGCCCCCTCTGAAGGACGCCTATCGCGAGTCCTCCGATGATGTTGATCAGTGTGATGATGAGACCCGCCGTGGCGTCGCCCTTGACGAACTTCGTGGCGCCGTCCATAGCTCCGTAAAAATCGGCCTCACGCTGTATTCTCTCCCTGCGCTCCTTCGCTTCCATCTCGTCGATGTTGCCGGCGTTGAGGTCCGCGTCAATGGACATCTGCTTGCCGGGCATGGCGTCGAGTGTAAAACGGGCGGCGACTTCCGCCACGCGTTCGGAGCCCCTCGTTATGACCATGAATTGAATCACTACGAGAATCAGGAATATGACGCCGCCAACGACATAGTTTCCGCCGACGACAAACGAGCCGAAGGCGTTTATCACCTCGCCGGCGTATCCGCTGAGGAGTATCTGCCTCGTCGTGGATATGTTGAGCGACAGCCTGAAAAGCGTGGCTATCAGGACTATGCTGGGGAAGGCGGAGATATCGAGCGCATTGTCCACGTAAAACGTCGTGAGTAGCATGACCACGCCAAAAGAGATGTTCGCCGCGAGAAGTATGTCGAGCATCACGGTAGGCACTGGTATTATCATCATCACGACGATGAGCACCAACAAAATGGCTAGCCCGACGTCGGAAAACCTTCTCACACCGTTTACACCCCCCCATTTATGGCGATATCCGCCATCGTTCACGCTCACCGATCATGAGATTTACGTAACACGACAATATTCTATCACGCTATCGGACAATAATCAGGAAAAAGGAGAAAGCAAAAATGGGAAAATCGCCTGGCGGAAAAGAAAAAACCACGGAAGGAAGCGTCCGTGGTTTTTCTGATTCTGAAACTGATCGTCATAATACGGCGCAAACCTTAGTCGGGGTGTAATTCCCAATTGAGGCTCAGACCCTCAGCCGGGCATCCTTTTCCGGGACCGCGCTTATTATATCGCACATGCCCGCGCGCCGCTCAAAGTTATGCGATTAACCCTCATTTCACTGTAAAACCCCACTGTAAAAATTCGGGATATCTCGACCGGTTAAGGCCGCTTCCGGCGAATTACCCGCATCGTGCCCAGAGCGAACAGCGCCGCGAACGATCCTAATCCGGTGTCGCAGCCACCGCGTGACGGACGCGCGGGAGGCGTATTGGGTGATGTAGTGGTTGTACCAGTGCCGCCTACGGGGGCGCTGCTATAGTGTGTTTCATCATCCGCCTTTAGATTCGCTGTCCCATTGTTGGTTATCGTACCCGTATTCGCGTCAATCGCGTATCCAGCCCCGTGCGCGACAGCGGTTACTGTAGCGCCAGTACCAATTTCGACGTCTCCGGCTCCCTCGACAACGATTCCGTGCCCTTCATCGCCCAAACCCTCAGCGGTCACGTTGCCGCTAGTAATATCAACCTTGCCGGATCCGCTTGGGAGAGTATTCTCGCTGCCTGGAACGGCGGCCGCTATTCCGGCGCTTTCCCCGCTTGCGGATTTCCCTGTAGCATTCACCGTTGCGTTTTCAATTGCAGTATTTCCGCCGGCGGCGATGCCGAGACCCTGGTTTTCCGTCGTATCGCTGCTTTGGCTTTCGCCATACGCGGTCACCGTGCCCGTCGAATTGATTTTTACACTGCCATGCTCGCTGTAAATTCCGCCTGCCGCCGCGGACTTGCTTTCAGCCGCCGCAGTTACGCTCGCGGTGTCACTTATGGTAATATCCTTGTCCCTGCTGAATATGCCGGCGGCTCTGGCTCCGGGATTGCCGGTTTGTTTTGCGTCTGCCTTGACATCAGAATCACCTTCGATTGTTATCGCAGACCTGGCAAATATCCCAAACGCAGGTTCGTTTGGTTCATTGCTGATGGTGTTGGTGCCGGAAGCAGTCACATTGGCATTGTTTATAACAATATTTCCCTTTGCTCCAGCGTCAAGGACCCATATTCCGGCGTATCCCCAGGAACCTGAGACCGCTGAAACGGGGCTGTGTCCGGTCGCATTCAGTGTAATACCTTTAACCTTAAGATCGCCCACAACTACACTCAAAGCGCTATTGGACGCAGCCTCCAGAGTCAAGGTGTCTGCTTTACCATTAACACCTTCAATATTCACACTGACTCCTGTCCCTGTAATAGCTGCATCCACACCAGCAACATTCACGGTAACCGTGCCATTGATCTCAATAGTTACTTCTTCTCCCGAACCATTGAACTTGATAGGGTCATTTATAGTGAGAGACCCTTCCAAGTGCAATTTTGAATTGGCCCAGGTGTGATTGCTGCCACCGATCTTAGCCAACAAAGCAGTGGTATCCGATATTGTCGTACCACCGATTGTCAAACTGGCCGCGCTTGCCGGCGACGCGGCCGCGACTACGGCCAAAAGCGCCAATAAGCACACAAAGGACAACAAGCGCGATTTTTTTACCGTTCCAATATTCAAGTTGATTCCTCCTTATGAAAAACATCCTCGAGAGAACGCGAAATTCGGTGTTCTCTTCCCGCAAGGTATGAAAACGAAACAGCGCGAAGTTTTCCGCTATGCCATGGA
>JAISXR010000187.1 GCA_031270375.1 Synergistaceae bacterium | reverse complement strand
CGGCTCCACAAATACGAGGGCGCGGTGAACGCCTGCATCACGGCGCTCGACGAACGCGCCGCGAAGAGGGCGGTCGAAATCGACGCGCGCCTCGCGCGCGGGGAGGATATCGGCCCGCTGGGCGGCGTGCCTTACATCGCGAAGGACAATTTCTGCACGCGCGGCGTCAGGACGACATGCAGCAGCCATATACTCGAAAACTGGGTTCCGACTTACAACGCCACGGCGATAAATTGCATGGAGGAAGCCGGCGCCGTGCTGATGGGCAAGGGAAACTGCGACGAGTTCGCAATGGGCAGCTCGACGGAAAACTCGATAATCGGCCCCACCAAGAACCCGCGCGACCTGAACAGGGTTCCCGGAGGCAGCAGCGGCGGAAGCGCCGCGTCCGTGGCGGCGGGCTATGTGCCGCTCGCGCTCGGCTCCGACACGGGAGGATCGGTGAGACAGCCGGCCGCCTTCTGCGGGATACAGGGGTTGAAGCCGTCCTACGGCGAGGTGAGCAGGTACGGCATCGTCGCGTACTGCTCCGCGCTGGATCAGGTGAGCCCGTTCGCCCGCAGCATAGAGGACCTGGCGATAGCAATGGAGGCGATAGCGCGCCCTGATCCCAACGACACGACCTGCGACGCCTACGACAGGCCAAAATTTACGGAAGGCCTCTCAATGAACGACATGAAGGGCAAAAGGATAGGCGTGTTCGCCGGGTTCGAGGCGGAGCAGATGGACGCCGACCTCTACAAGGCACTGACACTGGCCGGAGACATGTGCCGTGAGGCCGGTGCCGTGGTCGAGCCGATAGATTTGCCGATCGCGGTCAAATACGGCGTCGCCACGTATTACGTGACAGCGCTGGCCGACGCGAGTTCTCAGCTCGGCTGTTACGACGGCGTGCGCTACGGGACACACATAGACGGGCCGACGCTGACCGACATGTACATCAACACCCGCACCGCCTCTTTCGGCGAGGAAGTGCGCAGGAGGATAATCCTGGGCACCTGTCTGCTCACGGAGGGTTTTTACCAGAACTACTACGGCCCGGCGCTGAAAGTCCGCACCAGAATGTCGGAGGAGTTCGCGGAATTGTTCGAGAAATACGACGCGTACCTGCTGCCGGTCGTCCCGTCGATGCCGTACACTTTGGGCACGAAGGAGACCGATCCCAACAGGATGTATCTCGGCGACGTGTTCACCGTGCCGATAAGCCTCGGAGGGCTGCCGGGCATCAGCATGAACCTCGGCTTCACCGAGGGCGGTCTGCCACTTTCCGTACAGATAGCCGGGCCGCGCTACGGGGACGCGAAAATCCTGGGGATAGCGAACGTGCTGGAGCGAATGGCCGGACGCCCCAAACCCTGCGAGCCGCGCAAACTCGGGGAGGTGGCCTAGATGTCCGCCGTTTCGAGCCGTCCGGTCGTCATCGGACTCGAAGTCCACATTCAGCTCAACACAAAGAGCAAGCTGTTCTGTCCCTGTTCGACCGACTACATCGGCAAGACGCCGAACACCAACGTCTGCCCGATATGCCTCGCCGTCCCCGGCACGCTGCCGCTGGTGAACGACAGCGCGGTCGCCCTGGGCTCACGCATGGGCCTCGGCCTGCGCGGGGAGATACAGAAATACTCCAACTTCCACAGGAAAAATTATTTTTATCCCGACCTCGCCAAGGCGTATCAGATCACGCAGTACGGCCTCACGATAACCGTGGGCGGCTATCTCGACATAGAGGCCGATGGCAGGTCGAAGCGCGTGCGGATACATCACCTGCATCTGGAGGAGGACGCCGGCAAACTGGTTCACCCGACGGCGGACGGACGCCTGACCGGCGCCCCGTATTCGCTCGTCGACTACAACAGGGGCGGCGTCCCGCTGTCCGAGATAGTCTCCGAGCCCGACATGTCGACCCCCGCCGAGGCGCGGGAATACGTGACGCGTCTGCGTCAGCTCGCCCGTTATCTCGACGTCTCGGACGGAGAGATGGAGTCCGGCTCGCTGCGCGTCGACGCCAACATCTCCCTCTCCAACCCCGACGGCTCGCTCGGCACGAGGGTGGAGATCAAGAACATGAACTCGCTCAAGGCGCTGGAACGCGCGCTCGAATACGAGACAGAGCGCCAGAACAAGGTTCTCGATTCCGGCGGGCGCATAGTTCAGGAGACGAGGCTGTGGGATGACGCGGAGGGCGTCACGCGCTCCATGCGCAACAAGGAGACAGCGTCCGACTACAGGTATTACCCCGAGATGGACCTGGCCCCGATCATTATAACCGACGAACAGATAGAGGACTTCAAAAAATCCATGCCGGAACTCCCCTGGGAGAAGCGCGCGCGTTTTGCCGAATACGGGCTTTCCAGGGAGGAGATAGCGATTCTGACCGAGCAGAAGGAGCTGGCCGAATACTACGAGGCCGCTGTCTCGTCCGGCGCCCCGCCCGCCCGCGCGGCCAACTGGGTGCGGATGGAGGTGCTGCGCGTGTTGAACGAGCTGTCGTGCGGCATCGGTGAGTTCAAGGTCAAGCCGGAGGCGCTGGCGGAACTGGTGAAGAAGGTCGAGGCGAAAGAGCTGTCCAGCACCGTAGGCAAGGAAGTTCTGGATATCCTGGCGCGCGAGGACGTCCCGTTCGATGAAGCGCTGAAAAGAACCGGCGCGCAAACCGGACGCCTCACCGGCGGCGCGCTCGAAACCCTGACAGACAAAATAATATCCGCGAACTCAGACATAGCCGAGGCGATAAAGTCCGGCCAGGACAAAAAGGGCGGAAAGCTGAAATTCCTCCAGGGACAGATCATGAAGGAAGCCAAAGGCCAGACCGACCCGCGGGAAGCCGCCTCGCTGCTGGCTAAAAAGCTCGCGTGAAGCGGCTTGACTGGAAAATAAACGCCGCGCTGTTTCTCGGCGGGCAATTCATGTCTCTGCTTGGCACCGCGTTGGTGCAATACGCGATAGTGTGGCATGTCACCCTTGAAACCGGATCGGGAATGATGCTGACCGCTTTCGTGGTGACAGGCAACTTGCCCATGCTTTTCGTCAGCCCTTTCGCGGGCGTTTGGGCGGACCGTTTCAACCGCAAATTTCTCATCAATATGGCCGATGCCGTTATCGCGGTGACGACATTGATCGTCGCGCTATGTTTTATGGCGGGCTATAAAAAATTGTGGCTCATGCTGGTTTGCGTTGGGATCCGTTCGATGGGGCTGGGAGTGCAGATGCCGGCGGTGAATGCGTTCATCCCAATGATAACGCCGCAGGAACATTACACCCGCGTCAACGGAATCAACAGCACCGCGCAGTCTTTCGGCAACCTTCTGGCGCCCATGCTCGCGGGGGCGATCATGTCCTTTATGTCGATCACCGCCGTGTTTTTCATCGATGTCGTAACGGCCGCCATCGGGATATCGATTGTATTGTTCTTTGTGCGCGTGCCGGAACAGGAGACGAGTGAAAAAAACAGCGGCATAAGTTATTTCCGGGATATCCGGGAAGGGCTGCGCTATATCCGCGATCGCGGCTGGCTGATGGGGATTATGGCGGTTTCGTTTGTCTTTTTCCTGTTTGTGGCGCCGCTGGCGTTTCTGACAAACCTCAAAGTGGTGCGCGATTACGGAAATGAAGTATGGCGGCTCACTGCTCACGAGCTGGCCTTTTCGACGGGGATGATAGCGGGCGGCGTGATCATGAGCGCATGGGGAGGTTTCAGGAACCGTTCGTACTCGATGGGCGCCGGCAACGTGCTTGTCGGACTGGGGACGATAGGCATAAGTCTCGCTCCCGAATTTTGGGGCTATATCACGTTGATGTGGTTTATCGGGTTGATGTTTCCGGTGTTCAACGTGGCGATGATGTCGCTCATACAGGAACGTGCGGACGGCGCGTTCATGGGGCGGATTTTTTCGGTGTTTGGAATGCTGTCGAGCGCTCTTGTTCCGGCGAGTATGCTCATTTTTGGTCCTTTGGCCGACGTGGTGGACCTGAATGTGCTATTCGCGTTGAACGGGGTGGTCATGATCGGTTTGGGACTGCCGTTTTTTGTGAGTAAAACCATGAGGGAAGCGGGAATAAAAAATGCAAGCTGACTGTCGTTCGGGGGATGACTGAATGGATTTCGATGAGGCGCTGAAAAGAACCGGCGCGCAGGCCGGACGCCTCACCGGCGGCGCGCTCGAAACCCTGACAGACAAAATAATATCCGCGAACTCAGA
>JAISXR010000150.1 GCA_031270375.1 Synergistaceae bacterium | reverse complement strand
CGGTTTTGGCAGAGCCAAGGCACAAGCATTGGCAAGGTGGGAAAATATATCATGGGCAAGATACCGTCGGTTCAACCGATAGCAGAACTCATCCAAATAACGCTGCAGATGCTTGGCATCCAATCCGTGAAAGGTTCCCTGCACAAAGGCTTTCGCATTGGAGATGATGATGTGCGTCCAATGAAGATGTTCGGGTTGCTTCTTGGCATTGTAAGGGATAGACGTGTGAATGAAACCCTCTTTCGCAAGGCAATTGTATATGTTCAATCCGTCCGTTCTTATTTCGGAACCCGGCCTGACATGCTCTTTGGAAAACGCTTTGATCGCTTCTCCGTCAACGGATTCGAGTGTTTTCATCCGCGCAAACAGGGGTTTTCCCCACTCGCTGAGCGAAACGGACACCAAAACGGCAGTCTTTTCTGTTCTGCGACCGCGTTTACTGCCTTCCGCGGTACCGCCGAAAAAACCTTCGTCCATTTCCACAATGCCGTCAAGCATGTATTTTTCGTCGCGGCTGCCCATCGCAAACCGTATCTTCTGCAACATTGTCCACGCCGTGAGATATGCAACGCCGATCTTTCTCTGCAAAGACATCGCGCTCAGACCGCGCTTGTCCTCGGCCACAAGGTACATCGCCGCAAACCATTTTGTCAGAGGTGTCCGCGTTTTGTCCATGACTGTTCCGGCGGTTACCGTTGTCTGATGACTGCAGGCTTTGCATTGGTATCTGTTGCGGCTTTTTATGTTGAAGTGTTCTGTGTGCCCGCACTTTGGACAAACAAATCCGGAAGGCCACCGCTTATTATAAAGATATTCACGGCACGCTTCCTCGGTTCCGAATTGCTCTTGAAATTCTTGCAGTGTCATCGTCATTCACCACTCCCTTCCATAGTATTATATCACATTATTAGCTAATTGAATAGTCATTTTATTTTATGAGGAGAATGACGGCCCTGTTTGGAACAAAGAAAACTAAATTTTATAAATAATGTTCGGGATTTGATGTGAAAGAACTCAAAGAACGACTTGATCCAAAAGAATATAGTTTTGGCTGTGTCAAAAAATGTTTGAGTAAAAATGTGCATGAATACGGCGGCTCAGGCTTGACACTTGGGGGTGCGGACAAAGTTGATTCCGTCCACCGCCCACGGCGACGCCGAACCGAGGTCGGTGAAATCGGAGACCGGCGGGCTGTCCACGTCCATGCCAATCGCCTTGCAGGTGTTCATCAGCATGGTCGCCGCCTGCTCGCGGGTGAATTGGCCGTTCGGACTGAACTGTCCGCCGCCCGTGCCGTTCGTGATGCCCAGGGCGTAAGCCGCCAGTATATCGGAGTCGCTCGTGTCGGAGAAAGCGCTTGGGTCGCGCGATACCCCATTATCGGCCAGAACGGCGTCTATCCCCTCTCCTGACATGTACTCCACGAACTTCACAGCCATTCGGCAAAACTCCTGCCGCGTGATGACGCTCGTGTAGTTGTTCTGTATATCAGGGGGAACGAAGCCCTTATCGACCGCGCTGTCAATTCCCTCGCGCGCCCACGCTGCGGCGGACTCGTCAGTTCGACTGGACACCACTGCCACCGCCTTCTTGATATCCGTCCCATAGTACGAAACTGTCAATTCGGTTTTGCCGACGGTCACGCCCTGTATCTTTGAATTTTCGTTCATCTTTGCTATTGAAAAATCTGATATGCTGAATTTCGCGTCTTGAGGGTTGAGTTCCCGAACAGAGCCATCCGAATAAACGCCCATGAGCTTCAATTCCATTTCCTCGCCCGATAAAAGCTCAATAACATCCGGCGTCAGGCGAACTTCGGTTAGGCGGACCAATATCTTTGAAGCATCCAGCAATCTTACTCCCTTGCCGCCGCCATATGTTATAAAGTATTTACCGTCCCGAGTCAGCAGCGCGCTGTCGGCGTTTATATAATTGTCGCCGTCCTGCAAGGTGGCATAATCGGTAAAACCTCCGGCGGCGAAATATACCGTGTCGCCAAGCGAGAGAATGCTGCCGTCGTGGTCGAAGGAAACATATCCGCCCTTGTCAAACTCGCGAATTTTGCTGTGGTTGTTTTCCGCGTCAAAGATGGTTGTTTTATCGCCGGCTGATACAGCCAGATATTTGCCGTCTGGCGAAAAGGCCATGCTATTCGCCCCGGCGGCGAGTTCCAGCGTCTTTGCGCTTCCGCCTGTTTTCCCGTCGTATATCTTCAAAAGGCCGCTGAACATCGAAGCGACAAAATAGTCGTTCGCCGGGTTTTGGCACAGTGTCTTGACGTTATCGCTCTCTGTTTTGACCAAAACGTCGCCTGTCCGAGCGTTTCTGACCGATATTCCGCTTTTACTGCCAAAGCCAAACACGCCCTCAACGGTATCGTATGCTATCAGGTTGTTCCCCCTGTCAAATGCGATGGTCACGTTAAACGTGCCCAAACTGATCTCGTTTATCATCTCGCCGGATTTCGTGTCAAAAATAGCGATTAAAGCCGTGGTATCACCGGTTGGTGTCTCGTTGACACTGACCGCGCACAAGCTGCCATCCAAGCTGAAGCACATTCCCTTTGACCCCACGCCTACGGACAATGTGTTCAGCAGTTCCTTTTTAACGTTGCTGTTCAGGTTATACAGATAAACATTCCAAGTATACGACTCCTGTATCAACAGCATGTCGCTTTGTGGGCTTGCCACAACCGTGCTGACCGACCACTCCGAGTCGATTTGATTGACAAGTTCCAGATTCTTCACATCCGCAGCAAATGTTCCATACGGAACAATCGTCAAAGCAAACAAAAATACCAACGAGAGAGGCAGGATGCGCTTTTTCATTTTATTCACCATACAACCCTTTCATGATACGTTGTGCAAGTGTCAAAAGGTGTACCTTTTGATAATGGCCCGTACGCTGTGAAAATACCCGAAATTAGAAAAATCAGGATTGAAAATCGGGCGCGGCTGTGATAAAATGTACTAAAACGTAGGCGCTTTCGCCTACGCGCAAAAAAAATAGCGGCTATCAAAAGGTACACCTTTTGATAGCTTATCTTTTGCCTTTCGCCGCCCGATACTCGTGCAAACGCCTGTAAAACGTGGCTTCTGTCAACCCTGTTTCTGCGAGAACGTCCGCGAGGGGCAGTTTTCCGCGTTCATAACGGTGAACAATTGCGCCGAAGTTTTCAGGGGACTTTTTGACAGGGCGGCCGAAGCGGACGCCCTTTGCCTTTGCCGCCGCGATGCCTTGCGCCTGGCGGCTTTTGATGTTCTCGCGCTCGCTTTGCGCCACGAACGACAGCACCTGCAAGACCAAATCGGCGATGAACGTACCGAGCAGGTTCTTGTCGCGTCGGGTGTCCAAGAGCGGCATGTCGAGGACATAGACGTCAACGCCGCGCTCTTTGGTCAGTATGCGCCAGTTCTCAATGATTGCGTCGTAGTTCCTGCCGAGCCTGTCTATCGACAGGGTTACGAGCAAGTCGCCGGAGCATAGCCGTTCAAGCAGCGCCCGGTACTGCGGACGGTCAAAATCCCTGCCGGATTGCTTGTCGATGAAGATGTTGCTCTCCGGCACTTTTGCCTCTTTCAGAGCAATAAGCTGACGAAGTTCATTCTGCTCCGCGCTGCTCACGCGGGCGTAGCCCCAGATAGTCGATTCTGTTGACATAAGTAGATGTTCCTCCTGAGTGATAGATTGCCTGTAAATGAAAAATACCTGCGTGAGAGAAGATGTAATTCCCTCAACCGCAGGTATTGTTTTATAAAGCCGACCCGAAATCACGAACGTTCTTTGATTTTTGCTTTGGGCATGTTGCGCCGGATGTGACGGAGAACAGGATTGTGAGTCATTGGCGGGGAGAGGTGAACGCAACGAAGAGATCGGACAAAAACGCGATTGCCGCGGCGGCTTCTCAAACGGTTACAATTTGGCTGCATTTAGTCCCGTGCGTCCGGCGCCGGTTCACCAAACAAGACGGCAATATAATCCCGTCTGCCGTACAGAACACGGTCGATCAAAATTTCATCTCCGGCCAAACGATAAAAGGCAAGATAATTGCCGCTGACGAGAAAACGGTAATCTGTATCTATTGCATAAATCGAAGACAGCGGAACGCCGATAAGCGGGAAGTCGGCCAATGTGTCTATCTTGTCTTGGATTTTATTGACCGTGTTCAAGGCGGCCGACGGGTTTTTAAGCTGTTTGGCAATATAATCGCCAATTTGCTCCAAATCCGTTATCGCCGTGTTGGAATAGCTGATTTTAGCCACGATAGCGTTCCGCAAAATGCGCCATTGCTTCCTCAGAGGGTATACGCCCGTCGCGTTCTCCGGAACGCCGCCCCTCGTCCAAATCCGCTTTTAGTTTGCGCCACGCAAGCATTTTCTCATACTCTTTGTATTCATCAATGTCGAGAACGGCATAGCGT
>JAISXR010000008.1 GCA_031270375.1 Synergistaceae bacterium | reverse complement strand
GGAGCCAAAGAAGGAAACTCGCAAACCTGAGTTCAAGGCGCTTCGATTGAAAACGAAAGAATTTGTATTCAACCGAGAGGAAGCTCATGAATTATAGGGTTTTTCTTGATACAAATGTTCCTTAAAATACAAAGATCCGCGAGCGTCTATGATAATGTCCGTCCATAACTCGTTTGAAAAATTTTACTTGCCACGGAACACGTCCAATCCGTATGCGCCCGGCGGACAATAGAGCCATTCGCAGTAATATTTGCCGAGGGGGCGGCCTTCTTGATTTTCGGGATCGTTCTCCCGTAAAATATGATAACCGACGCTGTTCAGTATTTTGAAATCGCGCTGCCTCGTCCGTTCGGATAAATCAGGGTATTTCGCGCGATACCACGCTACCGGATCGTCTTCGCCGCTTCCCATGTCGCGCATGAGCGTCGTCAGACGGGCTATTTTCTGAAGGTATAGCCGCTCGTTTCTTCTCCGCGTGAACTTGGGGGGCGTTTTTATCCCGCTCGTACCGTATGCCCTGTCCTTTTTCGAGAACTCGATATCCCAGCCTGCCCGAATGAGGACGCTGATATCGCGGCAGACTGTTTTTTTGCTGACGGATATCAAGTCGATCACCTCTTTGTATGACACCTCGCGGCAGTGCGTCAAAAGATGAAAGATCGCGAGGATGCGTTCGGTTTTTGAAATTTTCTTATCCGACATAGATTTTCCTCCCTTTCTCCCCTCGTTTTTGAAAAACATTACCACGCCCAAAATCGCGCAAAAGCCATACGTATTGTCGCGTTGAACAACGCCGGGCGGTCAGCTTGCGCTAAATGGCGAGCGTTTCTCCGTCCCGGAGAAGAATGATGTTTCCGTCAGGGATGAGAGTTTTGAATTCTTCCGGCGCTTCCGTGTGTATCGGTATCAGGCCCTCTTTGGGATTCACCGCCCGGTAGAGTTCCGCTATGTCCTCCGCGGTGGCGTGTCCGCTTGTGTGAAGCGTTTCGGGATCGTAAGGTTTTAGAAACTCGATCAATTCCCGGTTCGCGGCACTGCCTTCAAGGTATCCCCGCCACATGGAATAAATCAGAATGCTGTTTTTCCTGTATGGTTCCGAAAAATATTTTTCGAGGTGTCTTCGCGACCATTCGTTGCGCCGAACCAGCATGCGGAATCCATCTTTTTCCATCCGTTCATCGAGATTCGGCCCGTAAGAAAGCGCGTAACGAAAATCATATAACGCGCTTTTTGCCGCGTGCCGCAGGCTCACGGTTTCAAGCTGCTCTTTCTGATACTTGTCGCAGATAAAGAGCCGCCCGGCGGGTTTGGCTTGATAAAAAGCCGCTATTCTGTCAATATTCACAGACGAACAGAGGACGAAAATATATTTTTTTTCGAGCGTCAATTCAGCCGCGCGTTTCTTGAGTTCGTTTTCGCCCAGAACCTTTTCGCCCGGGCGGGAGAGCATAGTTCCCTCGCAGATGACATAATCGATATCGCGCGCGTAACGGCGAAGCATCTCGAACGTCTTGTCGCCCCGAAAACCGTGCGTCCTGAAATCGCCTGTGTGGAGGACGCGTTTTCCCCTTGCCTCCACCACGAACATGTACGCGTCGAAAGCGGAGTGGTCGATCATGAGGGGCGTCACGACGATGCCGCCGACATGGATTTTATCCCTGGCCTCGAAAGTTTTTATCGCCGCGTACCGGGGCAGCATCTCCCGATCCGTGTACCGCGCGATATTGAGCAGCATAGCTTTCGCCGTCCGTCCCATATAAACATCCACGCCTTCGGCGACTTCGCCGAATCGTCCGATATGGTCGCCGTGATAATGAGTGAAAAACAGCGCGCTGTTTTTCGTGTCGCCGGTCGTCAGACCTTCTATGCGCGGAGGTTCGTCCGCGGTTTCCGCGCCGGGCAGATCGGAGCCGATATCGATAAAAACACGATTCGCTCCGCAGGCGATCTCGGCGGAGCAGCCGCCGATCTGTCGAGCGCCGCGATGGATTTTTATGTACATGAAATTATTTTGTATAGATTTTAAAACCGCCTGTCACATCAAAGTACCAGAGCGCGATGCCGGATTCCCTCCCGCGTTGCTCCAAACTCCCGATCGAGTTGTCGGACCAGGGAACGAGGGCTATGCCTTTGACGTCGCGGATCTCGCCTATGGAACAGTTGGGAAACGCGGATAAGCGGCCGGAAAACGCGTGAAGGTTATTCCTGAGATGATCGGCATATGTTTTAGCTTGCGTCACTGTCTCGGTCAGTCGTTTATTTTTCAGTTCTATATCATATAAGATATCCTCTTTGTAGGCTATGACATCCGCGCGTTTTTCCGGGTCGCCCTCCTCCCGCAAATCCAACTCCGATGCCACAAATCGCATTCCGTCGTATTTCGCCGGATTTAAAACCATATCACTGATCAAAAACGCCTGTATGTCTTCCTCGCGGGCGGAAACAGTTTTGCGTTTGCCGAAACCCATATTATCCAACATTTGTAATTTTTGATTGTCGTCTTTTTCCGACAAAATTTTGCTTAGCTCTGGTAATTTGCTTTTAAGGTCGCCCAGACTGACCTTCAAGCCTCGCATCGGGGCGATCGGCAATGTCGACACTAGCATCACTTTGTCAGTGACCGGGCGCAGGTGAAATGACGAACGGAAAATTTTTTCATCGCTCACTCCTTGCAGGAACTCATCGATAATTTTCCTGGCTTCAATAGCTGTTTCCGTGATCTGATCCAAAA
>JAISXR010000136.1 GCA_031270375.1 Synergistaceae bacterium | reverse complement strand
GCGTATGGCGGAAGATCGCTGCACTCCAGCACTATCGCGCCCAAGTCCGGATTCTCGCGCGTCATCCTCGCGGCGACGGCCAGTATTTCTTCCTCCACCTTCGCGGAGTCGAGCGTGCCCTTTTCCTCCAGAACGGACGAACGGAATTCGTACTGGTCCTCCATGCCGTAGACAGCGAGAGGCGTGTCGGGCGATATTCCGACGTTGCGGAAATGCTCATCGGTCAGGACGCTTGCGTTGGCCGAGACGACGCCTATCTTTTGTCCCGGCTTGAGCGTCGAACGGATGAAAGGAACCTGAAGCAGGCTCGACAGAAATACCGGGACATTCACGGCCGCCGCTACCTGCGGCTGAAATAGCGCCATGAAGCCGCACGCGCCGGTGACGGCTCCTACGCCCTCGGCTTCCAGCTCTTTCGCACCCTGTATGAACGGCTCCAAAAGTTTGGGATCGCGTTCGTTAAGCAGGCGCTCTATCGAGGAACCTCTGACTTCCTTGTAGCGCACCGGAAAGTCGTAAGTCGTAGCGTTGCCCACGTTGCCGGGTATGCAGGGATACGCGGCGTCGAGTATCAGTATGCCTATCGGCACGCCGTCCCACGAGCGCGACTTGCTCTTAATCCTGTAGACCGTCATCGCCCCGCACCTATATGAACGCCGGCTCCATAAAGAGGTCGTTTTCCGCGAAACGGCTCAGGCGGAAATTATGTATGTCCACGAACGTTTTTTCGCCGAAGAACATCTCCTTGGCGAGACGCCCGCCGCTGGGACCGAATTGCAGACCGTGGCCGCTCCACCCGCAATTCACCCATAGCCCCTCGACCGGCGTCCAGTCGATGACCGCCTGGTGATCCGGGGTCACGTCGTACGGGCCCGACCACTGGTGAACCACCCTGACGCCCCTGAGCGCCGGGATGCGCTGGAGGACGC
Source organism: Synergistaceae bacterium (assembly GCA_031270375.1). Classification (GTDB taxonomy): domain Bacteria; phylum Synergistota; class Synergistia; order Synergistales; family Synergistaceae; genus JAIRKI01. Next base: position 6,556 of record JAISXR010000136.1, on the reverse strand, counting down.
TCTTGGTGACGCCTTCCAGGAATTTCGCGCTGTTTCCCGCCTCCATCGTCTTCGGTTCGTCGGGGTCGTCCCTGCCGAAGAAAAAGCTGCCGTTGGGAACCTGCTTGAAATATGCCCCATCATCGAGGCAGAGAGTCATCGGGCACTGGAACGGTTCTATGGGCTCCGTGACCAAGAGGTTGTGCCTCTCGGCGCTGACCGGCAGTTCCACGCCGACCGACGCCGCGAGCGCCGTCGACCACGGCCCCGCTGTGAGCAAAACCCTGGGCGCGCTCCAAATTTCGCCGGCAACCTGAACGCCCGTTATCTTGCCGCCGGAGGCCAGCAGTTTGTCAACCGGCGTATATGTGAAAACTCTCGCGCCGAGTTTTTCGGCGGCTCTGCCGTAGGCCATAGTCAGCGTATGTGGATTTATATGCCCGTCCTTTGCGCAGAATGCCGCCCCTATCATCCGTTCGACGTTGAGATACGGCCACCGCCGCTTCATCTCTTCGGGCGTCAGGACTTCGGAGGGGATGTCGAGGCTCTGTTGCAGTGAGACGTTTTTTTCGAGCTGGGTCATGCTCTCGGCGGTGTAAGCGACCCACAGGTAGCCCCACTGCGTGAACTCCAGATCCAGCTCTCCGCCGAGATCAGCCTGGAGAGTAGGAAAACATTCGAGGTTGTACTTCGCTAGCCGGCAGTTTACTTCCGTTCCGAAATGCTGGCGCAATCCGGCGGCGCTGCGGCCCGATCCGCCGGAGGAGAGATACCCCTTCTCGAAGAGCACCGTGTCCACGCCCTCCTTAGCCAGGTGGTACGCCGCCGAGGCGCCATGTACGCCACCGCCGACTATGATGACGTCGGCCGTCTTTTTTGTGTTTTGTGATTTGTTTTCGCTCATATTGAGGATACCTCCTCGCCGTAAGCGCACAATCCCAGCTTGATGGGTTTTACGGGCGGGCGGATGACCCCCGGGTCTATCTTGTCCATCGGTTCTCCAGTCGCCCTGGACAGTTCTCTCAATATAATATCGCGGCAGCCTCTTCCCTGACACGGCCCCATGCCGACGCGAAGTATCCGTTTCAACTCGTCGAAACGCCGATAGCCCTTGTCTATCCATGAACGGATCTCTTCGAGGGTTATCTCCTCGCAGCGGCAGATGATGACGTCGTCTTCTTTCATCGCTTACACCACCCTTATCGCTCGAACGTCGTTCACTTTGTCGGCCGCTATGCTGACGTGGACGACCTTTGTGCGGTCTTTGAGAGGCTCGGTGACGTTCTCCACCGTGCCGTCGCATACCGTCTCCCCTGTTCTGCCGAGGCATTTCACCCTGTCGCCCTTCGCCGGAGCCGGCAGCATCTCGTATGGCAGCTTCATCAGCGCGACGCCGTCTCCGAAGGTGAGGTCGGCGACGAAACAGGCAAGCCCTGGGCACCTGGCGACGCACATCGCGCAGCCCGTACATTTGGGATAATCTATCGCGGGAACGTCGTTGATGTCCTTGAACTCGACGATAGCTCCCGCCGGGCACGATGTGTTGCATGGGTTGCAGGGTATGCGCTGCGGACATTCCACTATCACGAGTCCGCCCTTCTTGCCCTTCCAGAGGTCGATGGGCGGCTTGACCGCGCCCGGACGCTCCTCGGTCAAAACGCCGCTTTCGAAAACAGCCGGAGCGTTCATGGTCATTTCGCCTCCCATCCGCCGACAGCGACTTCAGCGACGCCGGCGCGGATTTTGTCGCCCACCTCGCCCGCGCGCAGGTTCTTCAGCCGCTCCCAGAAAACGTCATATTTGCCGGTATCCACCTTGTATCCAAGGGATTCCGCCGCGGCGAGGCCGGATATGCGGCCCTCTATCATCGCGGCGCTCGCTTCCTCTATGCCGCTCACGTCCCCAGCCATCCAGACGTCCCTGTTCGACGTCCGCATGTACCTGTCGCGATAGGGGACATACCCGCAGAGATTGGGCACATACTTCATATCGCAGCCGGCTTGCCACAGCAGTTCGCCCGACGGGGCGAGGCCCACGGCGAGACATATCGTATCGCACTCGACTTTTTCGGGGTTGCCGACCGGGTTGAATTTCCCGTCGACTTCGGTTATCTCGGCGCCGGTGACGAACGTGTCCCCGATCGCCCGCTTCACCGAATGGCGAAGCAGAATCGGGACGCCGAGACGCCGGATCTTGGCGGCATGTACCCAGTAACCGCCGACTTTGGGCATTCCCTCTACGACGGCCGCGACTTCCACTCCGGCCTGCATCAGTTGATAGCTGACTATCAGACCGATGTTGCCAGCGCCGATCATGAGGACGCGCTTGCCCGGCGCCACGCCGTAGACGTTCATCAGTGTCTGGACCGCACCGGCCCCGTAGACCCCGGGGATGTCGTTGTTGGGAAAGGGGATGATGCGTTCCTGCGCTCCGCTCGCGACGACGAGCTTTTTGGGATACACGCGGAAGTATTCTTCCTCGCCCGTCATCAGAGTCGCCGCGCCCTCGTCGGGATAATAGCCGCTCACGGTCGTGTTGAGGAAAGTTTTTACGCGGTCTTTGTACTGGGAAATTTCATTTTTGAGTATCTTGGCTATCTCGAACCCGCGCGTGCCCGCGAATTCGTCCTTGCTGCCGAAAAATTTGTGCGACTGCTTGACGAGCTGGCCGCCCAGATGCAGGTCGCCTTCGGCCACCAAAACTTCCGCGCCCGCCCCGGCCGCTTCCGCGGCGGCGGACAATCCAGCGGGGCCCCCGCCGACGATGAGGACATCGGTCTTGTATTCTTTCATCTCACGCGACCTCTCCCTCCGGCAGAGTTATACTGCCCCTGCCGTTCTGCGTCTCCACCTTCATGCCGCGTTTGAGAGGCGTCACGCAGGTGCGTACGTTCGGCGTTCCGTCGACGACCATAAAGCATGAACTGCACTTGCCAATGGCGCAGAAAAAACCCCTCGGACGGCGCATCTCCGGCGTATTTCTGTAAACTTTTACGCCGTTTGCGTGAAGCGCCATTGCGATGGGCTCTCCCTCAAACCCCTCCATGTTCCTTCCGTCGAAGCTGAAGGACACTTTGTTCCCGTGCGAAAAATCCAGCACGGGATGAGAGTTGATGAGCTCCATACAGATTACCCTCCCCGTTGGTAATGTTTTTTGAAACTCAGTATCATTATTGCTTCTGTACCTAGATTTTTAGCATATCCGCGGCGCGATGATTTGTCAATGGCGACATATTGACCCAAATCCACAGGTTGGATGCTTGATAATGGCATTGAGGCCGGTAATAATGTAGTGTTAACCGGGGTATGGAGAATCTTCTTTAGAACCTCCAGCTGTCACCTTAAAAATTGTATCCACGGCCCCACGCATCTCACCGTGTCTTTGTAACCCTGCTCTATCCACGAACTGATTTTCTTCGGCTGGAACGATATGATGTCGAACAGTTCCGGCAGTACCGGCGTACGGTTTATCTTTTTCTCGCGTTTTATTTCCATCAGCGCGGCGTCGGGATGTTTTTGCCTGTTCCACGCGGAGCGGTCGCTTAAGTGTGTCACGATTATCGGATTGTAGCCGGCATCCAGGAGCGGAGTGATCGGTGTGTTGCCCTGAGACGTCAGCACGCCGCCCATGCCGCCGTCGACGTATTTTTCGCCGTCTATCTCCTGCGCGGCGAGCAAAAACGGAATCGCGGCCGACGCCAGAAGCGCCTTGTGCTGATCTTCGGGAGGAAGCTCCTGCACGTGAAGAAATTCGGAGCGCGGGTTTTCTTTTATCCGCAGTTTTGCCAACCCTGACCCTATCACGGTTTCGAGCATTTTTTTGTGTTTTGGGAAGACGCTGATATAGAGTGGCGGGCCGGACGCAAGCCGCTCTACCGACACGTATTCGGCCACCAGGTTCCTGATCCGCGAATTGTCGACGAGCGCTCCGGTCTCGGGCGAGAGGATGGTATTGAGCAGGTTGTGGGTTATCTCGTGCGCAATACGGGCGGTGTATTTGAAATCCGTGCTCAGGCGTAACCCCACAGCTTCGAGCAGCCTGACGGAGTTCGGGATTTTTTCGCCCAGAGGAGGATCCTCGGCAATGGCCGCCCAAAGTTTTTCGAGCCGTTCAGCCGCGTCGGCGAGCGACGCCGACGACGCCACGACAGCGCCGTTCAACGCGCCGATGGACGCTCCCGATATCGCGGATATCGGCGCTTCCATCTCGGCGAGCGCTTTCACTATGCCGGCCTGATAAGCACCTTTAGCTCCGCCGCCCGACAGGACAAGTCCTATATTCGAGCGCCGGCTTTCCACTTTTCCCATGAACACCGTACCTCTCCGCCCGCTGTACCGCGGGACAGTTTATTATAGCGCAACATATAGGCAAGGCCGTGGAAATTTCTTATCAATGTAGTATACGATAAATCGCTCGTTTACCTCCCAAGCGGCGCGGGATCGAACACGCTATCGCGAACGCGCCGGCCCGCCGGCTGCGCTGATGCGCGAACCGTCCCTCAGCGCGCTGTTGGGCGATATTATCACAGATTCGCCCTCGCTCAGGCCGTTCAGTATCTCATAATGATCCTTTCCCTTGAGGCCGATTTCAACCTCCCTGAGTTCCGCCATGCCGGCCGCCGCGAACACGTAATCGCGCCCGTTCAGCGAAAAGATCGCATGCCGGGGAACCAGAAGCGCCGACTCCTTCTCGTCGGTAATGACGCTCAAGTCCACGTCGGCGCCCAGGCTGGGATAGTCGTCCGTCTCTATTTCGACGGTCACCCTTTTCTGCGTCACACCGAGTTCGGACAGAACCTCCCTGACCTTGGCGTCGATACGGATGATCCTGCCGTCATGTCCCGACGCGTCCATTATCACCCTGTCCCCGATCTCGACCTTCGCCGCGTCGCTCTCTATGAGATCGGCCTTGATATAGAGATCGTCCGCATCGGTTATCTCCATCAACGGCGCGCCGGGCATCACCGTGACACCCTGAGCGACGAACAGTTCCGTGATCAGCCCGGAAACCGGCGCCCTCACAGTGCGCTCTGGGGCGCTCTCCAGCGCGTCTTCGATGCCGAAGAGGATTGCGTTCAACTGCGCCTTGAGATCTTTCACGGCAACCGCCGCCCGCTCCACGTCCTGGGCGCTCGCCGCCCTGGCGCTGGAAAGGGATTTCAGGCGATCCACCTCTTTCTGCGCCTGGGTTATCCGAGCCTTGAGCCCTTCGGCCTGCGCGCGCAATCCCCTGACGCCGGAAGCGTCGCGCGAACTGTCGTTAGTCAGAAGCGGATCGCCGGACGCCACTTCATCGCCCAATTTCACGCCGAGTTCCGTTATGGTGTAGGAATGTTTTGTGGAAATGACGGTCACTCTGCGCGAGGAAACCGTACCGGTATCCTCCACGACCTCGCAGATCGTGCCGAAGGAGACGGCAGCCGTTTCCACGGGGATAATCCCGCCGCGATAATAGACATAAGCGGCGCCCAGTACCACTGCCGCAAGCGCGAGCAGATTCACGGCCCATTTTATCATCCGGCGCAAAACGGTCTTTCTTTTTCTCACGCGACGTTCTCCTTGGGCGCCCTTACTCCCGGTTTTTCAGAGCGGACAGAAAATCGAGGTTTTTTATCCTGCGCCATGCCGCCGCCTGAGCCGTCACGATAAACAACCCGGTCAGCAGCGCGCCGTCCAGATAATTGACGGCCGACGCGCTCATCATGATAGTATATTGTTCCGTGCTGAACAAATCGCCGCTGTATTCGAGAAACAACGCGGTCAGCGGAACTCCCACGATGAAGCCGAGTATTGTCACGACGTTGTTCTCGCGGAGCAGGAGCGAGAAGATTTCCCAGTGACTCATTCCCTGCACCATCAACGTTGAAAATTCCGTCTCACGCTCGCCTATATTTATGATGGCGACCGAGTAAATTACTATCCCGCCCAGCAGGCCGGACAACGCGACGAGAAACGCCAGGAAGGCGTTTATCATCCGCGTGTATGTCTTCAAAACAGCCCGCGCGTCGCGCACCGAGACCACGGACGCGACCGCCGGCAGTTCCATCAGTTTGCGGGCCGCGTCGGGGTCGGCCGAATCAAGGAAACACCCCGTCACCGCGCCGGGCTCCAGAAAATTTCGCGCCAGGTAATCCATATCCGCGTAAGCCCGAGTGCCCAAAGCCCGATATACTATTCCGCTCACGACCGCCCACCGATCGTCCCTATCGTACAGGTACGAATGGAGTTTCACGCTGTCCCCCACGCCGACGTCCAGCTTTCTCGCCGCGTAATCCGAGAGCAGTATGCCGTCGCGGGGAAACGGCAGAGGGTTTCCCTCTTTGTCGCGAAAGCGGTAAAAGGCCGTATCGCGCTCCACCCCGAGCAGGGGAAGCGAAATATCGCGCGTTCCGCTCGATATCTTGAACGGCATGTCGATTTTGCCCTCCAGCCCCTCCATATCCTCGAGCTGCGCTCTCATGCCGGATATGGCTTTTCGTGACGCCGGATTCTCGAAAGAGACGTCGTAATCCATCGGCTGAAATTCCCTCAATCCTTCGCCCATCATCGCGTCTATCGCCGCCGGCATCGCGAGCGTG
>JAISXR010000280.1 GCA_031270375.1 Synergistaceae bacterium | reverse complement strand
CGGCGTTGTCGTCGGTTGCGTGGAGATAAAGGTCGTGCGCGGCTTTGACCGCGAGTTGCTGCGCGAAGTGGTGGAGGCATTGTCGTGACATACGGCGGCGGCGTTCCCGTATACCTTGCCCGGGGCGCGACGGACATGAGGAAGTCGATCGACGGCCTTTCCCTGATCGTGAGCGAGTCGTTCTCGCTCGACCCGTTCTCGAGGGCGCTGTTTGTGTTCTGCAACCGGAAAGGGAACAGGGTAAAAATACTGGAATGGGAAGACAGCGGGTTTTGGCTTCATCTGAAAAGGCTTGAGAAAGGGCGTTTCAAATGGCCCGGCGGTGCGGGCGCTCGAAGCATAGGCGAACGGGAACTCAGGTGGATTCTCGACGGTCTTGACCCACAGACGGCCAAGGGCCACAAGGTGGTGACGGAGCGTGAACTTGTCTGAAAAAATGTTGGTTATTTTCACAAAAAAGGCTTTTTTTGTTCCGCCGGGTGTGGTAAAATATATGTATGGTAGGCGTTGAAAAACCAACATTAGGCGGAGCATTCGCGACACCCGCCCCCTCATATGAAGAAGTCGTTTCCTCAATGGAAACGCTGCGCTCACAGAACGAGTCGCTGGGCATTGAGGTCGAGTCGCTGGGCATTGAAGTCGAGTCTCTGCGCATGAAAAGCGCGGAGCAGGAAGCGAAGATAAAGTATTACGAAGAGCAGATAAGGCTCGCGGCCGCAAAGAAGTACGGTGCTTCATCGGAGAAGAATGTTTCGCCGGAGCAGCTTTCGATATTCAACGAAGCGGAAAAGGAAAGCGGGGAAGACGCGAAGGAACCGCCCCTTGAAGAGATCACATACAAAAGGAAGCGCGGAGGGGCGAGGAAGGCGTCGTCGGAGAAATACGACGGACTGCCCACGGAAGAGATCCATTATGAGTTGCCCGAGGACGAACGGGTCTGCGCGCGCTGCGGCGGCGGGATGAAAGAGATGGGTACGGACGTGCGCGACGAGATAGCGATCATCCCCGCGCAGATCAAAGTCATCAGGCATGTGCAGCACAAATATGTGTGCAAAGACGAGGCGTGCGCGGACGAAGCGGACAGCGTGAACATCGTGAAAGCAAGAGCGCCGGAGCCGCCGATCCCGCACAGCCCGGCGGGAGCGTCGATGATCGCACACGTCATGAGCCGCAAATACTCGGAGCATGTGCCCCTCTACAGGCAGGAACAGCAATTCGGGTACAACGGCATCGACATCCCCCGGCAGAACATGGCGAACTGGGTGGTGCTGGGCGCCGGGCTCATGGAACCTGTTTACGAAAGATTCCGGGAGTTCCTGATAGGCGAGGACTATGTTCATGCGGACGAATCGCCGCTGCAGGTCCTGTCGGAGCCGGGGAAGAAAGCGACGTCCAAATCGTACATGTGGCTGTACGCCACGGGCAGGTTTCGAAGACGGATATTCATATACGAATACACGAGGTCAAGGTCGGGAGAACACCCGAAGGCTTTCCTGCGCGGGTTTTCGGGATACCTGCACACAGACGGCTACGCCGCGTACAATTCCGTGCCGGGAGTCACGCTCATGGGCTGTTTCTCCCACGCTCGCCGCGAATATGTCGACGCGCTGAAAGCGCTGCCGGTGGACGCCGAGAAATCCCGCGCGCTTTCGGCGGAGGGCCTTGCGCACATCGACGGGTTGTTCGAACTCGAGCGCGGCTACGAGGGGATGACGCCCGATGAACGATATGCTGCCCGCCTTGAAAAATCGAAGCCCGCCCTCGCCGCGTACAAGAAGTGGCTTGACGAGCGGAAACGTGCCGCGCTCCCCCGGGGCAAACTCGGGAAAGCGGTAAATTATTCGCTTAACCAATGGGACAAACTGAAGACGTTCCTTGAGGACGGCGAGATCGAACTGTCCAACAACAGGGTCGAAAACGGAATCCGGCCGTTTGCGGTCGGCCGCAAGAACTGGCTGTTCTCCAAGACGCCGAACGGGGCGAAGGCGAGCGCGGTCGTTTACAGCGTCATCGAGACCGCCAAAGCCAACGGGCTCACGCCGTTCTTTTATCTGAAATTCCTGCTGGAACGCCTGCCGAACATCGCCGCAGGTGACACGGATGCGCTGGACGCGCTCATGCCGTGGGCAGACGATCTGCCGGATGAAGTGAAAAATCCCGCAAAATCTGATTGATTCAAGATGTCGTTGCCTTTACGCTTACACCACTTGGAACCTTCATCGTCCCAAACGGCGCGTACCTCTTTGTCATCGAAAAAACGGATGGATATTTTACTCACCTGACACCTCGTTTCTTATTTAGTATACCGCAAACCTGTGTTCGCGACAAGATAAATCACAATTATATGTGGCGCTATAACCCCATTTCTATATGTGGTTTCCCGTTCTTTTGTCTTGCCGCATTGCTCCTTTGGGTTCAATATGAAGTCCACTTTTTTTCGTATGACCCCGCACTCCAGCACCTGTCTTTTTGCGCCCGCCCGTCTTTTCGCCCTTGTCGGCGGTTCCCGCCGCCGCGCCGTTGCTCTCTTTTTCCATATCGTTACGCTCCTTTTCCGTCGTTCTCCGATTCGCCAAGTCTTATCGCCGCGTCGATAGTCCCCTCGACGATGGACAAATATTTTTCAGGGAATGCGGAAGGGCAGGGCAAAAATTAATACACTCCCCTGGCACGCTTGGCACGGAGGCTCTTTGACCGAGACGGGCTTTATGCACTGATGGCGTACGCTTCTACGTCATGAGCGACGAGTCTGCGGCCACCCTGCTCCAGATCGTCGCCCTAGTACCCTGTAACACCTAAATCGTTACATTTCCAGCGGTCTTTTTACTGCCATGCTTCGTTGGCGAAAGCCGCACATACCGCCAGCATGCACGACTTCCGCCGCCTAGCCTGACAGCGAAAATCCTTGCTGGAAATGCAAACGTTTAGATGTTACAGGGTACTAACTGGTCGTAAGGTGATACACGTTGAATCCCGCGCTTGCATCGTATATGTAATTTGTCTCTGCAAAAGCTTCAAAGCTGAAACGGTCGGTCGGGTATCCGCTTAGGGGCTGTATCTTGTAAGTAACCAGAATCATCGGCTTCCCTGGATCAGTAGAATTCGTTGCGCCTTCCGGAAGTTCGTAGTAAGCGAATGCGTCGGCGTTGAAAACGGTGGTTCCAGCAGTTTCTGGCCCGATAAAGTCAACCATCCAATAATAGCTCCAGTACATATAGTTGCTTGAATAACCGGCGGCAATCAACTTGTTGACATCCCCTCTGATAATCTCAACATCTGTGCCGAGAACCAAGTCGTCTAGAGCGAACAGCTTCACGCTGATATAACCGGTACGGCCGTCCGTCAGGAAGCCCTGCCCGTTTGGCGGGTTCAACTTATCCAATGCGTAGTATTCGCTCACTACAGCGTGAGCGGCCATGACATGGTCGTGAGCCTTTTGCTCGTACTGCTTGTCCTCCGCCTTGGAGATATACCCCGTCAGCGCCGGTATCGCGATGGCCGCGAGTATCGCGAGGATGACGAGCACGACGATAACTTCTACGAGGGTGAAGCCGCGCCGTTTGCGCGCCGCGCTGTTCCGCCCCCCTTCGCCTGCCCCAAGGCGCAAAAAAGGCGCGGACTTCGCGTCCGTGCCGACGTGTGCGCGTCCTGCGCGCGCTGAGAAACTGCGGGTGGTCAGGTCAGAATATTTCGCCCCCCCCCCCGGGAATATTTACCATTACCTCGTTCCTGCTCATATTAACGAAACTCCTTCCCTTTCAAATCCGTTTCTACTACAGCGGCGGTGCGTGTGAATCCTCTTTTACATCAATCGCAGACACGCATCCGCCTTGTCCCCGGCGGAGTGCTAACAAAAACATGCGCACCGACTCACGACCGCGCCTCCGCGTCTGTTACCATTATTCTATTACCCTCAACGCCTGCTGTCAAAGTAATTTTTCGCACAAGGCAAAATGGAGACGCGTCGAAATGGGTACCCTTGCCTCAAAAACAACGAGAAGATCTGTGCTTCACACGCCGCGGCCTAACCCTATCCTTTTGTTCGCGAGCGCGTAGGTGTCGCGCGCTATGACGAGTTCCTCATTCGTGGGTATCATGAGGATGGCCACCTTCGAATCGTCGCGGCTGATGACGGCCTCGCGGCCTCGCACCCTGTTCTTGACAAGATCGAGTTTGATGCCGAGGTTGCCGAGATCGTTGCAGATGACGTCGCGTATGCCCACGTCGTTCTCTCCGATGCCCGCCGTGAACACGAGCGCGTCCAGTCCGTTCATCTCAGCCATGTAGGCGCCTATGTAATAGCGCACACGGTGCGTGAATACCTGCAGCGCGAGGGCCGCCCTTTCGTTGCCGTCCGCAACCGCGTCCTTCAGATCGCGAAAGTCGCTGCTGACACCGGAGATGCCGAGCATACCGGACTTTTTATTCAGTATGTCGAGAACCTCGTCTATGCTTCTGTTTTCCTTGTCGCCTATGAACTGTATGATGGCCGGGTCAATGCTGCCCGACCGCGTCCCCATGGCGAGACCCGCGAGCGGGGTGAAGCCCATCGATGTGTCTATGCAAACGCCGCGCTTGATCGCGGAAACGCTCGCGCCGTTGCCGAGATGGCAGGTGATGATCTTCAGGTCCTTTATGTTTACACCGAGCAGATACGCGGCGCGGTCGGCTACGTACTTGTGGCTCGTACCGTGAAAGCCATAGCGCCTGATACCGTACTTCTGATAATACTCGTACGGGATAGCGTATATATAAGACTCCGGGGGCATGGTCTGATGGAATGC
>JAISXR010000230.1 GCA_031270375.1 Synergistaceae bacterium | reverse complement strand
AGGGTGCGCCGTTACGAGGAGCACAAGCCGCATTTCCTTCAGATGATGTTCGAGTATTCCACGGCCGAAGGCGACGTGATAGTGACCGATCTCCGCGATGTCCCGGAGACGTACGTGGGCAACAGGCACGTGATATACGCGCTGTATCCTTACCAGAACATCAGCATAAGGATTTTCGACGGCAAGGAAAAGGAATTTTGCGTTTTTTCGGTGGGATACAGCATACTGAACCGCTCCTCGACGGTCGATGTAGGGTCGTTGATGCTGAAATACGGTGGCGGAGGCCACAAAGCCGTCGGCACATGTCAGGTGGCTTACGATGACGCTGAGAGGGTGCGCGATGAGATGCTGCGCTTCATCAATGTGGAACACAAATCGGCCGGAAAATGAAACCGGGCCGAAGGGCGGATAACGCAAAACTCCCGGCGTGCCCGGGAGTTTTTTAGTGCGGGAAGCTGTGCTATGGCGAGTGGACCTGTAAAAGCGGTCATTGACGTGGGGACCAATTCCGTGAAATTTCTCGCAGCCGCGCCGCGCGGCGGCACGCTGTCCGTGCTGACGGACGAGGTGAAAATAACCCGTCTCGGCGAAGGGCAGGGCAGGCGGGGAGCTTTCGGCATGAAACCGATGGAGCGCACCGCCGCCGCCATCGAAGTTTTCGCGCGCCTTGCCCTGGGATACGGCGCGGACGCTGGCGCGATCGTGGCGGTGGGTACGCAGGCCATGAGGACGGCGTCAAACGCCGGGGAGTTCAAAATCATGGTGAAAAAACGGTGCGGTCTCGATATCAGGGTGATTTCCGGCGACGAGGAAGCCTCGCTGTCTTTTCGTGCCGCTTCGCTAAATATGCCGCGCGAGGCGGTGGTTTTCGATGTCGGCGGCGGATCGAGCGAAGCGGCGTTCGGAAGCGGCGGTTTGCTGTCCTGGCGGTGCAGTGTTCCAATCGGAGCGCTTGTCCTGTACGAGAGATTTTTCGCGTCCTCGCCCGGGCCGTACGGTATGGACGCTGTGGGAGCGTGCCGCACTTTCGCGGCGTCCGAAATCCGGGCATATATGGACGGCGCGCCATCCCCGCGCGAGGGATGCGATTGCGCGGGTGTCGGGGGAACGTTTGTGACGCTTGCTTCCGTCAGTGCCGGCGGGCCGCGCGGGCGCGAGGCGGGCGCCTCGCTGACCAGCGGAGAGGTGGAACGCCAGATAGCGCTCTACGCGTCGATGAACTGTGAATCGAGAAAGAACATTCCTGGCCTGCGAGCGGAACGCGCTGACATCATTCTTCCCGGCGCCTGTATCGCGGCGTCGCTGATGGATATATTCGCCCTCGGCCGGCTCACCGTGAGCGCGAGAGGCCTGAGACACGGCGTCATGGATTCGATGTTCGACGCGTGCGTGTAGTGGCATATCCGCGTGCCTGCCCCCTCAATCCGAATGGCTGGCACGCAGTTTCGCGCCTATAGCACTCCACTCGTGCCTTATGTTCAATTTCTATCCCACTAGTTCTCCAGACTTATTATTATAGTTCTAAAGACTTATATTTATGAGCGTAAAGTCACTTTTCACCGAGGCGGCGCGCACGGCTTTACCAAAAAAAAGAATGTGAAAATACTTTTTTCAGTATTATCGATGTATTTTAAGCCGCAATTTCCTTAAAAACGCGCATAATATTCACTATCGCGGAACTCGGAGTCCTTTTATATACATTTCTTTTGTCCCTATCGCTTTGAGAAAAAAATCACGTATAATATAGTCGTCAAGACATAATGTCTTTGGCGCGAAAAAATAGAGGACGTTCTTCCGCCGTGCGTAAACCGCTGGGGAATGCTCGGAAACGGGGTGAGGGTTTTGTGTTATAATTACGCGGTAAAAAATAAATTTTTTTTCTCATTGTTTTTATGTCGTCGGCAAAGGAGTGATCATATTGGCAATCTTCCGTGAAATGACCGAAAACGCCGCCGCGGAAGCGGCATTCGAATATAATCGCCGCCGGTGTCAGCGGAAAAAAGCGAAGGGCAGTTCCATCGTCGAGATGTTGGTGGCTATTTTTGTGCTGGGGATGGTGCTCATCTCAATGCTTGGCATGTTTCTGATATCCAGAACCGCCATATACAACAAGGATGACGAGACCGCCAACACCATAGCGCTGAGATATCTGGAGGAACTGGAGGGGCTTCCGTTCGCCAGCTTCACCCCCGCCTTCGCCCAGGCCAGGAATTTCGGCAAGTTTACGGCGAACGCGTCCGTCGTCCCGGGAAGCGGGACAGATTATATGGTGAGAGTCCGCGTAGTGGTCACGTGGGAGGCCGCGGTGATGGGCGCCAGAAGCATGGCGCTCGAAAGGACCATAAGCGCCGGCGGACACAGGAACGTTGGAGATCACCTCTAGGCAAACTGACGAATCAAGGGGGAATAACGATGGAGCCTACGCCGTATTACCTAAAAAAACGGAACAAAAAGGCCGGATTTTCGCTGATAGTGGTGCTGATAATTTCTCTTGTCGGACTTGCCATAGTGGGCGTGACTCTTCAGCTCACAGTGAACTCCGGAGGCTCGGGCAGAGTGGCGGGCGCCTCCAGCGCAAGGTACAATCTGCTTCAGGAAGCGGTAGAGGAGGGCAGGGCCAGGCTGATGGAAATAATGGACAACGCCGACTCGATTCCAAGGTACGCTAACGCGCACGCTGAATCGGGTAGTGAACAGCCCATAGACGAATTGAGCGATCTTTTGATAGATGTCGAGTTTGATAGCGACCTCCTGCCCGGGGTGGTCAGGCAAGGTCCGATTCAACTGGGGCGTTTGGGAATAATGGACACCGCGGGCGGAGTGGGACAGCTGACCGTCAGTATATACGACATGCAATACGATACTGATCTCATTGACTCGAGTCTGCCCTTAGGGCTGCTTCCGCCGCGCGTAATGCTCGATAATATCGTCTGGCGCAAGGACGGCGACACTCTTCTGGCCGAACAAAAAGACGAGAGCTTCGAGGTGCCGAATAAAGGCATGTATCTGATACGCGGGGAGCTGTCGGTGGGCGGCAGGGTGACGATTTTGGATTCCGCTGTTTTACAGGCTAACAACGTCATGTAGCGAAAAGGCATCGCGGATTTGTAGAACTGTAGAAACTGAATCGCGTGCCGCGAAAACCGGTCGCGGAAATGACGGGCGCCGAGATACGCCGTGACGCCGTAAATAAAGAAGGAAGGCGTTTTTGACGGCGCGTATCCAGCGCCGTTATGCTTTATATGCCGTCCCGCCCAATATACGTAAACCCGTCAAACTGAGAGATATATTCCTGACTATCCGTTTTAAAACAGTTCGACACCGTTTTCGCTTTTAGGGGGTTGTTTTATGCGTGTTTGTTTTTTCGTTCGACACTGGGGGATCTTTTGTTTCTAAATTTTTTCTAATATAGTTCTCTGTTCCTATTTATTTATGAGCCAAAAGTGCTACACTAATTATCGCAAAATGGTAACGATATACTGAATCAGGAGGGATGAATATGCGGGATAGATCCGAGAGGACGGGAAGTCGCGTGTTGAGGGTTTTAGCGTTTCTGACGGCGGTTATCGTGCTGGCGCTGTGTGCGGCGTCGGACGCTTCAGCGGCGCTCGTGCGGAACGGAGAGATATCGGGCTTGATGATGAGGGTGCCGGATGAGCCTGTGACGAGCGGCGACGTCAACTTGCCAGAAGCGCCGAAATAATGACCGGGGGATCGAACATGAAGAATTTAAAACCGTGGAAAACGCGCTTGCTCGCGGTCGCTATGGCCGTAGCCGTGCTGCTTCTTCCTGTCTATGTCGAAATGAGGACGGCGGGGGCATTCCTGAAGATTCTGCCTCCGATCGACGTCCTTGAAAAATCTTCTGTCGCCGTAGATGAGACTGAGGACATAAAAAAGGGCGCGGAGAAGGCCAACGTGCTGATAATGCTTGATGTCGGCTCACCGATGACATTCTCCGCCAATGGGACGATGCCGGAATGGGGTGTCAATGTCTCAAACCAGAATGTAGCGGCGCAAATGCTTCAACAAGCCACTTACGGACATGGCGGTCTTCCCGTGCGCAGCACGACAAATAACCCCAATCCGAGGACGAGGTACGGCAGAGATATCGACGCCACAAACAATATGACGCCGGGGAACGTGAACCTCCTGGATCATCTCAATAACTACTATTCGCCTTTCGATTACGTGAACAATCCGGCATCTGTCGCGTTCGGACGCGGCACAAACGAGTCAGCGCGCTACGCGCTGGTGTTCAGGAATCCCGCGCACTGGAACAATCCTCCGACAAATTTCAACGCTAACAACTTGGTGCCGAACGACAGCCGCATGTACAAGATGAAGCTCGTGATGTGGAGGATTCTCTCGGAAACGACGCTCATCGAAAACCTGAGGCTCGGGATGGCGACGACATTCCAGGAGGTAAACGGGCATGCGACTCAATACGGAGCGGACTTTTACAAGAGCGGGCCTTTGGACAATCCGTTTACAGCGACATGGATACCAAACAATCCGGCTGTAGACACGCGTTACTATAACCCCCCGGGTTATGGCGCCGACCAAACCGGAATATTTCGATGGGGCAGCGCCCCAAGCTGGTCGACCAATCAAGCGGACACTCCCTTTACAACGCCGGGGAGGGGTTATTATCAGGCCGCGGCGGCGTATATGGGGATAGACAGGCAATACTACGACTATGGCCACAACACCATGCAATGGAGGCTGATGAATCGCGCCTGGCTCCGCGTTCCGATAGAGGAGTACAGCGAGACGCATATCGCCAAGTTCCGCATGTGGATAGACGGTATGGAGGATATCACTCCCAGGACGGGGGCGGCAACGGGGGGCGATTCGTTTTACTACACTAACCCGGAACTCTTCGGCGACGGCAAGACGTACCTCAGCACCGCGATTTACCCTGGACACCCGGACCTCCCGAGAAACAGGCTTGTCGGCGGAGGCGCCGCGGGCGGCTCCAATGACTCGACCGGCAAGGGCGGTGTCGTGTTTTCCAGCCGCGATGCCTCCACCATTATGTCGATGAACGCTAATTTCGGCATCACAAACGCCCAAAACGGAACGTTGATCGGCAATTTTTTCAGGCAGAATTCAGGCGAGGCTCTCGGCACCGTGCTCGATATGTTCTCCCCCCCCCGCGCCGGGTACGGTGGAATGAACTATAGCGCCGTGAATCTGTTGAAAGCGCCCGCGTCAAACTTCCCGCTGAATAACCCATGTGAGAAGAACTGGGTGATAATTTTCACCGCCGGCGACGACAGCGGAACCTATTCCTCCGCGGACGCGGTGCGCGACCTCTACAACTACACGAAAAACAATCCCTTAACGAGACTTACCGGCACAGACGGGGCGGGCAACAACACGCTCAACCAGATCAATCTCGACGACGGTGTCCGGACGCTGGTGGTTGGCTTCGTGCATCCGACGGATCCAGCCTCGGCGGCCCTCCGTACAAAACTGAACGCGATGGCGGTCGCCGGCGACCCGGGCAACAGCGAAGCGAAGGCATTTTTCGCCAACGACGTCGAGGGGCTTATCAACGCGATGCGCTTGGTGCTCGCCAGGATAAACCGCGAAATTCAGCCCGAGGATGGCTCCATGCTCGAGGGCGAGAGCTTCGAGGACGACACGATAACGGGCTACAACGCCGATGACGAGGTGATGTTCAGCCTCTACGGCGCCTCATACCGTATAACTATTTACGACCAGTGGGAAGGAAAAGTTTCCAGATACGTCACGGCGAAGGATGACGAGACCGGAAAACTGCGTACGGAGCTGAACTGGGAAGCCGGCAACAGGCTCCTTACCAGGAGAAACAGCGCTCCGGCCGGAACGGCCTCCCGCAATCTCGTCTTTTGGGCGGGCCGTGACAAGAACTATGAGACACTTGATTATACGCCGATCACTTCGAATAGCCGAACCTCGCTGCACCCGGATGTGGGTGACGCCGGCGCCCCGATTTCCCCCGGCCCCAACCTCCTGAACCTCGTTCCGCCGACAGTGTCGATGGATGCCACGATTTTGGGCGGGATCAAGAACTGGAACCAGAGGATGCACCCGTCGAGGGCTCTCATCAACTGGTACTACGGCTACGAGGTGAACTACGGGCACGGCAACGGGCAGGACAAGCAGTACGAAAGACAGTACATGCTACCGGATCTGGGCAGATCCGGCCTCGCCAAGGCAGGGCCTCCCGCCGTGCAAAACTCGCTTCCGGGATATCACACTTATGCTATGAAAGGTGAAAGCAAGGAACTGCCTCACAAACTGTATTTCCAGACGAACGATGGGCTGTTGCACGTTGTGGACGCGCAGACCGGCCGCGAGGACTGGGCTATCTTTCCGCCGCCGAGCCTGTTATCGTACAGGCTTTTCGGCCTCAAGTCCACGAAAAACGAGCAGACTCAGCGTTACCGCTGGATCAACCCGGTTCTTCAAGATAATATAGACGGCACTACCACAACGACCAGCGACGACATACCTATCACGTCGATTCCGTCGTTCACGCTCGATGGGCCCGTTCAGAGGTTCTATATGGACATGAGCGGTGAGGGCAAACAAGACGGCTCGGGATGGGGGGCGCTGCTCGTGGCCACGCTCGGACGCGCTGGGGGCGGCATATACACGATGGACGTTTCCAACACGGCGTCCGCCCCGGCTTTTCGCTGGTATCAAGAGACGTACGAGGACACGGACGGAAAATTGCACTTCTACCGGCTCGATGAGAGCAGTCAGAATCCCGAACCCGTCAAAACGACGGTCGACATGAACGCCGGTTCGTGGAACGCGGTGTACGCGGACGGCGACACGTACCCGTTCTACCAGCTCGGTTTCAACAGCCCCAGGCCGCACTTCAGCGTGGCGAAGCACGAAGCCGGCCACGATTACCCCAATGGCTATTACAACATATTGGCCGTCGCCGGAGGCGCGCAGAATTATCTCGATCTGAATCGCAACGGCACGATGGGCGCGGCGCTATACCTGATTGACCCGGATGTGCGGTACCACTCCAGTTCGACAACCTATCCTACTGACGGTATCCGCGTGTTCAACAGCGGATCGGTGGCGAACATCGGCGACTCCGACTGGATGTCCGA
>JAISXR010000164.1 GCA_031270375.1 Synergistaceae bacterium | reverse complement strand
ATGTTCCAGTCGCCGGAGTTCATGTTCGCCTTCAGCTCGTACACGGCCGACACGCCGCATCTCTTCCTCGACATCGACAGGGAAAAAGCCGAGATGATGCGCGTTCCCGTGTCCGAGATATTCTCCACGATGCAGACGTATTTCGGCACGGCCTACGTCAACGACATAAACATCGGCTCGCAGGTGAACAAAGTCATAATACAGAGCGACTGGATGCACAGGAACAGGATCGGCAGCATAGGCAATATCTACGTGAGAAGCCTGGCCGGCACCCGCGTGCCGATGCAGGCGCTCGCCACCGTCAGGCAGACGCTGGAGCCGCGTTCGATAGGCAGGTACAACCTCTATCCGAGCGCCACCATCATGGCCATGATGAAGCCTGGCTTCTCCACCGGACAGGGGATGGCGCGCGTCCGTGAACTCGCGCGCGAACTGCCCGGCGGATACACGGTCGAATGGTCGGGGATGACGTATCAGGAACAGCAGGCGGCCGGGCAGACCGTCATTATTATCGGGATAGCGCTCATGTTCGGTTATCTTTTCCTCGTGGCGCAATACGAAAGCTGGACGGTGCCCATGGGCGTAATTCTGTCGCTCCCCGTCGCGGTGTTGGGCGCCCTTTTGGGAATCAAAATCATGAGCGTTTCGATCTCCATCTACACGCAGCTCGGCATATTGCTCCTGGTCGGGCTCGCGGCCAAAAACGCCATACTGATAATAGAGTTCGCGCAGGAACAGCGCGAAGTTTACGGCCGCCCGATACTGGACTCGGCGGCTGAAGCCGGGCGCGAACGTTTCAGGTCGGTCATGATGACGGCGCTCACGTGCGTCATCGGCGTGTCGCCCATGCTCGCCGCCACAGGCGCCGGCGCGGGAAGCAGGCTTCACGTGGGAACGACGATGTTCTTCGGCATGAGCATGGCGACCGTATTCGGAATATTCATCATCCCCGGATTGTACGTGGTTCTCCAGACGAACAGGGAGCGGGTCAAGAGACTGCTGGGCTTTTTATTCTCGCGAAAAAATAAAGTGGAGGATATTCCTGATGAAACTCGAAACGAGACAAATTAAAACCGCGCTCGCTACGCTCGCGGCGATAATCCTGGCCTTATGCGCGGCGAACGCCGCGGCGTCCACCGACGACGCGTGGGAAGCGCTCCTGCGCAAGTACGATGTATCGGCGGAGGCAACTCCCCCCGATGAAGCCGCGGTCATATCGGACGACGAGGCGTTGCGCCGCGGCGATTGGAGCGCCCTGGCGCGCAAATACGAGAACGGATACGCGGGCGGGGAAACCTCACCGAGCTCGCCGCTCCCGGTGGACGCTCTGGCCGATTGGTGGAACACGTTCGGCGACGCGACTCTCGGCGATCTCATCGCCGAAGCGCTCATAAACAACAGAGACCTGCGCGCGGCCCGCGCGAAGGTGCTGGAGGCCCGCGCCGCTCTGGGCATAAGCAAATCGGCGTCGCTCCCGCAACTGGACAGCTCCGCTTCCTGGGCCAGCTCCAAATCATCCGAACATTCGGCGGGCCAGGGTGTCAGGACTGAAATAACGAAACTGGGCCTCGACGCGTCGTGGGAAATCGATATATTCGGCGGCAAGAAACTCTCGGACGAAGCGGCCGAAGCGGACCTCGAATCCTCACACGCCGCGCTTCACTCCGCATGGGTGACGCTCTCCTCCGAAGTGGCCGTCAACTATATGTCACTGCGCACGCTGCAGGAGCGCCTGCGGATAGCGGGCCTCAACCTGCGGCTGCAGGAGGAAACACTCTCGATGATCTCGTCCCTGTACGAGACGGGACTGATTGATTCGCTCGCGTTAAATCAGTCCAAATATACGGTTGAGACCACGAGGGCATCCATTCCGACGCTGAAATCGAACGTCGAAGCGGTGATGAACGCGCTTGCCATACTCTCCGGCAGGACGCCGGGCAGCCTTGAAAGCTCGCTCTCCCCGCCCCGCCCGCTCCCGAAACCCGATGCCACACTCGTGGGCATTCCGGCGGACGCTGTGAGGCAAAGACCCGACATAAGGACGGCGGAGCGTGCTTTGGCCGCGCAGATATCGCGGAAAAAATCGGCCGAACGCGACAGGTACCCCAGGTTCTATCTGGCGGGCTCCATCGGACTCGAGACTTTGTCCGGCGGAAGTATATTCTCCGGTGACAGTTTCGGTTTCAGCTTCGGTCCCAGGATAACGCTGCCCCTATTTCACGGGGGCGCCATCAGAAAGAATATCGCGGTGCAATCAGCCCGCGAGGAACAACTGCTCGCCTCGTACGAGGGTGTCGTCCTGAAGGCTGTGGCCGAGGTAAGGGACGCCCTGTCGGCCAACTATCAGGAAATTGAGCGCAACAAATCCCTTCGCGCGGGCATAGACGCGGCCCGGCAGGCTTACGAAGCGGCCGCCGACAGGTACAAAAACGGGCTGACGGACTTCAGCAACGTGATAAGCGCGGAGGCCGCGCTTCTTTCGCTGGAGGATCAGTTGGCGGTGAGCGAGGGACAGATAGCGTCGGGCATGGTCAGGGTATTCAAGGCACTCGGCGGAGGGTGGGCCCCTCTCGCGGGGGAATCCGCCGCCGGCGTACCGCAGCGGTAACGCCCGGGCGAAATTTAGTCCGGGCGGCGGCTTCGGGATATTACATGGCGTTCAGGCACAACACGGAAATAGGTCAGAATTTCCTGACCGACAAATCGGTGGCCCAGTGGATGATCGGGCGCGCGAGGCTCTCTCCAGCGGACAGGGTTCTCGAAATAGGCCCGGGAACGGGAATCCTCACAAAATACATCCTGGACGCGGGATGCGCGCGCGTCGACGCGGTGGAGATCGACGTCCGTCTGAAGGAATACATGGAGCCGCTGGCCGCCTCGGATGATCGGCTGCGGCTCCACTGGGACGATGCCGTGAAATTCGACTATTCGAGGCTGGACGAAACGCCGACGCGCGTCATGGCAAATTTGCCGTACCATATCACGACCCCCCTTCTGTGGCATCTGCTCGAATCTTTCGCCGGCGGCGACATGCGTTACATGATGCTCATGATTCAGGACGAAGCGGCGTCGCGCATAGTCTCCGGCGCTGGAAACAGGGAATCAAGCCCGATGTCGGTGACGATAGCGGCCGCGTGGCAAGCGGCCGTGCTGAGGAAAGTGCCCCGCACGGCATTTTACCCCTCGCCCAAAGTGGATTCGGCGATAGCGGAAATTACGCTGCGGTGCGACTCGTACGCCCCCCTGCCCCGGGACACCACGTGGAGAAGACTGCTCTCCGGGTCGTTCGCGATGCGGCGAAAGACGCTCGTGAACAACTGGGCCGGCGCTTTCGGCGTCAAAAAGGACGAGTGCGCCGGGATACTGGCCGCGCACTCGCTCGATACGCGCTCGCGCCCGGAGGGGCTGACCCTCCCGGACTGGCTGTCACTGCGGGAGGATCCGACATTGACCTCATACATCGAACGGAGAAGATGATATTGGAAACGGCAATAACTTGCGATTACCAAAACGGCGTTTACTGCGTCGATTCAGGATACGAAGGAGGCGGCGTCGTATCGGTATATCTGCTGCGCGACGGGAACGAGACCGCCATAGTGGATACCTGCAGCAACGCGGCGCTGGAGCCGGTCAAACGCGCGCTTTCGGAACTCGGCGTAAATGACCGCGAGGTGAAATACATCTTTCTGACGCACGTCCACCTTGATCACGCGGGCGGCGCCGGACTGTTCGCCCGCGAATTTCCCGAAGCTACGCTCGTGGTACACAAACGCGGGGGGAGTCACCTCGTGAACACGTCGAGACTGCTCGCGAGCGTGGCGAGCGTCTACGGCGAGTCCGTAACGAAGCGCCTCTACGGCGATATACTGCCTGTCCCGGCTGACAGAATAACGATGCCTCGCGACGGAGATGAGTTCAGGGTCGGGAGCAAGACAGTCGTGTGTTTCGACACGCCCGGACACGCGCGTCACCATCTCGTTTACAAGGACATCCCGTCGGGGGCGGTTTTCACGGGAGACGCGTACGGAATGTCATACGCGGAACTCGTCGGTCCCGAGGGAAGGTGCGCGATTCTCACCACCTCTCCGGTGCAGTTCGACCCGAGCGCGATGAGGGCTTCGATGCGCAGAATAGACGGCCTCGCGAGGGGGGATATCTATCCCACTCACTTCGGTCGCCTGTCCACCGGCGGAGGCGTGTCCGATTCCCTCTACAGGCAGTTGGACCTGTACATAGAAGCGGCGGAGCGTGCCGAAGGGGATATCGCCTCCATAAGAACGAGGCTGAGGGAACTTTTCAAGGAGGAAGCGTCACGCCAGAACTGTCCTTGTCTCGCGTCCAATTTCGGCAGAGTGACCGTCACCGCCCTCGAATTGAACGCTCAGGGACTCGCCCTGTGGTACAAAAAAAACCGGGGTAAATCATAGAAAACGCTCGCAGGCCCCGTATGCCCTTTTATTTAAACGACCAAAACGCCGATACTTCAGTGATGCTTAAATGATATAATGTAAATAGATTCATCTTCCCCGATGCTCTTTACATTTTGATGAGATGAGGGATGCGGGAATGAAGATAGCGTTTTGGATCGTTTTGGCCGCTTCGCTGACGGTAGCTTTTTTTGTCAGAGGCTTCCCTCCGCGGAGTTCTGCCCCAAGACTGCGCGACGGATATTATACCGCCGAGGAAACCGGCTACTACCGGGGATGGAGGGAATATCTCACCATATACGTCAGCAACGGAAAAATAGTGACATGCGAGTACAACGCGAAAAACGCGAGCGGTTTCATAAAATCCTGGGACATGAACTACATGCGCAATATGAACGAAGTTTGCGATAACTATCCGGATAAATTCGCGCGCAATTACGTTCACGCGCTGCTCACAAATCAAACTTCATCCGGCATAGACGCCATGTCCGGGGCGACCGAATCGCACAAGTCGTTCATCACGCTCGCGGACGCCGCGCTGACGCAGGCTTTGGCCGGTGATTACGAAGTCGTCTTCGTCGGCGTCGAACATAATTGACCTCCGCAACGTCCGCATCATGAAAAAAATCAAAAACAGCGTAACGTACGGGATTCTGCTGATAGTCATCGCGTCCGCCGTCACGATATCGGCGGGGCTCGTTGCCGTGATGACGGGATTCATGTACTCCCTGACGAACGATATACTGCTCTCTATCACGCGCCCGATAGCCAAAACGGCCGCGGAAAGCATCGGCAACAGCCTGCACGTGATGGCCGACCGGTTTCTGTTCATAAAAGAGAACGGCCTGTTCCGTTCGAATCACACATCAATCGCTGAAAAACAGGAAACGCTTGATAATATCATGAATGGGATAGAATTCGTGTGGCTGGGCCTTTACGACTACGGGGGGAATCTTGTGACCGGAAGCGATGCATCTCCCCGCGGCATCCTGGAGACGCGCCTGTACTCCATGATGACCGAGACGAACAACCTCGCGATAGACGATACGCTGGCCGGCATCAGCGGACTTGCAATAATGATGGGAACGCCGGTCCGCGACCCGCGCGCGAACCCCGGCGAGGAACCGGACGCCGCTTATTATCTCGTCGGAAGCTACCGGTACGATATACTGGGCGACGCGTTGAACAACATCAACATAGGCGCGAACGGGACGGCCTTCATAATGAACAGGGGCGGTCATATCATAGCGCACAGGCACCTCTCCGAGGGATACGGCATGGAGAGCTTCGGAGAGACCCTGGAAAACGAGCCCACCGCTCTCGGGGCGATAAAACTCATGACGGACGGTCAAACCGGCTCCGCGCTCATAAATGTCGACGGGAAGAGGACCTTCATAAGTTTTTCCCCGATAAGGGGCACGCTCTGGTCGCTTGGAATACTGGCCGCGAGGAGCGATTTCCTGTCCGCGGCGCGCAAGATGGTTTTGATATCCATCCTGCTGACCGTCATCGCCCTCGCCGTATTCGCGGCCTTCATATCGTTCGTCATGCGCGCCCTGCTGATGAAACCGCTCGAACTCATCACCGAAAGCGCGCGCACGATCGCCCTCGGACAATTGGAAAAAGAACTGCCGGAAAAAATCACCGGACGTACGGACGAGATAGGCACGCTCGGGCATACGTTCGCGCGCATGTCCGACGCCATCCGGCTCGTCCTGTTCGACATCGCGTCTCTCACTCAGACCGCGCGCGCCGGTTCCCTGGCGGAAAGGGCAGACCCCTCGAGTCATTGCGGCGCCTACAACCTCATAATAGCGGGCATCAACTCCACGCTTGATGTCGTATGCTCCCACCTGGACGCGATACCCGACGCGCTCGCGCTTTTCGACGCTTCATACGCGCCGATATATCTCAACAGCGCCATGAAGAACCTGACTCGCCGTCACATCTCGGTATTCAATAAGACGAACATGCTCGCCCGCATACTCTCCTCGGGCGAGTCGGACGAACTGCGGCCCGACGACGCAAGCCTGTTCGCAGGGGATAATTTTGACGCCAGGACATACAGCGCGGACGTGAACTTGCACGATAACGGCGGAAGGGAATTCAGCTATACCTTGAAACTAAAACGAGTCGGGGAGAAAGCTGACCCCAGACTATCCGCAGCTCCGATGCCGGTGTGCGTGATGCTGACGATGAGCGACGTCACGCAGCTCACCAAGGCCAAACAGGCCGCGGAAGCGGCAAGCCGAGCGAAGAGCGATTTCCTGGCCAACATGAGCCATGAAATCCGCACGCCGATGAATGCCATAATAGGAATGACCACGATCGCTCAGTCATCCGGCGACATAAAAAGAAAGGATTACTGCCTGGGCAAAATAAACAACGCCTCTACTCACCTTCTGGGTGTCATTAACGACATACTTGATATGTCCAAAATCGAGGCGAACAAATTCGAGATGTCGTTCGCCGAATTTCACTTCGAGAAGATGCTCGAACGGGTCGCGAACGTGATAAATTTCAAGGTCGAAGAAAAATATCAGGTTTTCAACGCCCAGGTAGATCCGCGCATTCCGGCGGCGCTCATCGGCGACGACCAGCGGCTCGCGCAAGTGGTGACGAATCTGCTCTCGAACTCCGTCAAGTTCACTCCCGAGGGTGGAAGAATCACCATGACCGCTCATCTCGAAAGCGAAAACAACGGCATATGCGTCATACGGATATCCGTGACCGACACCGGCATCGGAATATCTCCGGAACAAATATCGAGGCTTTTCCACTCATTCGAGCAGGCTGACAACGGGATATCGCGCAAGTTCGGAGGCACGGGCCTGGGACTCGCGATCTCGAAGCGCATCGTGGAGATGATGGGCGGCAGCATATGGGCGGAATCGGAACCCGGTCATGGTTCGACCTTCGCGTTCACGTTCCAAGCGGTCCGCGCGGAGGACGAACCTCAGAACCTGTTGCGGCCCGATATCAACTGGCAAAACATGCGTGTCCTCGCCGTCGACGACGACGCGGACACGAGGGAATATCTCGGGCAGATAATGAAATCGCTGGGCGTGTCGTGCGATTTGGCAGCGAGCGGCGAGGAAGCCCTCGAGTTGATGGAGGAAAAAGCGGGATATGACATATACCTGGTCGACTGGAAGATGCCCGGGATTGACGGGCTCGAATTCTCGAAACATGTGAAATGGCACAATTCCGAAAACATCGTCGTGATGATATCGGGCGCCGAATGGACGTCGATCGAGGAAGAGGCAAAGTCGGCGGGCATCAGTAAATTCCTGAGCAAGCCGCTGTTCGCCTCTCCGATCGCCGACTGCCTCAACGAATGTCTCGGCAAAAAAGGGGCCACGCTTCAAATCACGGCGGAAAACGTAGGAACCACCCTCGACCTGTCGGATTTCCGGGTTTTGCTCGTGGAGGATATCGAGATAAACCGCGAGGTCGTGATGGCGTTTCTGGAACCGACGAACCTGTCCATCGACTGTGCCGAAAACGGCGCCGAGGCCGTGCGCGTCTTCCGCGAATCTCCGGACAGATACGATCTGATATTCATGGATATCCAGATGCCGGAGATGGGCGGATACGAGGCCACACGCCGCATAAGGGCCATGGGCTTCGAGCACGCGAAGAACGTACCCATCATCGCTATGACGGCCAACGTGTTCGGCGAGGATATCGAGCGCTGTCTTGCCTCCGGCATGAACGAACACCTGGGCAAGCCGCTCGACCTGAACGAGGTCATGGACAAACTGAGGAAATATCTGAAAAAATAGAGCGTGTCCACTATGTAAAGCGTCATCAAGGATTTTTGATCATCAAAAGAACATTTGAAACGTTCTTGTTTCGATGTCGCTGTCCACATTTTATATGAAAATTCTTCTTCTCACTCCGACGCGCTCCTTCGTCACACTAATTAATTTTCCTACAACCGTTTCAGCATCGCCTCAATCGCGGAGCGATAGTTTTTCTCAGAATCCGACCCGACCATCGGCTCGCCGACGATATTGCCTTTCGAGTCGACGAAGACGGTGGTGGGTATCGCATCTATGGTCGAGAGGTAGTCATACATGCTCGGGTCGTACAGGATTTGTGTGAAACCCGCGCCCGCATCGCCGAGAATGCTCTCGGCCGCGTTCCTATCGCTGTCATCCTCGGTGGAAACGTCGAACATTATCCCAACCAACTGCGAGCCCTCCGGCATCGACTTTCCCAGCCTGGCAAGATCCGGCATTTCTGCGACGCATGGAGGGCACCAGGTCGCCCACATATTCACCATCGTGAGTTTCTTTTTTGAGAAAACGGCGCTCGTTATCGGTTCGCCGTCGAGCGTTCGCGAGGTGAACGAAGGGAACGTCTCGGCGGAAACGGCGGAACAGAGCGACAGCACAAAAGCAGCGGCGGCCAGTATAACGGACATTTTGGAACACGTTTTACTCTTCATTGGTCAGTACCCCTTTCATGATAAGAAACATACGCGGGTATGCCTCTTTACCGTCATTTACCGCAGTGAAAGTATGGAGCTTTCATCCAAACCTGTATATTTCCTGATCGTTTCGGTAGGGAGGCCATCCGCAAGCATTGTGCGCGCTATCTCAAACTTGCCTTCCTCCTTCTCTGCCCCTTATCATATCCTCTTCGCCAGTCGTGTTCAAGAGCTCCCACGCGTATTTTTCACGCAACGCCAAGTCGTCGCCGCTCTTCACGGGAACGTTCAGGAAAATATCTGATACCAGCATGTCATTGTCAGAGTTCGAGCCCTTTACCGGCAGTTCCATGCCCCTTATACCGGTGATCTACCTGTCATTTCCTATATCGTCCGTTGCAATTCCAGATTTTCAGAATGACAACCATCCCTTTTTGGTATTATACCAAGCCCGCCTTGTGATTGTCATTACCTGTTTATGGGCGTGTTTTACGATTTGGCCGGCCATCCCATAAAACAAAAATCTCAACGTTTGCGGAGTCAATCTGTATCGCATTCTCGCGTCCAAGCTGAATGATTTAAACAGCTTACGACTATATGACGAGATGGGAGTAGCGGCATTTTTTTGCCTGAAAAAAAATGGAAATACCCTGCGATGTATGCTATATTGTGATTCACAATGATATCGCGCGAGGTAAATCGGATGGTCGACGAGAATCACTCGGATGGTTTGGCGAAAAAAATAAACGCGGACGTGATGTCGCCGCTGGCGGATCCGGTCGTCGAGGAAATCTACAAGGACGAAAGCGTCGCCGGACTCGCGGCGGGGAGCTTTATCGGCGCCGTACTGTCCGAATGCGGAGAGGCGTTCGGAACAGTCGTCGAAGTGACGCCGCAGAAACGCCAGACGCAGCCCGGCCGCCGGGGATGCTACATCGATGTATTGGCCAGAAGCGACGCCAATAGAATCGCCCTGCAAGAGGTTCAGCTTTATTTCGATCCGTCCATACTCCAACGAAACGTGCTGGCAGCGTCGCATCTGTTTACAAGCGAGGCGCGCAGGGGGACGACGGCGCTGGAGATGGCGGCCGAAATGCCGTACATCTCGGCAATCAACATTTTCGGACATGTGAATAACTGCCGGAAGGACAACAGAGAACTGCTCCAGCCCATCCATTTTGTCTATGACAAAGAACCGCGAGACGTGGCGTTGAGGCAATTCGCGATGTTCAACGTGCAATTGCCCTATCTCCCGGAAGCGCCGGCGAACTTCTCGAATCCGCTGTACTGTTGGAGCCGGCTGCTGTACGAGATGCACTTCAACAAAAAATTGCCGGAGGAGGTATACGCGATGGAGCCTAGGTTGAAAGAATTTGTCGAGAGCGACGCGGGCGCGTCGCAGTTCGTAGCGCGCTACGGCGAAGCCACCGCCATCCCGGCGGTGCGCCAGGCATACGAGGACTGGATACTCGCCGATTTTCGCGAAAGAAGCATGCTGCAAGGAGCACGGGACGAGGGAAGAGAAGAAGGGATAAAAGAGGGAAGGGAAGAGGGGATAAAAGAGGGAAGGGAAGAAGGGGTAAAAGAGGGGGAAACAAAAAAAAGCTTTACAATAGCGAAAAATGCCATTGCCATGAAAATGCCGATCAGCCAAATTGAACAGTTGACTGGGCTGACGAAGACACAGATCGAAGAATTGCGACGGTAGGGGCGGCAATGGGTGTGCGACA
Source organism: Synergistaceae bacterium (assembly GCA_031270375.1). Lineage (GTDB taxonomy): Bacteria > Synergistota > Synergistia > Synergistales > Synergistaceae > JAIRKI01. The sequence continues at coordinate 13,723 of JAISXR010000164.1, read as the reverse complement.
AATTTGCGGTCGCACATCACGCATTCAGACGCGCGGCGGCGCGCCTCTGCATGTTCCACCCGGTCAATCGGACAATTTACCTATAAATTTGTCGCACACCCTTTGGCGGCTGTCGGGTACTTGCCGACGATCGCCTCTGCTTCCGCTGCCGAACGCGATATTGAGCAGAGCCCAGACAATATCGTAGTCGTCGTTAAAGGAATCGTGATTTTTCAAGACCTCGTTCATCTCCGCGGGACATAGCGCGCAACAGCGTAATGCCTATGAGCGGCCCAATCTATTTCGCAGAAAATTTATCCATGTTTTTAGTCGTTTTTTCCATCGTAAAATTTACTTGCAACTTATAACATTCATTTTACCAAACGCTCACAGAAAAAATCGGTTGCATGGCCCGCAATGATTTCCGGAATGGTCCGGAAGAGGGGACCGAATTATATCAGTGAGTTGGAGAGAGGAAGGTGCATTATGAAAAAGTCACTGGTGGTTTTGTTCGCTGCTGCGGTAATATTGGCTGCCGGAGGAACGGCGATCGCGGCGTCCCGCACGTTCGCGGTCGTGTATCCGATAATCAACCCGTTCTTCGAGGCCACTTCCCACGGCGCCGAGGACGAAGCGAAATCTTCCGGCGTCGAAGTGCTCATCAAAGGGCCGGACAGGTTCGACGTGCAACAGCAGATCGAGATCGTGGAAAACCTCATTGCCATGAAGGTAGACGGCTTCGGCATAGGACCTACCGACCCGAAAGCGCTGACTCCCCTTCTCAACCGCGCGATGGAACAGGGCATCAAGGTTGTGACCTTCGACACCGACGCGCCGGACAGCAAACGCCTGGGTTATATCGGCACGGATAACGTCAAAGCCGGCGAACACATGGGCGAAGCGCTCGGTGTCGCGCTGGGGGGCAAGGGCAAAGTATTGGTCAGCCAGGGCATATCGTCTCAGCTCAATCTCGTGCAGAGACTCGAAGGCGTTCAAAAAGTCCTGAAGGAAAAGTACCCCGATGTCGAAATAGTCGACGTGCAGTCCGGCCAGGGCGACCCCAACAAAACACTGTCCAACATAGAGGACATGGTGAGCGCGCATCCCGACTTCGACGCGCTGATAGGCATGGATTCGTACGCTGGACCGGCAATGGTTACGGCGTGGAAGGCGAAGGGACTCAAGCAGATAGCGATTACCTTTGACGACCTGCCCGAAGTCATAAACGGCATCCGCGACGGACAGATTTATTCCGCTATCGTCCAGCGCCAGTACGCATGGGGCGTCAACGTGGTCAACCAGCTCAACATGGCGTGCGACGGCAAACCCATTCCGGCTAACAGCGATACCGGAACGCTCGAAATAACCAAAGCCAACGTGGACGAATTTTACACAAAATAAGTATCGAAACGGATGTTTGAAGCACAATGAGGGCGGTTGCCGGAACGAGGGAGTTTTCATGACAACAGAACCTGACAGGCGAAAAAATATGTGGCGGTATTTGAGACGATTGGCGGAAAGCCGGGAGAGCAGCTTGCTTCTGGTGGTCGTAATCGTGGGAGTCATTTTCTCGCTGGGCACGAAGACGTTTTTCAGCGTGGAAAACATCCTGAATATCTGCAAACAGGTAACGCTCGTAACTATGGTAGCCGCCGGACAGACCTTTATCATCACTTCGGGAGGAATCGACCTTTCGGTCGGTTCCTCTCTCGGTCTCGCGAGCGTCATCATGTCCTGGCTCATCGCCCGCGGCGTGGCGCTTCCGGCAGCCATACCGGCCGGAATAATCACCGGAGTCGTTTTCGGTTTTTTGAACGGTCTTTTCATAACGCGTCTTCGTCTTCCGCCGTTTATAGTGACGCTGGGCATGGCGTCGGTGGGGCGCGGATTGCTTCTCATAATCACCAAAGGCTACGCTATAGTCATCGACGCACCGCTCATTTTATCGCTTGGCAATGACAGATGGATGGGTATACCCGTTATGGCTATGTTCATGCCGGTCGTGATCGTCATTGCCGCGTTGCTGCTGGATCGCACAATTTTTGGAAGTCACGTGAAGGCGGCCGGAGGAAACGAACTCGCGACCAGGCTTTGCGGAGTCAACGTGGACAGGCTGAAAGTGAAAATCTATACCCTGGCGGGTCTTTTCTGCGGAATCGCCGGCGTCATAATGACCGGACGGCTCAATGGAGGTAATCCGAACGCCGGGCTCAACTTCGACATGGACAGCATCGCAGCCGTCATAATAGGAGGGACGAGCCTCCAGGGAGGGTCGGGAACGATAATCGGAACCATGCTCGGAGCGATACTGACGGGAATGATTCGTAACGGACTCGTCCTGTGGAACGTCAATATGTATTGGACGACAGTGACCACCGGCGCGATCATCATCGCGGTATGCGCTATCGACAGCTTCACGTCCCGGCAGAAAGACAGGGCGTGATCGGCGTGTTTTACGGCGAAGTCGTCCTGAAAATGAATAACATATCGAAAGCCTTTCCGGGGGTACAGGCTCTCGCTGATGTGTCGTTCGAACTGAGAAGCGGAGAAATTCACGGCATCTGCGGCGAGAACGGCGCCGGGAAGACGACGTTGATGAAGGTACTGGGAGGAATCAACGCGCCCGACTCCGGCACTGTGGAACTGCACGGAAACATCATAGCCATAGAAGACCCTTACGCTTCCATCAGACACCGCATAAGCGTCATATACCAGGAATTCAATCTGGTTCCCACTTTGAGCGTCGCGGAAAACATCTATCTCGGAAAGGAACCGCGCGGAGGATTGTTCAAAAGCGCGCCGAAACGCGACGAGATGAAACGCGGCGCTTCCGCGGTCATGACCAGACTGGGTATGCCGAACCTGGATTGCGGCAGTATGGTGAAAAATCTGAGCGTCGCGGAACAGGAGCTCGTCGAAATTGGCAAAGCGCTGCTCAACGACGCCGAGATATTGATAATGGACGAACCCACGGCCGTTTTAACCCCGAGGGAGACCGAAGCCCTTTTCAAGGTCGTCAGGAAACTGGCGGACGACGGCATGGCGGTGATTTACATATCTCATCGCCTCGAGGAAGTCACCGCCATGTGCGACCGTATTACGGTGCTGCGCGACGGGAAGGTCATCACCATTTTAGACAATAACCGGCGTGACGTTACCAAAGACGCTCTGGTCAGCTACATGGTCGGCCGGGAACTTGGAAATTTTTATTCGAGAAAAACGTGTTCCGTCAAAGAAGACATCGTGCTCGATGTAAAAAATCTTTCGCGAAAGGGAAAATTCTCGGATGTCAGTTTCAGCCTGCACAGAGGGGAGGTGCTGGGGCTTGCCGGGCTTATCGGCGCCGGAAGGACGGAGGTCGTCCAGTCGATATTCGGTTTCATGCCTCCGGATGAGGGGGAAATTTACCTCGAAGGGAGACGAATCCGAAATACAAGCGTCGAGGAAGCGATCCGAAACGGGTTCGGCTTCGTGCCGGAGGACAGGAAAAAAGAAGGCCTCGTGCTCGGGATGACGCTTGAAGATAACATCGCTCTTCCCAACCCCAAGTTGATATCCCGCCATGGATGGCTCGATAAGAAACGCCGTAAAAACTTATCCTCCGTGTTTTTCGAGAGCATGTCGATTCGTCCGAATATGCCCGAAAGGGAGGCGCGGAATTTCAGCGGAGGCAACCAGCAGAAGGCCGTGATCGCGAAATGGCTCGCCGGCAGGAATATGAAGGTCATGATCATGGATGAGCCGACGCGTGGAGTCGACGTAGGCGCCAAACAGGAGATCTACGCCCTCATTTCCGCTCTTACCGCCGACGGTTTGGGAATTATTTTTATATCGTCGGAAATGCTTGAAGTTATAGGAGTCTGTGACAGGATTGTCGTTATGGCGGGCGGCAGGGTTACGGGCGAATTTTCGAAGGAGGAAGTTTCTCAGGAGGTTATTATGCGCGCCGCGGTAAATTTATAATATTATAATATTATGAGCGATATGGAAGAGCGGGAAGGAATCGTCTTCGATATAAAGGAACTGTCCCTGTACGACGGACCTGGATTGCGATGTACGGTCTTTCTGAAGGGTTGTCCCATGCGATGTGTCTGGTGCCATAACCCGGAGGGAATATCGCCGGAACCGGAAATCATGCGAAGCGCGTTCGGAACAAGAATGGTGGGTGCACGGTATACGGCGTCCGCGCTTACTGAAAAAATTTTCTCATATCTGCCGTTATTCAAAAGACCCGAGGACGGAATCACTTTTTCGGGCGGCGAACCAATGACGCAGGCCGAATTTCTCGCGGACGTAATGAGGCGTCTGAAAGGGCGCGTAAATATGATCGTCCAGACGTCGGGATACGCAAAACGGCCGCATTTCGCGGCTGTGATCCGTGAGGCTGATATCATATATTTCGACCTGAAAATAATGGACGGAAAACTGCATAAATTCTATACCGGCGTCGATAACGCCTTGATTCTGGAAAATCTGAAATATATGAACGACGCGGGTTATAAATATCGAATAAGGGTTCCCCTGATACCAGGCGTCACGGATACGCCGGAGAATTATCGCGGCATACGCGATTTTGTCAGGGGAAATCTTTGTGATAAAAATAATCTGACAGGATTGGATCTTCTGCCGTACAACCCTTCGGCAGGCGGTAAATATAAAGGGCTGGGCAGAGAATATTCGCCGGGTTTCGACGAATCGCGCGCAGTCAGGATCGACCCCGGTTGTTTGCGCGAAACGGTCAAGGAGGTAAAAGTATTATGAGCGAAAAAGAAATAGTCAGCAAAAGAGTCCTGGATTTACGCTCGATGATAGCGTCGGGAGAGCACAAAAAATACCGCACTGATTCGGCGCCGGACGTGCGGGGTTCGTGCGAATCGGAACGCCTGGACTGGCCGCACAGGGCGGCAAGGCTGACGAAGCTGATATGTGAGGCGCAGACACCGATCATCCTTCCGGGAGAAAAGATAGTTTTCACGCGCACCACTCCCGAAATTCCGCTTTACTACAGCCGGGAAGAGTGGGAGAACCTGTTCCGCGTATACGCGATGCACGAGTCGGGAATAATCTCGAATATTTGCGCGGACTGGGGGCTTCTTCTCAGAGAAGGACTTTTGAAAAGGCGTGGTGTTATAGAAAAAAGATACGAGCGCGAGGGCGGAGAAAAACTCAAAACACTCTGCGAAACGGTGACTGAAGCGATCGACGCTGTTCTGGAACTAGCGGAACGCTACAGGCAACACGCGCTATCGGTCGGGGAAGAGGAAATCGCCGTAACGCTGGAGGTTGTTCCGGCCCGTCCGGCATCGACATACCGCGAAGCGCTGCAATCTCTCAAACTCGTCCATTCGGCCCTTTGGCTGAGCAGACATTATCACGTGGGACTTGGCCGTTTCGATCAGTATATGTGGCCTTACGCTTTCGAAGACGTAAAGGCGGGACGGCTCACGTGGGACGACGTAATCGACCTTACCGCAGAATTCTTCATCTCGCTGAACAAGGATTCGGACATGTATCCCGGTATTCAGCAGGGCGATAACGGACAGAGCATGATGCTCGGAGGTGTGGACCGTTCGGGGAATTTGGCGGTGAACAAGCTGACTTACATAATCCTCGACGTGACGCGCGTCATACGTTTCATCGACCCCAAGGTAAACCTGCGCGTCACTCCCGACACGCCCAAAGACCTGCTCGTAAAAGCGGTCGAACTGACCAAAATCGGGCTCGGTTTTCCGCAGTATTCAAACGACTCGGTCGTCATACCCGGACTGGTCTCGATGGATTATGAGATTGAAGACGCCAGAGACTACAGCGTCGCCGCGTGCTGGGAATTTTTGATTCCGGGGAAGGGTATGGATGTCGTTAACATCGGGGCGGTATCTTTTCCCTACGCCGCTGACGCCGCGATCCGCAGCGTCCTTGCCTCCGGCGGATCGTTCGGGGAAATGATGGAATATTGCGGGAAGGACATAGCCCGCCAGGTCGACCGTATAATAGACGACCGTAAAAAAATCATCCTGCCGCCCGCGCCGCTTTATTCCGCCCTGATGACGGATCAGCTCGAAAAAAGGGACGATTTGTCCGAAGGCGCTGAATACAACAACTTGGGTATTCACGGATCGGGATCGTCAAACGCCGCGGACGCGCTCGCAGCGGTGAAAAAATATGTTTTAGAGGAAAAAACGATATCGCCGGAAAGACTGATAAGAGCTCTCGACGAGAATTTTGCGGACGACGGGAGTCTGCTTCGCCTCCTCAAAGAAGAAGCCCCCAAGACTGGGAACAACGACGCGGATGTAGACGAAATACTGTGCGGGCTTTTTGAAAAATTTGCCTCCGCTTGCGAACGATATAGACCGGTGAACGAAAGATGGAACCGGGTCAGGCCGGGAACGGGGTCGGCTATGTACTATGTCTGGCTTGCGCGGGGGCACGAAGGCATGCTCGAGCCGGTTGTGGGCGCCACGGCGGACGGAAGACGCAAGGGCGACTTTTTCAGTTCGAGCCTCGCGCCGGCCCAGGGTGTAAAAGTCCTCGGTCCGTTTGGAATATTGCAGTCATTCTCAAAAATAGATTACAGCCGTGTATGCAACGGAGGCCCCGTCACGTTGGAATTGTCGGACACCGTGTTCAGAACGGACGATTCTATGGGCAGAGTCGCGGATATGATCGCCGCTTTCGCTAATCTAGGATGTCAGCAGATGCAGTTGAACACGCTCGACGTCGCCGATCTTGTGGACGCGAAGACCCATCCCGAAAATCACCGGAATCTCGTCGTACGGGTCTGGGGTTGGAGCGGATACTTCTGCGAACTTTCCGAAGAATATCAGGATCAGATAATCGGACGTCACATGCTCGCGAAATTGACATAAACTGCCGGAGTATTCATTAAATATCGAGGTGAGGCGTGATGTTTCAGAATTTGGCGGCGTCAAAAATATTTGTCGGCATCGAGCCTTGAAACAAAATATCAGTTTCAAAAACCGCCTTCTGATAATTTTCTTCTTTTTGATGCTGTTGCCTCTATTGACAATCGGCTTCATAGCGTATCGTTATTATTATCAGGCGATATGGGAAAGCACGCGCGTCATAGCCGGACATGCCATAACGAATCTTGCCGGGGAATTGGAACAGATAATGTCGGCCGCCAGACAGTTTCTCGAGGTCGGGACTTACATGACATCCGAAAGGTATCTCACTGAGAGGGGAGATACCTATTCATCATCGAAAGAAATATTGTCCCTGATGAATCTTTATCGTGGGAAAGGACGTTCCACTCCCGACATTAAAGACATTTACCTGGTGGGCATCAACGGTCGCGGCATCAGCGAACGGGAAGGAATTTTTCGTCTTCGTCGTCAATTTATGGAGATACCGGCCCTCAACCGCCTTTACAATACCGAAGGAGAAGCGATTTTGCTGAATTTTTACAGGCGCGACCTCTCCGGGTACTGGAACAAGCCGCCTTGGCAGTCGACGACACTGACCGAAACGTTTCAGTCATTGGGATTGGGAAAAGTTATCTTTTATTCCATAAGACATGAAGTGATAGGCGCGGCCGTGGTGGAGATAAATCCCGACAGGCTCGGTGAAATATGCCGTGAACAGAGCGCGTCGAGCGGCATGAATTTCAGCGTTTACGACTCCTACGGCGGTTTTGTTCTCGGAAACGAGGAATACAACGCCTCGTCTGACTGGCCTGATATATGGCGGCTGACCGGCGAAGCGTCCCAGGGACAGTTCATACACGCGCTTTCCGGCAGGAGAGTGTTTTTCGTCTATTACACATCGCCCGGAACCGGACTCAGGATAATCGGGCAGGCGGACCTGGACGATATGATGTACAAGGCATACCGTATCAAGAATATGACTATAATAAGCGTGGCAGGCGCCTTTTTTTTCACGCTGCTTCTCTACGCTTTCATAACCGACCGGATTACCAAACCCATCAAGGATCTCCAGGACAAAATGCGGATTGCCGCAAGCGGAAAAATGGATGTGCGTTTCAAAAGTTCGAGGAGAGACGAGATAGCCGATCTTGGAAACAGTTTCAACACGATGATCGAACACATCAAAAAACTGATGATTCAGACGGCGGAAGAACAGGAAAATTCCAGAAAAGCGGAATTCCGTGTCCTTCAGTCGCAGATAAATCCGCATTTTCTTTATAATACGCTGGACTCCATCGTCTGGATGTCCCAGGCTTCGCGGCACGAAGAGGTAATGACGATGGCCGTCGCGCTTTCCAACTTTTTCAGGCTTACGCTCAATTCAGGACGTGAAATAGTCACGGTTGGGGAGGAAGTCGAACACGCGAGAAATTATCTCGTAATTCAGCGAATGAGATACGGCGACATTCTCGATTTTGAAATTTCGGTGAATCCAGAAATAACCGGTTTCAGGATGATAAGGCTCACCCTCCAGCCGTTAATCGAGAACGCGATTTACCACGGGTTGAAAACGAAGCGGGGGGGAGGCAAAATCTGGATAGAGGGAACCTGCGGCGAAGGTGCCGTTATCGTCTTTACAATCCGCGACAACGGCGCCGGAATGCCCCAGGCGCATCTCGAAGAGGTCGTGGACAAAATGCGGCGTGGAACAAAATCCGATTTCGAAACGGAGAAAGGTTACGCGTTGCGCAATTTTCACGAAAGACTGCGGCTCATGTATGGCTCGCGATTCGACCTTTCCATTCAGAGCGAGGAAGGGGCGGGGACGGTAGTGAAAATGATTTTCCCGCTTATGGAGGCTGAGGATGTTTAAAATATTTCTCGTCGAAGACGAAGCGCCAATTCGCGAAAGTATCCGCGACACGATAGGCTGGGACGCCGCTGGGTTCGACTACGTCGGGGACGCCGCCGACGGCGAAATCGCGCTGCGCGACATACGACGCATGAAACCGGATATTTTGATAACCGACATCAGGATACCTTTTATCGACGGGCTGGAGTTGTCGCGTATCGTCAGGAACGAATTTCCAAATATTAAAATACTCATCCTCAGCGGTTATGACGACTTCAAATACGCGCAAAAGGCGATAAGCCTGGGAGTTTCCGAATATCTTCTGAAACCGATAAAACCTAAAGAACTGATTTGGGCCGCGAACAAAGCGGCGTTCGACCTGAGCCGAGAAATCAGCTCGCGACCGGCGCGTTTATTCTCCCACGAAGCCCGGGGAAACCTCCGCGAAGCTTTTTACCATGATTTGCTGGAAGGGAAATTCTCTCCTTCGACCGCCCGGACGGAAGCCGGCAAACTCGGCATACCTCCCGACAGGACGGTTTTTATTGTCGGTACGCTCAGAAACGATTCGACAGTGGCCGGGCTTTTGACGGCACAGGAAGAGAGGAAAATATTTTCCGGAATTATCGGCTCGCGGGGCGCGATGCTCCTGAAGTATCCGGAGGACGGATACACGGTCATTTTTGAAGGCACGGAGGACGACGATATAATAGAAGAAACCGCTTTTAAAATTCTCTCTGAAATTGTCGATAAGTCCGGCGAAGCGCGGAGGCGCTTTTACTCGGGTCTTGGGGGAATGGTGAACAGCTCGAGGGAAATAGTCAAATCGTTCCGAGAGGCGGAAATAGCGAGTAATTACGCTCTCTTCACGAAATCTGAATCTCCCTGCCGCATTGGAAACGCGAGGGACGGGACTGAGGCGTCCGGAGCGGAGTTGTCGGAATATCTGGATCATGCCCTTGAATTGTTGCAATACGGCGATTTCAGCGAAATTGACGAATTGGCGAAAAAAATCAAATCCACCGTTACAAGGGGAGCGGCGCACCACTACGCTTATTTTTGCATACTCATGACGGCGTCGAGAGCGCTACGCAATATGGACGCCGACCAGGAAGTAATTCCTCAGCTTTCATGTGCCTGCGAAAGCGCTTTCGCCGTAGATACCCCCGAAAAACTGGAATCGGGAGTACGGGAAGTGTGCGAGAGAGTAATTCAACACAGACGCGATTATCTCGCTAACAGACGCCGCAGCATCGCGGTGGCGGCCAAACAGTATATCGATCGAAATTACTCCGATCCGGACCTCTCTTTGAAGAAGGTCGCCGGCGAAGTTCAAGTTTCGCCGACGTATTTCAGCGCTATTTTCAGCGGGGAGACGTGCGAAGCGTTCAGCGAGTATCTGGCCCGGGTAAGGATGACGAACGCAAAGCGCCTTCTCAAGACCACTTTTCTCTCCGCCGCGGAGATCTCAGAAAAAGTCGGCTACAATGATCCGCAATATTTCAGCAGAGCGTTCAGGCGCTCCGAAGGCATGAGCATCAGAACTTTTCGCAATAAAAACTGACGTTTCCATCGAAGTTTCCAAAATTTGTCCATATTTTTCGGATGGGAGTAGAGAATGAAAATTCTATTGACTTATTTTGACCTTGTCCTATAATCACTCACAATACTGGTGATCGAGGAGTTGGGGCGATGAATAGCCTGACTAAAGTGATCGGCGACTACATAGTGACGCTGTTCGACGACAGCGAAAGCAGTGAAGTGGTGTTGAGCCGGAAGGACCTGGCTCAGAAATTCGGATGTGTGCCCAGCCAGATAAATTATGTCTTGAGAAGCAGATTTTCTCCGGAGCAGGGTTTTTTGATCCAGAGCCAGCGGGGCGGACACGGATTCATCCGCATAATGCAGCTTCGTTTCGCCGATTGCGACGAATACGCCGAGCATTTGGAGGACTTAGTGGGGAACGTAATATCCGAGCAGGACGCGCGGAAACTGCTCGCGAGGCTCCAGGAAAGGGAGGCCATTACCCCGCGTGAACGCCTTATCGCGGAAGTGGCGCTGAGGAATCAGGACGAAAACGGCCGCACCCTTTTCGATTTGCCTCCTTACAAGAGGGATACAATGCGGGCGGAACTGCTGAAAAAAATTCTCGTGAGTCTAGCGATGTTTTAAGGAGCGTCGGTCATGTTATGCGATAATTGCGGCAAGAACGAAGTTGAAGTATTGATAAGACAGGTGATTGACGAAGAAGTGAAGAATTTGAGCCTTTGCAGGTCATGCGCGGAAAAAATGGGATTTATATCTCCCCTTATACCGAGTATCACCATATCCTTCTCGATAGGCGAAAGTCCCCCGAAGCAGAGGAAAGTACGGAAAATCCCGACCAGAAGGCGGGAACAACCCTTCGAGTCGGTGCGCTGTCCGACCTGCGGCTCGGATTTCTCATCGTTCCGTGAAACGGGCATACTCGGATGTCCCGACTGCTACGAGTCTTTCAGGGTTCCCGTGGGTATATATCTCCACAGAACCCAGGGCGCCGAAAGTCATTGGGTCGCATCCGACGCTTTCAATGAAATCGGAGTGACCGACGGCACGAATCGACAAATGAATATCGTGGTGGAAAAAGAAGCGGCCATGGGCAATATTGCCAAGTTGAAACTGGAACTGAACGAGGCCATTTCGAGGGAGGACTATGAACGGGCCGCGCAGTTGAGAGATATTCTGGCACCTCTCGTCGGGGACATGGACAGAAAAAATGACTGAAGATTCGTTTGCGAGCGCCGAACCGGCTTGGGTGCATGACGCGCCGGCACAGGGGATGTCAGGTTCCGTGGTCCAGCTTTCGAGCGTTCGCCTGAGGAGAAACATAGAAGGATTTCCCTTTCCCGGCAAATGCTCGAAGTCGGAATTGTACGATTCGGCGGCCTTAGCCCTCGGCAGCATCGGGAAAAGCACGGTCTGGGAAGAATGCGACTTTCGCCTTGTGGATAACCTCGACGATTTTTCCAAACACCTGTTGCTCGAGATGAATACGATGACGCCTGCTTTTATGAGCGGCGGGGCAGGCAGGTTTCTGCTGCGCGACGCGGGCGGAAGAATGAGTTGCATGATAAACGAGGAAGACCATATTTCCATATCGGTGACCGACTCAGGGCTGGGTTTATCGGACGCGTTCGAGACGGTTGGGGATATGGAGCGGTCGATAGACATTAAACTGGCGCGCGACGTCGTTCTCGGATATCTTACGGCCAATCCGGCTTTCGTGGGTACCGGGATGACCGCCACTGTCATTCTGCATCTGCCGGCGCTCGACGCGACCGCCGACTTCCCTGGGGCACTTGAGGCGTTCAAGAGAGACTGGAGCAGTCTCGAGGCAGGTAAATTCAGCGCGTTCGGCGATGATCCGTGCGGAAGTTTTTACGCCGTTTCGAACAAAATTACCCTTTCGGTCACCCCAGGCGAAATAATGGATACAGTATATAATGGCACGCAGGTACTAGTGTCGCGGGAACTTTTCGCCAGGAACAAAATAAAGAACGCGCGGCAGGGAGATATGACGGACAAATTCTGGCGCGCTTGGGGATTGCTGCGGCACGCGAAAAAGCTGTCATTCGCCGAGGCCTTCGACGCTTTTTCGCTGGTGAAACTTGGCGCGGATATCGGCATTTTACCCGGCATCGACGACAGGGATTGGCGCCGGATGATAATCGGAAGTCAGAAATATCATCTAAGCCGTGCCTGTCCTGTGATATTGGAGCAATCGGAAGAGCAGTACGCGCGCGCGGCTTTGTTCAGGCAGTTTATAGAAAATTTGAGTTCCTCCGTCAACTGAAAAGGAGAAAGATATGTGGCAATTTTTCAATGAAAAAGGCAAACGCGTCGTGCAGCAGGCCCATAAGGAAGCTCTGCGGCTCGGTCACGACGTTATCGGTACGGAACATCTGCTGCTCGGCATACTGGACGAAGTCGACCCCGCCTGCTCGTCCGTGTTCGAGTCGCACGGAGTGGCTCCGGAGGAAATAAGATTGCAGCTCGAAGCGGTGCTCGAAAAAGGCGCGCCGAAGGAAAAGATAATCGACCTGCCTCTTTCCCAGAGGGCAAAACGCGTGCTCGATATCTCCATGCGGGAAGCGCGGGGTATGGGGGTGAATTACGTAGGGGCGGAACACATCCTGCTGGGTTTGCTCTCGGAAGGAGAGGGACTGGCAGGCCAGATACTGGGACATCTCGGTTTCAACATTTCGCGCCTGCGCAAAGAGATACAGAACGCTTCCCATGAAACGGGCGACGTTCAGTTCGCTCCGGTCGGCTCTCCGCAATTCGCCGTGAACCCGAGAAAGCAAGACACTTCCAAGACCCCCACACTGAACCAGCTTTGCACCGATCTGTCGGATATGGCATCCAAAGGCGAACTCGACCCAGTGATCGGACGTGACAGGGAGATATCGCGCATCTGCCAGATTTTGACCCGCAGGACGAAAAACAACCCAGTGCTGATCGGAAACCCCGGAGTCGGCAAAACGGCGGTCGTGGAAGGACTGGCGCGAGAGATAGCAAGCGGCGCCATCCCCGAAATGCTCAAGGATAAACGCGTGGTGCAGCTCAACATCACCAACCTCATAGCGGGCACGAAATACCGCGGCGAGTTTGAGGAACGGATGCGCCGGATACTCAAGGAACTGCGCGAGTCGAAAAACGTGGTGCTCTTCATCGACGAGATACATACCATAATAGGGGCGGGAGGCGCCGAAGGCGCGGTCGACGCCGCCAATATCTTAAAACCGAGCCTCGCGCGCGGCGACATACAGGTGATAGGGGCAACGACCCTCGACGAATTCAGGAAGTACATCGAGCGCGACAGCGCGTTGGAGCGCCGCTTCCAACCCGTTATGGTGGACGAGCCGAGCGAGGACAATACGATACTGATACTCCAGGGGCTGAGGGATAATTACGAGGATCACCACAAGGTGAAATACACCGAAGACGCGCTGGCGGCGGCGGCGAA
>JAISXR010000161.1 GCA_031270375.1 Synergistaceae bacterium | reverse complement strand
CCGCTTATCGCGATGCCGTCGTTGTATATCCTGTGCTCCAGTTCGACGCAGCGGAATATTTCGTCTCTGGTCAGTATGTTTGACATATGCGAACACTCTCCTTTTATTTGATGTCTACTCTGTCCGGGAATGCCTCTTTTATGGCGTCCAGGTACAGAACATCTTTTACGTCATACCTGTTCCTGATGAGGCCATTGTCCACAGCCCAGTCAGCCACGCCGCTGATGGTATCCACATCCTCCTGCAGAAATCTGACGATATATTTGTGGGCGTAAATGTTCTTTTTGGCGGCATCGAGGGGGACTTTAAGATCTTTGTTTGCGATAACCGCCGTCTCGTCAGGCTTCTCGTTTATGAACGCGGCGGCCTCGCCGAGCGCCTTGACGAACCCGACGATCGCCTCTTTGTTACTTTTGATGAAATCTTCATCGACCAGGGCGTATCCCCGCTGCAGGTAACCGGAAATTTCATGGTTGCCGAGGCTCCGGCTTTCCGGTATCTCCAGAACCGCCGCTTCCGTATCGGCCGACACCCAATACGCGTCGATCTCTTTGGCCAGATAAGCCGCCAGAAGTTCAGCGTTGGAGCCGAGATAAACCTGTTCGACTTTGGTCTTGTCGATGCCGTTCTTCGCGAAAAGCCTGCCCCACTCGTATTCGTTGGCCGTGGCCTTCTGTACTCCTACTTTTTTGCCCTCCAGATCCTTCAGCGTTTTTATTTCCGGGTTGCGCGTGTAAAGTTTGGCGCCGTCGGGATTTGCTATCGTAATGAGGGAAATTACCCGCAGTTTGTTGTTTTCCGAAAAACGCGACGCCGCCGCGAAATCCATCGCCTCCGCCGTGTCGGTTTCACCCAATATCGCCGCGTTCACCGTATCGATGCCGTAAGAAAACGTAAATATCTCCGCGTCGATGCCGTATTTCTCGAATATGCCGGCTGAGAGCGCGACGCGGAATGGATACGAGAAACTCGCGCTGTCCGCGCCGATTCTCACCTTCGTTGCGGCATCTGATGATGCGGCAAAAATGACGACGATAAGCGCGGTAAAAATAAAACTGATTTTTATTTTTTTCATGATAATATCCTCCTCTTGAAATTTTTTTTTGCGTTATTCGTTCACTGTAACCCTGTCGGGGAAAGCTTCTTTTATTGCGTCCAGATATATGAATTCCTTCACGTCGTAAGCGTTTCTGATGAGGCCGTTTTTTATCGACCACTCGGCCACGTCCACGACGTCTTTCACGTCCTCGTCCGAGAAACGAATCTCGTAGTGATAGGCGTTGATACCGGCTCTCGCGGCGTCCTTGGGTATTTTGAGGTCTTTCGCCGCTATCTCCGCCGCCTCGTCGGGTTTTTCGTTTATGAACTTTGTGGCTTCGTCGAGAGCCTTGAGGAATCTCACCGCGCCCTCTTTATTTTTGGCGAGAAAATCCTTGTCGAGCAGAACGTAGGCCCGCGGATAAAAACCGGCCAGCTCGTAGTCGCCAAGTTTATGGCTGCCGTCGACCTCTTTCGCGGCGGCTTCGTTCTCACGCGCCACCCAGAAGGCGTCTATATTTTTGGATTGAAACGCCGCGAGAAGTTCCGCATGCGACGAAAGATAAACCTGTTCCACGTCATCGGGCTTAAAGCCATGCTTCGCGAAAAACTGTCCCCAGACGTACTCGTTCACTGTGGCCTTCTGAACGCCGACCTTTTTGCCCTTGAGGTCCTCCGGCCCCTTTATCGCCGGGTCATTCGCGTAAAGCAAGGCTCCGTCGCGATTATAGGTCAGAATGTGCGACAGTATGCGAAGGTTGTTTCCCTCGGCGAGACGGGAAGCCACCGCGAAATCCGCCGCCTGAGCCGAGTCGGTCTCGCCGAGTATTGCCGCGTTCAACGTGTCGATGCCGTATGAAAACGTGAATACTTCCGCGTCGATGTTATATTTCTCGAAAATCCCCGCGCCTTCCGCCACACGGAACTGATACGAAAAACTGCTGGAATCCGCGCCAACCCGAATCTTCAGCGCGTCCGCCGCATTCGCCGCGCCAGCGAACACTGCCGCCAAAACAAATATCGCCAAGGTCAAAGATATATATTTTTTCATTTTAAACTCCTCCTGTTTTTTTATACTCGCCCGAGAACTCTCAGCTCTTCGGGATTCGGTGGAACCGAGGGAAATAAAAATGAGCCCCCGCGTCAAAGAGGGCTCCCCGCAAAACTGACTTACGAACTAACGGCCTAACCGCCGATATCCGAATGCGAGGAGCGACAACATCCCCGACAACAACAAGACCGAGATTCCAATTTATACGCGAATGAAAAAATCTGTGACATGTGCCCGCCTCCTCTTTATTTCCTATTGTAATAATAGGAAATTTAGGAATATATTACAACGCGCGGAATTTTTTGTCAATGGATAATCGGTCATTTGTAAAGACAGATACATCTTCTCCGGCAAAATACTCAATTTGCTTCCCCAATGTGTAAAAACACAACTATAACTGATAAAATGGTACAAAAGATTTATGACGCACTTATGCGGGAGCGATTGTTTCTCATGGCTGTATTGAACGTTTTGGAATACCCCGATCCGGCGCTTCGAGTGGACGCGTCCGAGGTGAGCGAGTTCGGGGACGAGCTGAAAAAACTTGTGGCGGACTTGTGGGAAACGATGTATCTGTCGAAGGGCGTCGGGCTTGCCGCTCCGCAGGTCGGGAGACCGGTCAGGCTGTTCGTGGCGGATTGGGAGGGAAACAGGCGGGTGGTGGCGAATCCCAGCATAATCGAGATCGAAGGCACTGAGAGGGTGGACGAGGGGTGCCTGAGTTTCCCCGGCATATACGAGGAGGTCACCCGTCCCGCCAGAATCAGGATTATATATCGCGACGAAAACGGTGAACGCCGCGACGAGACGGCGGAGGGATATCTCGCCAGGGTCTTTGCCCATGAGACGGATCATCTCAACGGCAGACTTTTGATAGATAATCTCTCGGCGTTGAAACGCGCGTTCATACGCAAAAAAATGAGCAGAAAATCCCGCGAGCGATGAATGAAACGCTGAGATACGCTTTTGCGGGGACGGGATATTTCGCGGTCAAGTGCCTCGAAACGCTGGCTCGCTGGAAAGCGCCCATGTTCGCGGTGACCACTCCGCCGAGGGCCGCGGGCCGGTGGAAAAAAATCTCGCGTTCGCCCCTGGGGGAATTCGTGTCCGGCGCGATGGCCGGAGTTCCGCTGATAGAGTCTCCGGACGCCTCGGAAGACCCTCGCGTCCTGGGGATGAAGCGCGAATGCGGTGTGGATTTTATGTTCGTGACGGACTTCGGCCAGTTCATTCGCGAGCCTCTGCTGTCGGAGACGGAACACGTTGGGTGCCTCAACATACATCCGTCCGCCCTGCCGCTTTACAGGGGCGCCGCGCCGATACAGAGGGCGCTGATGGACGGGACGGGCGAAATAGGCGTCTCGGTGTTCAAGCTCTCACGCGGGATGGACTCGGGGCCGGTGTTGCTGAGGGAGCGCCTTGAAGTCGGGCCGGAGGAGAATTTCATGTCGGTGCGCGATAGGGCCGCCGAGACGGGCGGAAGGATGTTTGCCGGGTTTGCCGCCCGAAACCCGGTCGAGTCCTGGAGATTTGTCCCACAGGACGACGCCGGGGCGACATACGCGCACAAGATAACGGCGGACGAGGAACGAATCGACTGGAACAGGACAGCCGCGGAGATCGCCAATCTGGTCCGCGCACTGTCGCCCCGGCCGGGGGCGTGGACGACGCTCGCCGGCAGGAGAGTGACGATATTGGAGGCTCGTCCGGGCCGAGGGGCAAACGGAGAAATGCCGCGCGGTCCGGCAGGGAGCCTTCGTCTGGGGAAAGGGGTGCCCGCCGTTGTGTGCGGCGGTGGATTTCTGGAGCTGATCGCCGTATTGCCGGAGGGAAGAAAACCGCAGCCGGGTGAAGCGTGGAAGAACGGATTGCGGGTGAAATCGGAGGAGCGTTTGGTATGAGAGGAACGAAGGAAAGAAAATTCGAGCCTGAGGAACTTAGAGAGGAGCAGGTGTCCAGCGAGACTATTTATAAAGGAAGGATATTGGACTTGCGCGTCGACAAGGTGAAACTGCCGGACGGCAGGATCAGGTCACGGGAGGTCGTGGAGCATAAGCGGGCCGTCGTGGTTCTCGCCGAGAACGACAGGGGAGAGATACTGCTGATCAACCAGTTCAGATATCCGGCGGGAGAAGTTCTGATAGAACTTCCGGCGGGAATAGTGGAACAGGGAGAGGATTGCGCGGTTGCGGCCGAGAGGGAGCTTCGCGAGGAAACGGGATGGAAGCCGGGGAAAATATCGAAAATCGGGGAATTTTTCACATCCCCCGGTTTCAGCGACGAGCTGTTGATAATGTATTACGCCGCCGATTTGACGTTGGACGAGCTGCCGTTCGACGAGGACGAGTTCATCGTTCCGTCGTTCTTCTCGAAGGAAGCGGCGCGGCGGCTTGCCGAAGAGGGCGGGATAAGGGACGCGAAAAGCCTGTACGGGATATACTGGTGGCTGAGCAATACGTCGGAGCGGGGATGACGCGCGTCATGAAAACGGCCGGCGACGAAGCCATACAGGACTTCCTCGAACACATGCGTTACGAGCGCGACGCCAGTCCGAACACTGTCAGGGCGTACGGGAACGACCTCAAGTCGTGGAAGAAATTCTGTGACGAGACGGGGCAGAAACTTTACCCTGTGAGCGTAGGGGCCGTGTCGCGGTACATGACCCGCCTCACGGCGGAGGGCATGTCCGCGTCGACGAGGAACAGAAAAGCGGCGGCTTTGGCCAGTTTCGCCAAATTTCTGGCATACGACGGCAGGACCGATTCCGTCGCGAAGGTGCCGATCCCGCGGAGGGAGAAAACGCTTCCCCAGGCCATGACCGAGGGAGAGATTAACCGGCTCATCGGGGCGGACCGCGATAACGGGGCATTGGACGGACGCGACAGGACGATGATAGAAATGGCGTACGATTGCGGTCTTAGGGCGAGCGAACTCGTATCGATAAAATTGTCGGATATAAACGAATCGGGCGGGGTGCTGTACGTGAAGGGTAAAGGACGCAAGGAGCGCGTGCTGCCTTACGTAGGGGCGCTCAAGGAAACGGTGAGGAAGTATATCTCGGAAATTCGCCCGAAGCTGTGCGCTTCGCCCGACTCCTCGGGAGGATTCCTCTTCGTTTCGAGAAACGGCCGCCGCATGAACAGGCAGGATTTGTGGAACGTCATGAGGAAAAGGGGGTCCAGGGCCGGCATATCGAGAAACAGGCTGCATCCCCATGTGTTGAGACATTCGTTCGCAACGCATCTTCAGAGGAGGGGCATGGACCTGCGGACATTGCAGGAGCTCTTGGGACACTCGTCCATCGCGACCACGGAAAAGTACGCACACCTGGATACGGAACTGAGGGATTTATATGACAACTTTCACCCAAGAGCCGGAGATGACCGTAATGCCTGACGAAATGAACGGCAATTCGGCAGGCGGCTATGACGCCAATGTAACAGAGGCGCTGACTTTCGTAGAAGAGAGGATCGCGTCGCGCCCGAGGGTCGGCATTGTCCTCGGCTCGGGGCTCGGGAGCATCGCGGATGCCGTGGAAAACGCCGCCGCCATACCTTACGGGGATATACCGCACTGGCCCAGAACGACCGCGCAGGGACACGCGGGGCGCCTCGTCTTTGGGGATATGGAGGGCGTCAATGTTGTGGTGATGCAGGGACGCGTTCACCATTACGAGGGGTATTCCGCCGGGGAATTGACGTTTCCGATGCGGGTGCTCGGCGAACTCGGGATAAGCACGCTGTTCGCCACAAACGCGTCGGGCGGCATCAACCTGGGATATAAACCGGGCGACCTCGTGGCGGTGTACGACCATATCAATTTCATGGGCATAAACTCCCTTGCCGGGCGCAACAACGAAAAATGGGGGCCGAGGTTTCCCGATATGACTTACGCCTACGACCGCGAATACCTGGAAATGCTCGAATCCGCCGCCATGGAGGAAAAAATTTCTCTCCGCAGGGGCGTCTATATCGCTTTTTCCGGGCCTTCGTTCGAGACGCCGGCCGAGATAAGAATGGCCCGCGTCATGGGAGCGGATATCGTGGGCATGTCGACCATTCCGGAGGTATTGGCGGCAAACCACATGAACATAAGGGTCGCCGCCGTCTCGTGCGTGGCGAATCTCGCGGCGGGGGTGAAACCCGAAAAACTTCATCATCAGGAAGTGCTCGATAGCATGACGCGCGCCGCCTGTTCAATGGAGCGGCTCCTGCGCGCTTTCCTGAGGAAGATATCCTGACAATGGACGTGCCGTCGTTCATGCCGATATTGAAATGGGAAGCCCGGAAACTGTCGTATGACAACAGTTTCACGGCGGAAGACCTGGTGCAGGAGGGTGTTATCGCCGTCATGAGGGCGCTCGAGTCGTACGACCCGGAGCGCGGCGGCGTGCGCGGTTATATACGGATATGCGCCCGTAACAGGATGATCTCGTATCTTCGCCGCAACGGACGTGAGTATCCCGCCGGGGACGAGTCGATTTTCGAGCGGCTTCGTTCGGACGGATTCGAGTATTGCTGTCCCGACGGCCCTGACGAGATAATCGAGCGCAGGGAAGCCGTGTTCGCGCTTTTTTCCTCCCTCAGCTCTTTCGAGAGAGATGTTCTGAGAGCTTACCTGAGGTGCGGGGGCGTGTCGGGCGCCGCCCTCACGCTTGGATGCGGGAGGAAAAAGGTGGACAACGCCCTGCAGAGAATACGCGTCAAAGCGCGCGATATGAAGGACTGAAGTGTGGGGGTGATGAATATCCTGAAATCCGGTTTCCTCGCGTGCGTTTTGTATGTTGTGTTTGCGTCGCGGCTTTTCGCCGCGGGGATTGCCGTGCCCGACGATTACAAAAGAGTGCGTTTCGCGGAGTGTTTCAACCGCCCGGCGGCGCAGTTTCTGATATTGGCATTCAATTCGCCGCTCAGTGAAATTGGAACCGTTCCTCCGACATGGTCGACCCTTCGCTCGGAGACGCCGGAGGACCTGGAAAATTTGGAGGATGCCTTCGTCATGGCGAATTACGATATCATCATCACGGGAAACGGGGCTTACGCGGACGCCCTTCTGCGGCGCGGCCTGGTGAAACGTCCCGTCCCCCTGTGGAGAGAGAGAATAATTCTCGTCGGCCCCGCGGAGCAGGTTGAGGCCATGAACGGTCCTGACGCCGCGTCCGCGGTCGCGAAGATATTCGAGGGGAACCGTCTTTATTTTTCTCTACTGACCGACGACCGCGTCCGCGAGGCGGAAGCGGCGTTGTGCGCATCGGCGGGCATCGCGGACAGCGCGTCGTACCGAGGGTATGTGGAGACGTCGCGGGACGATTTGGGCGCCCTGTTCCAGGCGGGCGACGAAGGGGGTTTCCTCTTGGTGGGGAAGGCATCTTACGCGCAGTACGTGGAGGCGGAGCGCTTCGAGCCGGCGCTCGTCGAGATCGCGCCGACCGATCACTTCAGGGACACTTACGCTTGTCTCGCGGAGAATTCGGGTTTCAGGAGAATCCGCGCGGCAGACGCGGCGAAATATATGGAATGGTTGAAGAGTGAGTCTGCCGGCAAAATTATCTCGGATTTTTCGATAGGGGGAACGAATCCGTTCGTTCCGTCGGAGCGGCCCGAAGTGGAAGAATGACCCGCGTTTTTTGGTTTTTTCATTTCGTGTTTGTTGTGATAAACTTGTTAACCGGCTCTGAGGGCATTTCTGACCTATGTTTTGGGAGGCGTATATTATGAGAAAAGTGACGAAAGCATTGGTTTGTATTGCGCTAGCGATGGCGGCGGCGGTAATGGCATTGTCCCACGCGGCGAGCGTAGCGAGTGCTGCCACCAAATATGACGCGGCGCTCGCGCGTTGGACAAAGACGGAGAGCGTGAAGGACGATCTTGGAGGGATGTTTACGCTGAAAGCCACCCTGTACACTGCCGAATACATCGAGGCACTGATGCAGAGCGAGGCGGAAAAAAATATGTGGACGGCTTCGGAGCTGGAGGATTACAAATATAATTTCTTGAAAGGGCTCAGCCTGGACGACAATATCGCGGTGCATATCGAAGTCGAGGAACTGGGTCCCACAGCGCACATGGTCCCTTTCGACGAGAAGATCGCGATGTGGATAGGCAGGACGAAATACGCGCCGTCCGATTACGATCAAAGGTTCAACCTGCCCCTGCAGGGCAAACGCGACGGAATGGTATTCTTTCCCCGTTACGACGAGAAGACGGGCAAGCCGCTCTTAAACCGCAAGATGTCGCTCCGGCTGGTGGTAAACGGAGCTGTCAGCCCGATTGCGAATAACAGGGAACTGCGGTTTACCTGGGACGTGGAGGCGGAGGACACTCCGTCCGCCATTTCGGGGACAGCCGCCGACAGGTTGGAAGTCGACAGGCTTCTGCGCAGAATGGAAATACTCGCCGCGGAAAAAGCGGATCTCGAGTCCCAATTGGAAGCGAAGAACGCGGAGATACAAGAAGTGAACGAGAGAATAGAAGAGCTGCAGAACAGGTAAAGCGAAAAAATTCTCGACTGAAGACGGAGGGATATTGATTTGAAGCGCATAGGAGTTCTCACTAGCGGCGGCGACGCGCCGGGAATGAACGCGGCGATAAGGGCCGTCACGCGCACCGCCATTTACAATGGCCTCGAGGTGATAGGTTTTCGCAGGGGATACGAGGGACTGCTGGACGGTGATGTCGTGCCGCTCACGGTAAGCTCTGTCGGAGGCATCATCCACAGGGGAGGCACAATACTCCGCACCGCCAGAAGCGAGCGCTTCGTCAAGCCCGAGGGCGTGCGGGAGGGCTTGCAGCGCCTGAAGGAATACGATATCGACGCCCTGGTGGTGATCGGGGGAGACGGTTCTTTCAGGGGCGCTTACGACCTGCACAAACTCGGCTATCCCGTGGTAGGGATACCGGGAACCATAGACAACGACATGGCCGGGACCGACTGCACCGTAGGCTTCGACACGGCGTGCAACACGGCCCTCCAGTGCATTCAAAAGCTGCGCGACACCGCTTCCAGTCACGAACGCCTGTTCCTCGTGGAAGTGATGGGACGCAACGCCGGTTTTCTCGCCCTGGAGGCGGCTGTCGCCGCGGGGGCAGAATATGTCCTTCTGCCGGAGAAGCCGTTCGATATCGAGGATCTCTGTAAAAAACTGCGCTACGCACACGAGCGGGGCAAGACGCATACCCTGATAATAGTGGCCGAAGGCGTGATGACGGCCTCTGAATTATCGTCGCGGTTGCAGGATACCGGGGGGTATTCCGCGAGGATAGTGGTTCTGGGACATTTGCAAAGGGGCGGGAGCCCATCGTCCTTCGACGCGGTGCTCGCGTCCCGTCTCGGCGGCGGGGCCATCGAGGCCCTTCTGCGCGGTGAGGCAGGCGTCATGGTCGGCCGCAACTCAGGACGCGTGGAGACGCATCCCATTCAGTATTCCTGGGAGACGAGGAAGGATCTCGACGAGGATATGATGGCCCTGGTGGAGATGCTGGGCATTTAAAAAGCATGAAGGACTACGGAACATTCCGCAGACTCACCGAAATATCGGCGGGGGGTGTTTCGGGGCGGGGCCCGTCCGCTCTTTGTACGGACGGCCTCTGGTCAGAGGCGCTCGATATTATCAGAGCCGCCCGAAATATTGCCGTAATTACGGGTTTTTTCATAGCCTCGGTTGACGCTCCCGAGACGGACGGCCCCCCGGGAAGCGTCGTTCTGGCGAGGGCTCTCCTTCGGGCGGAAATTGAGACGGAGATATGGACGGACGCGCGGTGCCTCGGCGCGTTGTCGGTATGCGCGGAATCGGTTCTGTTCCCCGCGGACAGGGTGCGCGGCGTTTCGGACGGAGACGGGACGGCTGGATCCCCTGATCTTCTGATATATGTAGAACGCCTGGGAAGGGCCGCGGACGGCGCTTACTACGATATGCGAGGCAGGGACGTATCGGAAATCACAGCCCCTCTCGACGGATACGCGTTGAACGGCGCTTCGCGGGTGATAGGGATAGGCGACGGGGGCAACGAGGTGGGCATGGGAAATTTTGTGGAGCCGTTGCGCGTCATGATGCCGAACTATGCGCGGTGCCTCTCCTCGGTCGGCGCGGACGTATGCATACCCGTGGACGTATCGAATTGGGGCGCTTATGCCTTGGCCGCGGCTTTATCGCGTGATCACGGCGTATGGCTCGGCCAGACTGAATCCGAGGAGAGAGCGATGTTCGAGGCTCTCTCCTCGGCCGGAGCGGTGGACGGGGCGAGTAAAAAAATATCCATGTCGGTGGACGGGTTCGATATTTCGAAACAGCTCGAAATAGTCTCCTCCCTCAGGAGCTTGTTGTAAATGAGGTCCGTATGGCAGCAGAGCGACAGAAAATTTACTCGCCGCTGATCTCAGTCGGGCTGTTGGTCCTGGTGTTGATGGCATTGGTGTCATGGAGCCTCAGAAAGAACGATTTCGAGTCCGGCTCTTTCAAGATGAGGGATGTGCGGATTTGCGAGGAACTCGACGAAAACCTGAAACCGGTGAGCGCCGACAGGAATATACCTTCCGGATCGCAGCAGGTATGCTTGTGGTTCGATTACGCTGGGGCGCGCAGAGGTGACGCGGTTGAAATTGCCTGGTATCGCGGCGGCGGCATGATACAGCGGGAGACGGTGCGCCTGTCGGCGCCGGAGGGAGTGAGGGCGTTTTATCTTCTCAGGGAGGACGGCTCTCCTCTCGAGGAGGGTTTTTATTCGGTGACGATAAGCCGCAACGGCAAGGACGCGTACGAGGATAATTTCACCGTTGCCGTTTCGAGCGGCGACATGCCCCCGGGCAACGTGGTCATATGGGATTGAAAGAAAAAATTTTTGCCGCGCGGAATTTATTTGTAAAAAAGCTATTTGCATTTTTGGATGTTCGGGATACAATAACTGTGGTCTGTTTGGATGGCGGACGCAATTCATTGTCAGTGCACGACATCGTCTTTCTCACGAATATTTCGTTTACAGCCAATAAAGTAAATAAACGCACAGAGCCGATTAGGAGGCCAGTCTACTACGATGAATAATACTATGGAGCCTGACGACGTCGCGTTACAAGAATTGAACGACGCGAAATTGAGTGTTGTCGCTTCCGAGACGGCGGAAGCAAAAAATCCCGTCTCCCGTGTCGATTTCAACAAACTGCAGGCCATGTCCATTATCGAGCTTCGGAAAATCGCGCGCGAGATGGGCGTGGCGAGCCCGACGACCCAGAGGAAGGACGATCTCATATTCAGTATCCTGGCGGCGCAGGCTCTGCAAATGGGATTTCGGTACGGGGGCGGAACGCTCGAATGCCTTCCTGAAGGATACGGTTTCCTGCGGCCTTCCGGATTGCTTCCCAGCAACAACGACATTTACGTCTCCGCCTCTCAGATAAGGCGTTTCGGCCTTCGCAACGGTGACGTAGTCGGCGGAATGGTGCGCCCCCCGAGGGATCCCGAGCACTATGAGGCTTTGATCCGGGTGGAAGCCGTAAATTATTCGGATCCGGAGGAAGCCCGCAGACGTCCGATGTTCGAAGCTCTGGTTCCGATATTTCCCGATCAGAAGATAAACCTGGAGACCGAACAAAAGAGGCTTTCGACGAGGCTGGTCGACCTGTTCGTCCCGATCGGCAAGGGACAGAGGGCGCTCATCGTCTCCCCCCCGAAAGCCGGTAAGACGACACTGCTGAAACATCTTGCCAACGCTATCACGGCAAACCACCCGGAGGTTATAATGATGGTACTTCTTGTGGACGAGCGGCCGGAAGAGGTCACCGACATGAGCCGCTCGGTGGACGGGGAGATAATCGCCTCCACTTTCGATCGTCCGGCGGAGGAGCATATGCGCGTCGCCTCGCTGTCCCTGGAAAAGGCCAAGAGGCTGGTGGAGGTGGGCAAGGATGTGGTGCTTCTGCTCGACTCTATCACGCGTCTCGCGAGGGCCTCGAATCTCATAGTGCCGCCATCGGGCCGCACCCTGTCGGGGGGCATGGACCCCGCTGCGCTTTATTTCCCCAAAAAATTCTTCGGTGCCGCGAGAAATATCGAGAACGGCGGCAGCCTCACGATAATAGGTACGTCGCTGGTCGAGACCGGGAGCCGGATGGACGACGTCATATACGAGGAATTCAAGGGCACGGGCAATATGGAGATTCACCTTTCCAGAAAGATTTCCGAACAGAGACTGTTCCCGGCCATAGATATCAATCGCTCGGGGACGAGGCGCGAAGATCTTCTGATGCCGGACGATGAACTCCAGAGGATTTGGACACTTCGCCGTAAGATCGCCAATATGGACGAGGCCGAGGTGCTGGCCCTCATCATCGATAAACTGAAATCGACGGTGTCGAACAAGGAATTTCTGGGGACGATAAAAGTAGCGTAAATTCTAGCGAGGCATTTCGTCCCATTTATCTTACGGACGGGAGGATTATGGCCGGAATGAGTATATCGAAAAAAATCAAAAAGAGTTTTTTGGCGCTGTTGCTGGCTGTGACCGCGATTTTTTCGTACTCCTGCATCAGTTTCGCCGCGAAGCGCGCCGGCACTCTATGGTATGCGGACGATTTCAACGACGCGTCGGATGAGGGGTTTTCGGCGGGATATGTGGTCGTCGACGCGATAGACACCCGCGAGTACGAATTGCAAGGCTCGGATTCCTCAAGCTGGGATTTGTCGCTGATGGACGACGACGTGGAGCTGATCGAGGAAGGGGCGTCCGGCGATATACCCGAGGAGCGTCCCGAGGCCGTATCGGCCGACTGGAAGACGATAACGGTCGAAGCCGGAGGGACTCTTTCGAAAATCTCGGAGTCGAACGGAATCTCCATAGAAATTATAATGAAAGCGAACGAGCTTGCCGACCAGCACAAACTGCGCGAAGGGCAGACCCTGTATATCCCCGCTAGCGAAGACGCGGCCGAGGCGACCCTGAAATACATCAGGAAGCTGAAAGATGACGCCATCGCGAAACAGAAGCAGGCCTCGCCGATCGAAATGACCGACTACGTCATCAAAAACGGCGACACGTTATGGAAGATCGCCAATACCTTCAACCTCGACGTCAACACAATCTTTGGATGCAATAAAGTCTCTGAGGGAGACGTCCTGAAAGTGGGGGCAACCATCAGAATCCCAAATCAGGACGGGATATTGATCACCGTCAAAAGCGGCCAGACGGTGGAGAAACTCGCGAAGGCATATGATATTTATCCCGAGGCGATATTGTCCGCCAACAGGATGACGGACGCCTCGCTGAAACAGGGAGCGTCGCTGTTTCTCCCCGGGGCCAGGGTCGCGGTGACCGAATCAGGCGGGAAAAAGGGCGCCGTTGCTTCGAGGGTCAAAAACACGGTCTCTGTGAAAAAGGGCTTCGGATGGCCGGTCGCTGGGAAAATTTCCAGCTCTTACGGAAGACGCCGGCATCCGGTGAGAGGTAACAGTGATTTTCATACGGGGATCGACATAAGGGCTCCCCGGGGAAGAACCATCGTCGCGTCGTCGGCCGGCAGGGTGGTTCACGCCGGCTGGATGGGGGGGTACGGCAGGACGATAGTGATCTCGCATCCCGGCAATATCACCACGCTTTATGGACACTGCAGCAAATTGCTGGTAAAGGTCGGAGCGAGTGTCAAAAGGGGGCAGG
Organism: Synergistaceae bacterium; assembly: GCA_031270375.1. Lineage (GTDB taxonomy): Bacteria > Synergistota > Synergistia > Synergistales > Synergistaceae > JAIRKI01. The sequence goes on along the minus strand of JAISXR010000161.1, from coordinate 12,853 downwards.
GGATAGCACAGGTCGGAAGCACCGGGGTAGCGACCGGAAACCATGTCCACTTCGAGGTGCGTTCGGGCGGACGTCCGATGAACCCAATAACGGTGTTGAGGTAATTCGCGCGACGGCGCGGCGGGGAGTGGTTTTAGGATATGTCGAAATTCATTTTCGTGACAGGAGGCGTCGTTTCGTCTCTCGGAAAGGGCATCACGGCCGCGTCGCTGGGCACTTTGCTCAAACGCGCGGGTTTGAGGGTGTCCATTTTGAAGATGGATCCGTACCTGAATGTGGACGCGGGAACCATGAATCCGTTTCAGCACGGGGAGGTTTTCGTGACCGACGACGGCGCTGAAACCGACCTGGACCTGGGCCATTATGAGCGTTTCATCGACGAACCGCTCTCGAACGACAACAGCGTGACGGCGGGCAAAATTTATCAGGAAGTGATAAGGAAGGAACGCGCCGGACAGTATAACGGCGGCACGGTGCAGGTAATCCCTCACGTCACCAACCAGATTCAGGAGAGCCTCCTGAGGGTGGCTTCCGGAAATGACGTCGTCGTGGCCGAGATAGGCGGCACAGTCGGGGACATAGAGGGGCTTCCGTTTCTCGAAGCCATCCGCCAGTTCGCGAGCCGTGTGGGACGCACTAACGTCATGTACTGTCACGTCACGCTCATCCCCTATATTTCCGCGGCCGGGGAACTCAAGACCAAACCGACGCAGCACAGCGTCAACGAACTGCGCCGCATAGGGATACAACCCGACATTATAGTGTGCCGTTCGCAATATCCCCTCAATTCCGACCTCAAGGACAAGATAGCGCTGTTTTGCAGCGTCTCCACCGACAGCATATTCGAGGCGATAGACGCCGATTCGATTTACAGCGTTCCGCTCAACCTCCAGAAGCAGGGGCTCGACAGAACCGTCACGCAGAGGTTGGGATTGCCCTCGGCCGGGGAAATCGACATGAGCGACTGGCACAGGTTTCTCGATATGCGCGCCCACCCCGACGGGGAGGCGGAAATAGCGCTCGTGGGAAAGTACACGGGCATAAAGGACGCGTACCTGAGCGTCAACGAGGCGATACTTCACGCTTCGATCCACAACGCCGTCAAGGTAAAACTGAGGCATATCGAGACGGAGGAAATCGAAAAATCAGGCGCCGGCGACGTTCTGAGGGGCGTGCACGGCATTCTCGTACCGGGGGGGTTCGGTTCGAGAGGCATGGAGGGCAAGATATCCGCCGCCGGTTACGCCCGCGAGAACGGCATACCGTATCTGGGATTATGCCTGGGCCTTCATGCCGCCATAATAGATTTCGCCAGGAACGTGGCCGGGCTCGCGCTCGCCAACAGCTCCGAGATGGATCCGGGCACGCCCAATCCGGTGGTTCACATAATGGAGGAACAGAAAAACATAAAGGACCTGGGAGGCACCATGAGGCTTGGGGTCTATCCGTGCAAGCTCAAGGAGGGAAGCCTCGCCCACGGGGCATACGCCAGGGGCGATATTCTGGAGCGCCACCGCCATCGTTACGAGTTCAACGACAGTTACAGGGACAGGTTCGAGTCCCTGGGGATGAACGTGACGGGCATATACGAGGAGAAGAACCTGGCCGAGATACTGGAAATTTCGTCGCATGCCTGGTTCGTGGGGGTTCAGTTCCACCCGGAATTCCTGTCGCGCCCGCTGCGGCCCCATCCGCTTTTCAGGGATTTCATCGCGGCGGCGAAAAAAAGGGCGTCTTTGTGACGCCGAACTATAATAAAATATGACGCAGGGAGGCAGAGCGATGAAGCGCATCATGTTCGGCATGTTGTTTTTCTCACTGTTATTGTGTGTATGCCGCGCGTACGCGGCCGCAGAGACACCGGCCGACGAGGAGACGCCGCAGCAGGAATCGCTTCAGAGGGTGGAAACTGTGGTTTACGGGGCGCCCTCCGCCGGAGGCCTGCTTCTGAGGCTCGCGAAGGTGGAACGCGACCTGTTCGGCATGGAACTCCCGGGAAGCCTGACGGAACGTCAGCAGGCATTGCTTAATTTCATAGAGGCGGGAACCCCGACCCAGCCGTCGCTGATGTTCAAGGTGGGGGTCGCCGAGTGGGTGACCTTGAGCAAGGTGACCCCGTCGCTGCCGCTCTCCGACAGGATGTCCAACCTGGAGATAACGCTGGAAGGGGAACCGCAGATCGGAGCGCTCTCGGCACGCTTGGAGAGGGTATTGACGAAACTGCTTCCCGACGGCGTTCATTCCGCGCAGGCGCAGATCCCGGCCGCCACGATCTTGAAAGCCGCTTTCGCCAAGACGCTGACCGTGCGCAATGTCTCGAAGGGCGATATCGTAGAGCTGAGCATCACCGAAGATTGCGTCGTGGGAGGCGTACTCGCCGTCGCCAAGGGAAACCGTGTGTTCGCCGAGGTCACAAAGGTGAAGATGCCGAGAAGTTTCGGGCGCCCGTCCGAGATAAGCGTCGAATTCAGGGAAGCCGAGGGCATAGGCGGCGGACATGTGCCCGTCACTCTCGGCCCGCAGGCCAAAAAGGCCATGGAGATTGATTCAGGCACGATAGGAGCGGCGGGCGCCTCGATAGCGGGAGCGGTGCTGCTGGGCCCGCTGGGCTTGGCCGGAGGTTTTCTCGTCCGGGGGAGCGACAAACAGATCCCGGCAGGTTCCCGCGTATATGTAGAGACCTCGGAGGACGCCTCGCTGGTGGGATATTCCATAACGGAGCGCCCCTCGCCCGCCGAAACCGCGATCGGCACCACGACATACGACAACTCGCCTCAACAGCCGTCGGATTTTGTTCCCATCGACGAATCCGGGCAAACGCCTCCGCCCGGAGAGAGCTTCTGATTCGGGACCGGGAGCGATCATGGCACGAGTGACCTAAAATGCCGGTCAAGCGATGAAATATCTCGAAAAGCTCCGCCGCGTTTTGTTTTCGGTCCTGGCCGCGTGGCTGGCCGCGCTCGCGGCAGTATCTTTCGCCGCTGACCGCGACGACGTGTTCGACATCCTCGACTCGTGGACCTGCGTCAGATGGGGAGAGGATAACATAGCGTGGATAGTCCATTATCCCGAGGAATTGGTGGAGCCGTGGGTCCGCTCCGAGGCGGCGCGTCAGAATATGCGGCCCGAGCAGATAGACGAGCTGCGAAAGTCGTTCAGCGACGAGCTGCGCATAGGATCCGCCACCGCAATCCTGCTCTCGGTTTACGGTTACGGCGCCGAGCAGACGAATCTCGCCCCCATGGCAAAGAACATAGTCTTGATAGATTCGTCCGGCAAGAGGATCGCCCCGATAGTGTTCGAAAAAAAACTCGACGGCCCCATCTCGGGCCTGGCCCAAGGTTTCGTTTTTTTCCCGCTCCAGAGTGACAAAAATTTCAGGATTTCCGTGAAAGGCCTGGTTCCCGACAGGGAGACGAACTTCACATTCACGAACGCCGCCGCGCCGAGAGGCGGGATAGAGACCGTGTCCTCTCCGTCCGCGCCCGCCAGCGACAGACAGTTTCCCGACGCGGAGGTGGTCGTAAAAATTCCGACCAGGAAGAACGCACCCGACAAGCCTGCGCGACCCGACAGACCTCAGACGGAGCCTCCAAAATCGCCGGAGTTAGAGGCCGACACCGAGGTTTTCGCCCCGTCGGAGCCCGCGGCCCTTCCCGAGCCCGAAATCCAACCGCCGGAGGTAACCTCGCCAGAGTCTGGCTCGCCGGAACCAGAGAAACTCATTGAGGTGGTGACCGCGCAGCGGACGCCGAAAGGAACGTTGGATGATTATCTCAAGGCCTGGGCCGCGGGAGATACGGACACGATGTATTCGCTGCTCTCGTTCGAGTCTCAGGGGCGCATTTCAAAAGAATTGTTCGCGAGGGAGGTCATGTCCGGCGGTTTCCGAAATGCTCTCCGCTCTGGTTACAGGGTAAATTGGACCGGCAACACCGCTAAGGTGACGGTGGCGAAGAGAGTGCTTTTTGTGCGCACCCTCGAGACAAAACAATTGAATTTCGTCGCGGAAAATGATGCTTGGCGTGTCGCGTGGTAAAATAGTATCTATAATAACGGTATTGATGATTGCGCTCATAGGGGTGTACTTAAAACGCGATCTCGCGCTTACAGGAGATGTGTTCAGAAATAAACTGCCTCCCATGATGGTGGAGCGCCTTGAATTCGCCCGCAGGATAAACGGCATGGAATGGCATATCAAAGCCGAAAACGCCGAGAGCGACGGGGAAACCGTCAGGGCTTCTTCGATTGATATAAAGGCGGCGGATATTGATGCCTCACGAAGCGCCGATGTATACGCGGCGAGAGGCGCTTTCGATTTGGTATCCGATAAAATGTGGCTCTACAACATAGCGGGCATTGTGTATCTGAGCGGCGGCAGCATTGATATCGCTGCTTCCCGCGCCGATTACGACATGTCGGATGACGTGTGGTTTTTCAGCGAGGGCATCTCCGCGAGCGACGGCAAAATCCATGTGACCGGGCGGGTGGGCAAGATCGAATCGTCCGGCGTGGTAACTCTGGGGAAGGGAGTGCATGCAAGTTGGCAGCTCGAATGAGGTCGGCCGGACAAAAAATCGTTTCGCTGTGCGCCGCTTTGCTGTTTTTGTTTTTATCCTCAGATGTTTTGCGCGCCGCCGAGAGCGGGAAAATACAGATAGACGCGGATGTGATATCATACGAGGAATCCACCGGAATAGCGGCAGCGGCGGGCAATGCTAGCGTGACTGATGGGGAATTGTGGGTGACAGCCCCTCGCATGGAATACGACAGCGTTTCCCAGCGTGTCACGGCATTTGCGTCGCCCTCCGAGCGCGTCGTCCTTTTCACCGAAGGGAAACGCGTTGAAGGGGAAGAGCTCGACTACGACCTCGCGGCACGAAGTGGAACCATGACGCAGCCAAATGGCAGGGTTGATGCGTATTACGTCAGAGGTAGCGCCGTCGACGTAATGCCGAGACCGAAAACGCCGGCGCGCCGGCGCGCGTCCGTTTCGGACGCCGCCGGTGACACGGAGGCGGGCGAAGACCTCGCCGCGGTATGGAAAGACGCGGTCTGCACGACTTGCGGGCTGTCTCACCCGCATTACAGGCTCCAATCAAGGACCGTTACTGTGTATCCCGGCGATAAAATGATACTTCACAGGGCTCGGGTTTACGCGGGGCGCTTTTTGGTCATGGCTTCGCCTTTCGATATAACGATATCCCTGAGGAAGGATCGTGCCGACGGGATTTTCCCAAGGTTGGGCTACGACTCCGAGAAGGGTGCGGGGATTGGGATAAACGGCAGTTTTGGCTGGCAGGGCGGTTCCCTCTATCTCGACTTTATAGGCTGGAGCGAGGGGATTTTTGAGATGGACGCTCTGGCGGTTCACCGGATAGCGGCCGGCCTGTCGGTTTATGGCGGCCTGCGCAGAGCGTACAACAAAGATTTGGGCGAATCCGAATGGCGTCCCAGATGGGGAGCCTCCTACGCGTGGAAAGGCTGGAATCTCTCGGCAGGCTGGACCAAATACGAGCTGCTGTCCGTGGAGCGGCGCGCGGGCATGATGTCGCGCTATGAACTTGAGAGAAAGCCCGAGATAAGTTTATACAGCCCTTGGTACAAGGAGGAAATTGCCGGAGGCCATTTCAGAGTTTTCGGTTTATGGGGCAGTTACAGGGATGTGCGGGGGGGCGTGTCCGATTCGTACAACCGCGGCGGCCTGGGTTTTCAGGTGAGAGGTGAACCTTGGGCGAGGAAGGGTTTCACTCCCTTTTACAACGCCGTTTACCAGCATTTTATATACGACGACGACGTGTTCGACTCGCAGAAGGTGCTCGACGCGAGGGTGGGTTTGCTGTTAGAGGCCGGTAATTTCGATTTCAGCACAGCCTATCTGAGACAGTGGGTGTGGGGAAGATCTCCGCTAAGTTGGGACAGTTACAGCGACCGTAACGAATTGTATCAGGAGATAGGATTTCGCGTCCCGACGAAAAACCCCGACTATGCGTGGAATCTCGGTGCGCGGGCAGCTTATGACATGGCGGATAAAGAACTTGCGGAAATGGTGTACAAGGTGAGCTACCGGCACCATTGCCTGGTGTGGAACGCGGTGTTCAGGGACGACATAAGAGGCGACGACGACTGGATAGGCCTGAATTTGTCCGTTACCGACCTCCCCCGCGGAAATATTCGTCTGTTTGGGGACAGCGATCTTTCAGAGCCCTTCGCGCACTGAACCCGATTTTGTCCATTCCTCCAATGCGCCTTTGATTTCGTCATACTCGAGATTCTCCAACTGCGCCCGCATGACTTTTATCAGTTCCTCGCCACGCTCGTACCCGTGACGTTCCAATTCCTCCAGAATGGTTTCCATCGCCTGGGTGTCATAACTGCCGGCGGCTTCGAGCATTCTGCCGAGCGTCTCCTCATCCGGCTCCGGCGCTACGTCTTTGCTGGATGCGTCACACCGCGGATTGGCGAGAGCTTTTTCGATATTTTCAGCGAGCGCCGCGGCGGATGCGATGAACTCGCCGTTATTTTCCTCGATAAAACTGAAATTGCCGCCGCGGGCCGCCGCTTCGAGAGCCTCGGCCTTATCCGCCACGGACCCCGCACTTATTCCGCGGCTCGCCCCCTTTAGCCCATGTACGGCTGTGACATAATCGCCTAAATTTTCCCGCGACGGAGCGCGCATGCGCTCGATTATTCTCGGAGTATACGCCGCGTACGAACGCAGAATATCCAGATACGCGGAATTGTCCTTGTAAAGCCCCCGTCCCGCCTCCACGTCGACGCCTTCGATTTCGAGACCGCGCGGGCTTTTTTCGGAACCGGCTTTCGGCCGTATATCCCGGGATACGCGCTCTGCCTCCGCGAGCGTCTCCGCGTTCTGTTTATCCCTTATCAAACGGTTGAGTGCCATATCGAGCCGGTTGATATCCATCGGTTTAGGTATGAAACCGTTGAACCCCCTCGCGAGAAACGCCTCCTCGCTGCCGGCGAGCGCGTTGGCGGTCAGCACGACTATCGGCACGGTCGCCGCATAAGCCGTGCCGATCTCGGAGCGAATCGCGCGCGTGGCTTCCACGCCGTCCATCTCTGGCATCATGTGGTCCATGAAGATGACGTCGTACTTCGGGACGTTTCCGTCTCCCTCGCCGATCGCCCTCACGCGCTCGATAGCTTCGGCCCCGCTCTTGACGCAGTCGATCGCGAGGCCGTAGGGGATCATGAGTCCCCGGGCGACATCCAGGTTCGTCTCGACGTCATCCACCACCAATACCCTGCCGTACGGCATCCACGCGCGATTTATATGTTGCGCGCGCGACGCGGCACCGGCCGTGAGATGGAAATTTCTCAGTCTGCACGCAACATCATGTCCTATGGACGCGTCGTCATGTATCTTCTGGAGAATTCTCGCCGAAAAAACGCTTCCCGCTCCGTACTCGCTCTCCACCGTTATCGAGCCGCCCATGACGGCGCAGAGTTTCCTGGCTATGGAAAGCCCAAGTCCTGTCCCTTCGATGTTCCTGTTAGCACGCGCGTTGAGCTGAGTGTACTCGGTAAACAGTTTCGGAATGTCCTCAGGTTTTATTCCTATCCCGGTATCGCTGACGATAAAGGCGATCATAACGTCGTCGCCCGCGCTCTCACACTCGACACGGAGGGAAACTCTCCCCTCCAGCGTGTACTTGAAGGCATTGGAGAGCAGATTGTTCAATATCTGCTTCACTTTCAGCTCATCCCCCCAGAGTCTCGCCGGAAACGTCTCGTCGACCTCCAGGCCGAACGAAATTTTCTTCGAGCCCGCGCGCACGATATTGAGCTGCGCGACATCGCTGATGAGCCGGGCGGAATCGTAGTTCGCGCAAATCAGTTCGAAATTGCCCACCTCAATTTTGGAGATGTCCAGCACGTCATTTATAATGCCGAGCAGTTTCGAACCGGCGTTGTATATTTTTTCGAGGTTGGCAGAGCTGTCGGGCAGGAGACGTTTCTGAAGTTCTATCTCCGAAAGCCCTATTACCGCATTCAGGGGAGTACGTATCTCGTGAGACATCGTGGCAAGGAAGGCGCTCTTGGCTTTGTTGGCGGTCTCCGCGGCTTCCTTGGCCGAGAACAGCTCCGTCGTATCGTGATATACGATGAGGAATCCGTCGAACACTCCGAATTCGTCCAGGAGCGGATTTGTGTGAATTACATAAAAACGCCGGCCGCTGCGTTCATGGTTGATGACTTCGACTACGTCGCCCAGGGAGCGTCTTTGAGCCTTTATTATCCTGAGTCTGTTCATCGAGCGGTTTACAAAATCGGCGTCTCCGAAGCGCAGCAGCACTTCCTCGATAAATTTGCCATTCACGAGTCCAAAATTTTCGACTCCGGTGACGGTGAGAAAAGAATCCGAGCAGTATGCCACACATTCGTTTCTGTCGCACAGGATTATGAGGTCCTGAATGGTGGCGAGCATCATCTCCAGGTATTTTTCCTGCCTCGTGCGCTCGGCGTTGAGCATGCCGGCCATTCTGTCGCGGATAAAAGATACTTGCTCGAAACGGTATATCGAGTTTTGCTGTGCTTTTGCCTGCTTGCCGAGTTTGCGAATCCGCGAGCGAAGCGCGGCGTTCTCCTGCTCGAGCGATTCCATTTTCGAATCTCTCTCGTTCAATTCTCCTTTTTCGCCTGACGAAGAAGACATGTTCCGGGGCATGTTCCCTGTCTCACAATACACAGATTATCAATGAGCCGCCCTGAAGCACGTTTGAGGTTTTGTCCTCGAGGAACTTCGCGGGTATCAGCTCGCCTCGCAAACGGCCCTCGTCACCCCGCTGTCCACATAATCGCTGTTGCAGTGCAGTATGCCGACGACGTTCGCCGCCAAAACCGAACCGTCGAGACCGCGTTTTATATCATCGACGGCCTTGTTCGCGTCCTCGGCCTCCTCCGTAAAAGAGGTGAAAATGTCAATCATCGCGAAATGCCCCTTATGGACTGAATCCGTCACCGCAAGGACGGTTGCCGCCGGCTGCCGGTACGGTTTTCATACGTCTGAAACGCCGCTGTGCATCACACGCCCCGCGTCCATGTCCGCTGCCGAAAATTGGGGATACGCTCCGGCAAAACAATCCACTATCACCGGATCGAACTCCGTACCTCTGCCGTTCATGATTGCAACGTAAGCCGCCGGCGGCGAAAGGGCTTTCCTGTATATCCGGTCGGTAAGACAAGCGTCGAATACGTTGACTACGGACAACAATCTCGACATTATCGGTATCTCCTCACCCACAAGTCCATGGGGATACCCCTTGCCGTCGTATCTCTCATGGTGGCTTTCCGCCACGACCGAGGCGTATTTCAGATAATACTGGGTGGGCGTCCGTTCGTAGATGTTGAGCAGTACCTTGGCGCCGATAACGGTATGCTGTTTGACCTCGTCGTACTCATCTTTGTCCAGCGGGCCGGGTTTCAGAAGGATGATGTCGGATATCCCTATCTTGCCGACATCGTGAAAGGGAGCCGCGCGTGTCATCAGATCTATCGAATCCTCCGTGATGCCGTCCGGGAAAAGACCTCGCCTCAAGAGTTCGTGCCCCAGTATCCTGACGTATTTGCTTGTTCGCAGGACATGCCCTCCTGTATTGTCGTTCTTGCATTCGACCAGGTCGGCGAACGACAGCGCGATGCTATCCTCCAGCTCTTTTATGGTGCGTTCCAGATTGGTCTGGTAATCGTTCAGCTTGAGGTGCAGCTCTATCCTGTTCAACAGGATATTCTTTTCGGCGGGTTTGGTGATGTAGTCCACCGCTCCGGACTCGAGTCCGCGGATTTCGGTCTCCACGTCATAGTTGCCGGTGAGAAAAATGACCGGTATCCGGCCTAATTCGCGATCCCTTTTCAACGCCGCGTTGGTCTCGAAACCGTCCATATCGGGCATTTCCACGTCGAGCAATATGAGGTCCGGGTGGATTTGATCGCATATTTTAAGAGCCTGGACCCCCGATTTTGAAAGTGAAATCCGGTAATCCTCCGAGAGCTGCGCGCCTATCTGTTTCAGACTCGCTATGTTGTCATCGACGACAAGTATCTTTTTCATCGTGAACGCACCCTGCTTTTCCTGAATAATCTCACTTCACTAATATTTTATTACCTGTAATCAACAAAGTCAAAAAAACGCCGTTTTCGTCATATCGACCGGCACATTGAGAATACGCGCTGTCTCCGCTGTTTGATCAGCGTCTGCCGAAAATCAGAAAATCACTTTTTTTATGACGCAACGACGCAGCGGGGTGTGCGGCAAATTCGCAAAATCAGCGTGAAAATCGACGCGGCGCCGCGGCGACGTTACGATTGACGGCCGCGATCGGAATCCTGTAAAATAAATCCGTACCGCGTATCTTTTTTCCATCAGACCGCATCAATAAATATCGAACAAAAAACGGGGAGGGATTTTCGTGAAAAAAGCTCTTTTGCTGCCGCGCAAATTCATCATGGGACGCGGCGTGATATCGGAGACCGGCGCTTATGCCGCCATGCTGGGCAAACGCGCGGTCGTGACCTGGGGAACCAAGACGAAGGCCGCGGTCGGGGAGGCTGTGCTGAAATCGCTCGCCGACGCTGGCATCGAATACAAGGACGTTCATTTCAACGGTGAATGCACCAAGGCCGAGGCGCGCCGCATATCGGGGGAGGCGAAGGGCTGCGGCGTGGTCATAGGGCTGGGCGGCGGGAAGGCGTTGGACTGCGCTAAAGCGGCGGCGATTTACGAGGGGCTTCCGCACATCATCATCCCGACCGTCGCGTCGAACGATTCGCCCACCAGCGCCTGCACGGTGTGGTACGACGACGAGCACGTCTGCACCGGCTTCGACCTCTGGACGGTCAACCCCGACTACATAATAGTCGATACCGAGGTCATAGCCAACGCGCCGCTGAGGCTTTTCGCCGCCGGCATTGGAGACGCCGCTTCCACCTGGTTTGAGGCCGAGGCGTCATACGCGTCGAGGGCGGTCACCTGTTCGGGAGGGGTTCCAACCCTGACGGTCATGGCAATGGCGAAGCTCTGCCACGAAGTGCTGATGGAATACGGCCTCGCCGCGATAGAGGCAGTGAAGGTGCACGCGGTCACTCCCGCCGTCGAGAAAGTGACAGAGGCCACCACGCTGCTGTCGGGCATAGGCTGGGAATCCGGCGGCCTGACCACAGCTCACCAGATGGCGAACGCGCTACCGGCGTTTCACGAGACGCACGGGCTGCTGCACGGGGAAAAGGTATCGTTCGGCCTGATGACCCAACTCTGTCTCGACGACTCGCTGGAGACCGGCCTGATCGAACGCACAGCGGCTTTCCTCGCTAAAGCGGGCCTGCCGGTGACATTGGCCGATATCAACATCGACAAGGCGCCGGACGCAAAACTGCGGGAATTTGCCGACGGCTTGGTGTGCGAGGGTTCTTTCGTCCATAACCACAATTTCAGGGCGGAGGGCGGCGACGTTTACGACGCCATAAAGGCCGCGGACGCCCTGGGAAAAAGGATCAAAGCTTCGCTGTAACCCTCAAGCGGCGGTCGTCAAAGGACGGTGACGCGGTTGCGGCCGCCCTCCTTGCTCTTGTAGAGACATTCGTCCGCCCGTTCGGTCAGGGATTCGATGGTGTCATCCTTGCGGGCGACGGTTCCTCCAAATGAAATCGTGACCGCGATATCGTTGCCGTCGTCCTTGGTGATTCTCTCGGCAACCGCCTTGCGCAGAGCCTCGGCTCTGCGCAAGGCGGCTTTTTTGTGCACGTCTTTCAGTATCACCAGAAATTCCTCACCGCCCCACCGACTCACGATGTCGAGCAAGCGCACCCCCGAACGCAGGGTATCCGCCACGGCGGCGAGCACCGCGTCGCCGGCGTCGTGCCCGTAGGTGTCGTTTACGCGTTTGAAGAAGTCGATGTCACCCATCAGCACCGAGAAACCTCGCCCGTTTTGCCTCAGCATGTCGAGGCTCTCGGATATGGACTCCTCCGCGAACCTGCGGTTCGGAATCCTCGTGACGATGTCGATGTAAGCCTTCTTGCGCATATCCTCCAGTTGGCTGGATATCGACAGATCTCCGTAAGACCGCTCGAAAACTTCCAGCACCCCCGCCGTCATGCCGGACACACCGATGATGGGAACGCATCTTATCCTCGCTGGCACGTCGTATCCGTTTTTATGACGGAGCCTTATATCTATCGTGGCCGGCTTCTCGTCGGCCTGGGGCATCAGGAAGGGGCAGCGGCTCTTGCACAGCGGTTCAGAGATTATTTCGCCGGCGATGATGTCGCTGGGGCAAGCCCTTCCGATGGACTCTTCCGGCGAAAAACCCGTTATCTCGGCGGCCGATTCGTTCCAGAAAATTACATGTCCGGCGTAGTCTATGACGCAAACACCGTTTATCATGTTGTCAAGGAGCTTTTTTTCTTGCGCGGAGAGATTTTCGAGATCGAACATATAACGTCCTCTTCAACCTATCAGAACTTTTGTAACTCTGCATGAGATTATATCATACGTGCCGCTGAACAATTTCTTCCCCCGACAAATCACCAGCGGCCGCGAACTTGCGTTTTCATTGCGCGGAACGAGTATTGAAAGATTTGCCGTGACGTCGTATCATATCCTGACTTTGTCAGTAAGAGGAAGAAAAATATCATATAAGATGTTGCGGTGCAAGGAATTATATGGTTTTGGTATTGATTGAAAGTTGTTGTGAAAATTGTTGAGAATTAGTCTTTTTTCGTGTTTCCCAAAATTTTTCTGATTTCGCCAAGACGTAAATATTTCCGGCTCAAATCTATGCCGAGTTTTTCGCGTACCGCCTCCGTGATTTCGTCCGCATAGTCAAAAACA